>JAGHUN010000061.1 GCA_018064805.1 Candidatus Colinaster scatohippi
TTCTTCCGGATTATATAAAGGAAGTACTTGATGGTGTGAATTTGAAGAAGACAGCTTTTTCTAAATATTATTATGGTAGAATGCAAAACATGCTATAGAAAATAGAGAGGTTAAATATGAGTTTTACGGACGCAATTAAAAAATCAGTTCTTGAAGGATTTGTAGGTTCGGATTTGCCTACAAGTCAGGTATTTGTAACATTACTAATCACATTTGCGATTGGTCTGTATATTTATTTTGTTTACAGACTTGTTAATAGAAGTTCAATGTATGACAGAAGCTTTCATGTAGCAATGTCTGTTATCTCTGTTATTACTGCAGGAATTATTATAGCAATGCAGAGCAGTATAGTTATTTCGCTTGGTATGGTTGGTGCGCTTTCGATTGTCAGATTCAGAACTGCTGTCAAGGATACGATGGATTTACTTTTCTTGTTCTGGAGTATTGGTGAAGGTATTATTTGTGGTGCCGGTCTTTTTGAGATTGCGGTTATTGTAGCACTTGTAGTTACAATAGGTATTTTTGTATTGGAATATCTTCCGGGTAATAAAAAGCCATATTTACTTATCATTAATGCAAAGGATGATTCGGTTGAAGCCGATATAATCAAAAATGTTAATGATAATGCAAGCTATGCCAGAATTAAATCCAGAAATATTAAAAAGAATGGATTTGATATGATTATCGAAGTATCAACAAAAAAAGAAAAAGAGCTGCTTGAGTCTTTGAAGCAGATAGATTCAATTGTAAATATTTCACTTCTTATGCATGAAGGAGAGGTTAGGTTCTAATGTATACTTTAGATTATCATGGAGATGATTATGGTATATCGATGAATAACTGCATACGTTTTGTAGAACTGATGAAGGCCGGTAAGATTGATAGCATAAGTATAGTTCCTAATATGGGATGCTTTGATGAAGCTATGGAATATCTTAATAAAAACTGGCCTGATATATATAGCAAACCGTTTATTTCAGTTCATATTAATCTTGTTGATGGTTTTTCACTTGCCAGGCTTAACGCTTGCACCTTTACAAAAAGCGATGAATCAGGCATTCTGATGAATGCATCCTGGGGAAAGCTGTTAATAAGATCTTTTCTTCCGGGAAAAAAGAGACTTCGTATGCTTCTTTCAGAAGAAATTGCAGCACAGATTAAAAGAGTATATGACAATGTGCCGGATGGTGTAAATCTTAGGCTTGACAGTCATCAGCATACACATATGATACCGATTGTGTTTGATGCAATGATGGATGCGGTTGAATCTCTGGAGCTTTTGGATAAGACAGATTATGTGAGGGTATCAAGAGAACCTTTATGGATGTTCATAAATACAAAGGGGGTAAGGGGGACCTTTCCGCTAATTAATATAGTGAAAAATATTCTGCTTAATATGCTGTCGGGCAGGGCAGAGAGGATTCTAAAGGCTCACGGTATCAAATATGGTTGTCTCTGGGGACTGATTATGACAGGTAGAATGGACAGAGACCGAGTGGATAGGATTCTTCCCAAAATGGAAAAATATGCTGCATCCAACGAAAAATATGTTGAAATATTGTGTCATCCCGGGATAGTTCTTGAAGCTGAAAAAAGAAAAGAGTATGGTACAGATGATCTCAAAGCCTTTTTCTCCGAGAACAGAAATATTGAATACCAGATGTTAATGAGTAGATAGAAAAGCTTACTTTGTATGCAAAACAGGGTAGCTTAAAATATAAAAAGTCCATCAAATGATGGACTTTTTATATACTGACTATTAATTCATATATGTCGGTAAGTTATATTTACTTATCCTCTCTGACTATATACCGTGGTCGACCTTTAATTTCCTCAAACATTCTGGCGATATATACTGCAATAATTCCTAAGCTGGTCATAATCGCTCCGACTGACAGTATTATTAAAATGACTATTGAAGGATACCCACCTACTGCTTGTCCCTGAATATAACTGATAATGGCATCAATACCTAAAAGGAAGCCTATGAATATTACAATTGCACCAACCCATAATATACAATACAGAGGGGCATAAGAAAAAGATGTAAGATTATATATCGCATATTTCATAAGTGAACGACTGTTCCATTTAGTCGAACCACCGGCTCTCTCATGTACATCATATTCAACATATGTTGATTTGAAACCAACCCAGAAGGTTAGTGCACGGAAAAAAGTTACTTTTTCTTCAAGATGATTAAGTGCGTCTACTACCTTACGATCAATCAATTTGAAGTCGGAAGAGTTGTTCATATCGAAACCGACCATTTTGCCGATTAGCTTATAGAACAGCTTTGCCATAAGACCATGAGAAACTGATTCCTTACCGCGGTTAGACTTTATACCTTCAATTACATCATAACCTTCTTCCCACTTGCCAATCATATCGGTAATTGTAGAAACAGGATGCTGTAAATCTGCGTCAATTACGACAACCGAATCGCCGGTAGCCTGCTTAAGGCCACAGAAAATGGCTGCCTCCTTGCCAAAATTACGGGAGAAGGATGAATATCTGACAGAAGTATCAGTCTGTGCGAGTGAACGAATAAGTTCCAAAGTCTTATCTGATGAACCGTCATCAATAAATAGTAACTCAAGCTCGTAATTATTTATATCTTCCCATAGCTTGTGAATTGCATCATGAAATTTTGTAATTGTCTCTTCTTCGTTGTAACATGGAACAACAATACTAATCTTTTTCATAGAATGTATTTTACCACAATATATTGCGTGTGTGCACCATAATATATTGAATATATGGAAAAAAGTTATCTAATAGTATATAATAATTAGTTGATTAGATATTAATTATAGTTAATGAGTTGGTTAAGATAGATGGAGGTTATAATGCCAAAGAATAATCTGCATGGTTCCATTATTATTACATACAGATGTAATGCACACTGTAATATGTGTGACTGCTTTAAGGATCCTACAAGACCTGAAGAGGAAATAGATCTTGTAACACTTGAAAAACTGCCGGATATGGCATTTACCAATATTACCGGCGGTGAGACATTTATTCGTAAGGATATAGGTGATATAGTAGAGCTTCTGTATAAAAAAACACCTCGAATTGTTATTTCGACAAATGGATATTTTACAGACAGAATTATTGAATTGTGTGAGAGATTCCCGGAAATCGGTATTCGTATATCGATTGAGGGACTTGAAGAGACCAATAATGCAATCAGAGGTCTTCCGGATGGATTTAACAGAGGTTATGGAACGCTTCAGAAGCTTGTCGAAATGGGGCATAAGGATGTTGGCTTCGGAATGACGGTTCAGGATATGAACTGTAAGGATCTGGTTCCTCTTTATCATTTGGCTAATGATTTAAATATGGAATTTGCGACTGCAACACTCCATAATAGTTTTTATTTCCGTAAGACGGATAATAAAATTGATGACAAATATATGGTTAGTCAGGCTTTTGAAGAACTTATAAATGAACTTCTTCAGAGTAAGAGCCCTAAGAAATGGGGAAGGGCCTACTTTAACCATGGACTGATTAATTATATATATGATCAGCCAAGACTGCTTCCGTGTGAGATGGGAACTAACGGTTTCTTCCTGGATCCATATGGAAATGTACTTCCTTGTAATGGTTCTACAGAGAAAATGTCTATGGGTAATCTTCATGATCAGACTTGGGATGAGATTTGGAATGGAGAACAGGCCGCTAAGGTTCGTAACCAGGTTAAGCACTGTGAGAAGAATTGCTGGATGATAGGTTCGGTATCCCCTGCAATGAAACAGCGTATATGGATTCCGGGTTGGTGGGTAGTGAAACATAAGCTATTCAAGGGCGGACATTATGATTTATCTGAGAATAAGTTCATCACATTGCCAGAAAACAAGTAGTTGTGGTATAATTTGTGTGTTTTAGTGAAAAATAACAAGATATAGAAAGGCAGACAGATGCTTAACAATAAGACAATTTTAATTACAGGTGGTACAGGTTCATTTGGTAAGTGTTTTACAAAATATGTATTAACACATTACAATCCTAAAAAAATAATCATTTATTCACGTGATGAATTTAAGCAGTTCATTATGCAGAATGAAATGAAGGAATATGCAGATAAGCTTCGTTTTTTCATTGGAGATGTAAGGGATAAGGAAAGATTACAGAGAGCTCTTACCGGTGTTGATTATGTAATACATGCAGCAGCACTTAAGCAGGTTCCTGCCTGTGAATATAATCCTAACGAGGCAATTAAGACTAATATTCATGGTGCAATGAATGTTATTGATGCATGTCTTGATTCGGGCTCTGTTAGAAAGGTTGTAGCGCTTTCAACTGATAAGGCTGTTAATCCGGTTAACCTATATGGTGGAACAAAGCTTGTGTCAGATAAGCTTTTCGTTGCAGCTAATGCTTATTCAGGAACCAATGATATTAATTTCTCTGTAGTAAGATATGGTAATGTTGCAGGAAGCAGAGGAAGTGTAATACCATTCTTCAATAATATTATTAAGAACGGTGGTAACGAGCTTCCGATTACAGATTACAGAATGACCAGATTCTGGATTAGCCTTGAGCAGGGAGTTGAGCTTGTAATTAAGGCACTTGCAGAAGCTAACGGCGGTGAGACCTTTATCAGTAAGATTCCATCCTTTAAGATTACTGATCTTGCACAGGCAATGATGCCCGGATGTGAGATGCCTGAGGTTGGTATCAGAGAAGGTGAAAAGCTTCATGAAATAATGGTTACTGTTGAAGATTCGATGACAACCTATGAATATGATAAGCATTTTATTGTATATCCTCAGATGGTATGGAGTGATAAGCAGAAGCCTATCCCGGGAGGTAAAAAGGTTCCTGAAGGATTCTCATACAGTTCAGGTAATAATACAGAATGGTTATCAGTTGAAGAAATCAGGGAATTATTAAAGACTATAGATCTTGAGAAGTAGTGATTGACATTGAGGTATCGCTAGTTGGCGATGCCTCTTTTTTAGGGGAAACTAATGAAGTTTACTAACAGATTGCTGGCAGCTGTTCTTGCTGCTACAATGCTCATTTCGTCAGTGCCATTAGGCACATTTGCCGAAGAGATTGGGCAGGTTGAAGAGGTAAATACTGAGTTTGCAGATGAGACGGAATCAATGGGGGAAAGTGATTCTGAGGCATCGACTGATTCTGTTGACGGTTCCTTAGAGGGGACAGAGGAGGCCGCTTGTGAGGCTGAAACTGATGATAAGGAAGCAGATTCTTTGACTGACAATCAGGCAGTATCTGATGACAATAATTCCAATATAGAGACAATTTATTATATTGATGATGACTATGCTTCTGATTATTCTATCGATGATTTGAAGCCTTTTGATGATGGTTTATTTTATGGCAAAGGCACATATTCAGATGATGAGCTGATGCTTGAGTCTACTCAGATATATACAGATGAAAAAAGCGCTGCTCTGTATATTAAGGGATGTCTTAGGGACAGACAGACTGTTTTTACTTTTTCTACTACACAGAAATATGATTTAAAAGAACTTATTGAATTGGCATGTAGCGATGATATTGCTGTTGGAACCAAAGAGGGTGGATACCTTAGGGCCAATTATATAGGAATGTCTGCCGGAATTGGTGGAAGCGAGGGACATTTTACTTATACAGTAAGCCCCAGATATACTTCAAGTGCCGCCCAGGAAAAGGAAGTAGATATAAAGGTTCAAGCGATTGTAAGCAGTCTTGGACTTAGGAATGCCGGTAAGTCAGAACTAGAAAAGGTTACTGCAATAAATGACTATCTTGTCAATAATATTGTATACGGGAGTGATGGTACAGATGTAAGTCATGGTTCCTATGCGGCTCTTGTTAAGGGAAAATGTGTTTGTCAGGGATACTCTGCTGCTTTTTACAGGTTGTGCAAGGAGGCAGGAATAGACTGTAGATATATTATTGGGTCAAGGATAGGTCATGCATGGAATATAGTATGTCTTTCAGAGTTAGAAAATGCGCCCGTATGGTATAACATGGATGTCACATGGAATGATTCGGATTCAACCGGTTCAGACAGATTCCGATTCGACTTTTTTCTTAAAAATGATATAGATTTCATTGGACATCCGAGAAACGATACATATTTAACGGATGCATTTATGAATAGACATCCGATGGCTCAAAAATCCTATAATTCACCACAGAGACTTCTTGACGTGGTCAATCCGGAATTTATCTTTAAGGATATAAACAATAATAGTATAAAGTATACATCCCTGGTTAACGAGACAGAGAAGAGACCCAAGCTTTTGGTTTTCTATGGTACAAAAGACCAGAGGAGCAAGGAGAGTATAGAGCTTATTTCAAGAAGTAAAGCAGCAACCGCAAGCTGTGCAGATATTTATGCTATAGAAATCAGAGGAGCATCAGTTGCGGAAATCAAGCTGTTTGAAAAAGAAAATGCTAAAAACGGTACAATACATTTTATTACTTCGGAAAGTGGTAATAACTTTGGAATTGCCAATCAGTATTTGAAATATATTGAGAGAAGAAATGTTGTATCATCAACACCTGTTGTTGTTATGATTGACGGCGATAATATTATACGTATAGTTTCTGAGGGATATATAACCAATTATGATATTGACAGGCTGTGTATGCCTGAGCTTAGGAGTGAATGGGATATAGATGCGCCTGTTCTTGAGAATATTACACTTAACCGTACGGAGCTTAGGCTTGGTAAAAGCAGTACAATAACCGGCGTGGCGCAATTGACAGTTCAGTATAATCCGGCAAATTGTATTGATCCCAAATATACAACCTTTGTGAGTTCTGATGAAAATGTAGCAACTGTTGATGAAAATGGCTATGTTAAAGCTGTCGGAAAAGGTGAAGCAGTAATTATAGCCAGATGTTCAAGACATACTGCAGAGGTAAAGGTAACAGTATTTGAATATGCAGAGGCTATAAGCATTATGGATGCTTCCGGAGCAGTTCTTGATGATGGTACACTTAATATTTTCTCGGGAGATGAAAACGTAATTAAACTTGCAACAAGCCCGGTAGATTCGGTCATCAGGGGAAGCATTCAGTGGAAGGTTTCTAATCCGGAAATTGTGGATATAGCTGTAAGCGAGGATAAATACAGTGCAGTGGTTACAGCGTCAAGCGAGCTTACTAAGCAGGAGCGCGTAACAATACATGCTGAGGCGGATGGATATAATGCAAAATGCGATTTGTTAATTGAGCCATCTATGTTAAAACTTAATGCAAATGGCGGGACAATTGACGGTAAGGCATATTCATATTATAGAGTTAAGCAGGGCGAGGCAGTTGGTAATCTGCCTATTCCTGATGCTCGAAAAGGATATTATTTTGTGGGTTGGAGCACTCTGGTGGGAATACGTGGTGATGAATATGTCTCTGCCAATACGATATTTAACAATCAGTGGGAACTTTTGGCAGTATGGAGACCTGCTGAACCCGGTAAGATGTGGGTTAAGGACTTAGGATGCTATGATTATACCGGAAAAGTTATTAAACCTGTTGTAAGAGTGTATGATGGCGATATCCTTCTTAAAGAAGGTGTGGATTATTCGTTGATATATAAGAACAATCTTAAAGCCTATACATATATGAGGGGTGATGCCGAATTCGATGAGACCAAGGCTCCGTGCGTAATTATTGTAGGAAAGAATAATTATGAGAACCAGATGCCGGTATATTTTACAATCACTAAAAAGGAAATAACGGATTGGGATATAATTACTAATATTGATTCTGTTAATAAGACTGAAAACGGAAGGCAGATCCTTCCTATACCGGATATAAAGTGGGAGAAAATACAGTTAAAAAACAATACTGATTTTATTCTTGAATATCCTGATAAGGATAAGGAGGGGGCATATACAAAGCCCGGAACATATCCGATAGTAATTGTTGGAAAAGGTAACTATTCCGGTACCAGAACTATCGAGATGCAGATATACAGTAAAAATCTTATAAATATAAATAAGGCCACAGTAAGAAATCTTAAAAATTACGAATATAACGGTGATTTTATCAGACAGGGAAAGGATTTTGCACTGGTATATGGTGGACAGACACTGAAGGAAGGATATGATTACACAATAACCTATTCTGATAATAAATATATAGGTACTGCCCGGATGTGTATAACCGGTATAGGTTCATATACAGGTATTAAGAGGCTGGCATTCAGAATTACCGGATATGATATAGCCAAAGCAAAGGCTGTAGTAGGAGAGAATGGAGTATCGTCTGTTGTATATACAGGACAAGCTGTAGAGCCGTCGGTAAATATTACATATAAGGTTAATCCCGATAATGTATATACATTGAAAAAGAGTACTGATGGTGGATTAACAGGCGATTATACTGTGAGCTATTCTAATAATATTAATGCCGGAACCGGTAAGATTACCATTAATGGTATTAATGGATATTCGGGTACACTGGTTAAAACCTTTAGGATAATACCGTATAATGTTGCCAATCTTGGGGAGACCAGATTTAATATTGTATATCAAGCTGAAACTGAATATTGTAAGAGTGGTGCAAAGCCTGCAGTAATAGTTGATTTTGAGTCCAGAAAGAGTAGTGGAACAAAAGAACCGATTAGACTGACAGAGGGCAAGGATTTTACACTTAAATATGTTAATAATACAAAAATATATAGTCTTGGTGAGGGTGATGCCGGTTTCCGTAATAGCAGGGGAATAACATCAGCACCTACAATTCAGATTGTATTAAAGGGAAACTATACGGGGAAAATAGTGCGATATTATAAGATTATACCCGGATTGTTGCGCGAACAGGCATATATAACTGCGCCGGATGTCATTTATTCACCCAAGGTAGGAAAGTGCTTCAGCAAAATAACCGTATCGGACGTTATGGGGCGTAGGCTGGTTGCAGGAACTGATTATAATTCCAATGTGGAATACAGATATGCGACTATAGCTGTTATGACAGATGGTTCAACAAGGACAAAGGACAGTATTGTCGGTAAAAGCGATTCGCCTGTCAGTGGAACTAAAATTAATGTAATAGTAACCGGAAAGGGTAATTACAGCTCCTTGGAGGCAGACAGATTGAAGACAGTTATTCCGTATAAGGTAATAGCTGCCAATAAGAATATAGGAAGCGGAATTGCTTTTTATGTTCAGGATAAGTATTACAGTGGAAGTGAGATGGATGCGGAAAAGGGTATTATTATTGACAAGAGTGATATAACCTTTAAGGCTGATAAGAATCATGCGGATTTTTCTTCTGCTGATTTTGAAATAGTGGAAGGCAGTTATAGTAAAAACAAATTTACCGGAATTGCATCTGTAACGATTAGGGGAATCAATGAATATGGTGGAACGAAGGTAGTAAAGTTCAAAATACGAAAAAAGAGTATATTTTAGATAAAGAGCCGACTGGTTTATTCAGTCGGCTCTTTCTTTGCCATGATGTTCGCAAAATATAGCCATTTGCTAATGAAATGTGGGTAAGTACGAAGCAATAAACAGTGTGCGAATATTTGTATTCTGTGCTATAATAATACAGATTATGGGTTACTATGCTAAACTGCCATAATTGTATATTCAGAGATAAGTATAAAATTAATAAATAGCAAGGAGTAAATGATGAATATTCCAGCAATCGAAGGTGGTAAGCCTGTAAGAGAAAAGAAAATATATTATGGGCATCAGTATCTTGATCAGAGTGACTATGATGCAGTTTTAGAGGTTCTAAAATCAGATTATCTGACATGTGGGCCTAAGATTACAGAGCTTGAGAAAAAATTATGTGACATAACCGGAGCAAAATATGCAGTAGCCTGTGCCAATGGAACGGCTGCACTTCATATTGCTGCTATGGCAGCAGGGCTTAAAGCAGGAGATGAGATGATTACAACTCCGATAACCTTTGCGGCAAGTGCAAACTGTGCCCTTTATGTTGGTGCCACACCTGTTTTTGCGGATATTGATCCTGATACATATAATATTAGTCCGGCAGCTGTAGAAGAGAAAATAACAGACAGAACAAAGGCTGTCGTCGCAGTAGATTATACCGGACAGGCAGTAGAACTTAACAGGTTGAAGCAAATCTGTGAGAAGCACAATCTTGTACTTATAGAAGATGGCGCGCATTCGATAGGAACTGTATATGATGGAAGAGGAGTAGGCTCAATTGCTGATATGACAACTTTTTCCTTCCATCCGGTGAAGACTGTAACAGGTGGTGAAGGCGGAGCTGTTATGACTAACAGTGAGGAATTATATCAGAAGCTGCTGCTTGCCAGATCTCATGGAATCACCAGAGACACTTCATTAATGGCGGGTGAATCGGATGGTCCATGGTATTATGAGCAGGTTAACCTTGGTTATAATTACAGAATTACAGATATTCAGGCAGGGCTTATTAT
>JAGHUN010000084.1 GCA_018064805.1 Candidatus Colinaster scatohippi
TTTTTTTTTTTATGTTTGCTTAATTTTGTTATTTGTTTTGTTTATTCTTCGTAAATTCTTATTTGGTAGTCTGCAAGTAGGTATATTTTATTTATAGCCTACTTAATTTTTTAATGTTTAGGCTGCAAGATGGGAAATGTTATTTCTAGCCTACGTAAATGATGAATTGGTAGGCTGCAAGAAGGGAAATGCATTCATCAGCCTACGGAACCGGTGAATGGGTAGGCTGCAAGAAGGGAAATGTGATTTCTAGCCTACGGAAATGGTGAATAGGTAGGCTGCAAGAAGGTAAATATGATTTCTAGCCTACGGAAATGCTGAATGGGTAGGCTGTAAGAAGGGAAATATGATTTCTAGCCTACGAAAATGATGAATATGTAGGCTGCAAGAAGGGAAATATGATTTCTAGCCTACGGAACTGGTGAATAGGTAGGCTGTAAGAAGGGAAATGCATTCATCAGCCTACGGAACTGGTGAATAGGTAGGCTGCAAGAAGGGAAATGCATTCATCAGCCTACGGAACTGGTGAATGGGTAGGCTGCAAGAAGGAAAATGCATTCATCAGCCTACGGAACCGGTGAAATAGGTAGGCTGCAAGAAGGGAAATGCATTCATCAGCCTACGGAACCGGAGAAAAAGTAGGCTCACTTTCATAAAAGGCGCTATCCTGCCTAGATGCCTTATTAACAAGCTTAAAGGTTGCTACGAAAAGTATGATGACAAATACAATCCAAAGTAGAATGCCGGTAAGCATAATGCCCTCGCCGACAACATCTTCTTCAAATGAAAGTAAGCAGTCATATATACCGTGCAGAATTATAGGAATTATAAGTGCCAGGCGTTTATTTTGTCTGGCAACTTTTTTGTCACCATTTATATATGCATTTTTTGCGATGCTATAGAAGTAACCCATATAAACGGAGTCACATGCATGTCCCGGTACAGCAGTGAAGAAGCGTGTGATTGCTGTGGAAAGGCCACCATCTGCTATATACATAATGTTTTCCAGCGTAGCAAAACCAAGGGAAACATATACCGCATATACAATGCCGTCGAAGTGACAGTTGAAGAAGGGGGATTTCCAAGTAGCCTTCTTTAGTAAAAGATATTTGCACAATTCTTCGGAAAAAGCAGCAACCAGAAAACCGTCAAGTGCAGCATATAAGACAGAACCTGGGATTGCCATTCCGTCAATGAATTCCTCGATAATGATTTCCATTATCATAGCCGGGATTGATGATAAAACACCCAATATAAAGCATTTCAGAAGGAGCTTCTTAGGCTCCTTTTCTTTTTTATCCTTTCTGTATATATAAATTAGCAAAACAATAGATGGTAAAACGGCAAGAAGTGAAATCATAAAGCCTCCCACATAGATATTTCGTTATTACAAAAATACAAAGGTACATAAAAATAATAGTCATTATATCATACTTAGTAAAAATGTTTTCTGTTTTCAATTGAGTTAGCATATACAAAAAACAATAGAAATGCAGTAAATTCTTGTAAAATAATGGATTTTCTAGTAATATTGTACTATATATGCGTAAAATTGCGACTAGTTTACATACATTACATTATCTGAAGTGAAAAGTTGGTGAGGAGGATATTCAGAAATGAGTAAAAGTGTAGTTAAACGGGCTAAAAGAATATTTAGTGTGTTGTTGGCGGTAACAACGATATTTACTTCGTTCAGTATGCCACAGGCTACTATTGAAGCTGAGGCAGAAACAGTAGTCTCAGCTAATTACTATTTAGTAGATGGATTAGAAGGTACTACAATTAAAGTTCCAGATAATTCAAATGGAAAATATGACTTTAAAGGTGTGGTTTGGGATGAAGAAGAACAATGTGCCGTATTTGATGGCGAAAGTTGGTTAGAAATCTCCAATCCCTTTCCGGAGGTATCAGCAGAAACCGGTTTCTATTTTTCGTTTGAAGCATACGTTTCGTCTGAAAACAACAACTCTGGTAAATTTATTAATTCTAAGGGAAAAGAGACAGATAAAAATGGTTGGCAGAGAATATTGGATATAAGTGATGGTACAATAGACAATTATTTTTTCTTTAATGCGGGAACATCTGACCCTCTTAATGTTTGCCTTAGATACAAAGGTGGAGTGGAATACGAGACAAATTTTGGAAAAGGTTACGAAAGAAATTATATGGATGCGTGGCATAAATTCACACTTGTTGTTACGCCATATGATGGATGGACAATTTATATGGATGGGAACTCATTAGCGACTAAGGATCCAGATACCACGATTACACAAGTCTTAAATGATATGGCCACATATAATACCTGTTATGTTGGCACATCAGTTTATGAAACAGTGGGTAAGTATTTTGACGGTTTTTTCATAGGTAAGATGCGTAACCTTACATTTGCATCAACATCAGATATAATGTTTTTGTCCTATGACGCTAATGGTGGTGAGCCTATAAACGGCTCGTCAATAGCAACAAGTGTTGCTATATGTCTTCCGGAACATTTTCCTCAGGTAAGTAAGGATGGCTATGTTTTTGCTGGATGGTATACTGATGAGGCGTGTACCCAGAAAGCTGTTGAAAGTGCTGCAATGGATTTTGATACAACACTCTATGCCAAGTGGCACCAGCATGACTGGGAATATATATCAGAGGGTGGAACTCTGAAAGCGTGCTGTCATACAGAGGATTGTCCGGCTGAGGCCAGTGCTCCTAATTATATTTCAATGACACTTAGTGGTAGTGATCAGAGCTATATAGAGAGTAATATGGATAAGGCTTCCATATTCTCGATAGATGGATATGAAGACTTTAATAAGAATACCGGCGCAACAGCAGATGTTAGTCAGATTAAGATTTATGCAGCAGATGCTGATGGTAATAAGACCGGTTCGGATCTTTCAGGCTCACCAATTGAAGTTGGTAGCTATGTGGCTGAACTTGAAGTTACAACCGCTGCCGGAGTTCAGACAATAGCGGTTCCTATTTCTTATAGTAAGGTTGCACCGGTTGTATCTGCACCTACTGCGAAAACGGGACTCATATATGATGGCTCTGCACAGGAACTGATTAATGCAGGTTCAACAGCTCATGGAACAATATCATACAAGCTTGAGTCTGATGACGATTTTGCTACAACAATTCCTAAGGCAATTAAGCCGGGAAATTATAAGGTTATTTACAAGGTTACAGGTGATAAGAATCACAATGATGTAGATGAGAAGAGTATTAATGTAACTATTGGTAAGAAGCCGATTACAGTTGGTATTACTGCGCAGGATAAGGTATATGACGGTAATACTAAGGCGACAATAGAGCACACTGTTCCGTCAGGAGATTTGTGTGGAAGTGACAAGATTGTCATTACAGGGCTTAAGGCTAACTTCTCAGATGCCAATGCAGGACGGAATAAGACAGTCACGGTTGATGATTCCGGGGCAACGGTAACAGGAACAAACAGCGACTATTATGTACTTACATATTCGACAGCCAAGGCGGAGATTAAGAAAGCAAATCATACTGTTTCACCATCCGGAATAGAGGGTGTTGCAACTACAATTCAGGGTAAGCCTGATGGTAAATTAGATAAGCTTCCTGATGCACCTACAGAATATAGATTAAAGGGAGCAGGTGATTATACTGAGTCAACTGTAGGCAGTATAACAGGTCTTGCGGCCGGTACTTATGAGATACGTTTTAAAGAGACTACTAATCAGAATGCTTCGCCGGCACTTGAGGTAGTAGTAACTGATGGTTCTAAGCTTGCTATTAAGCTTCCTGTTGCATCTGCGCAGGTGGGCTATTCAATTACAGCAAGTCCTGCAGCAATTGCATGGGATGAATCATCGACACTTACGCTTACAGTGAAGCCGGGATATAACACAGATACTGATTTTGCAGTAAAAAAGGACGGTGTTACACTTGCTAAAACCGACCTTGGCGGTAACAGATACAGCTTTACTGTTCCTGCTAATTCAGATACTGCAGTAATCACAGTTGAAGGTGTTAAGGATAAGACAGCACCAACAGGTACTATTACTATCGGTGCTAAGAGTTGTACAACCTTTACAGAGGACCAGACCTTTGGATACTTCCAGAGTGGCAGAGCAGATATTAGCGTTACAGCCCAGGATGAAGGAACAGGAATTGCAGAGGTCGGTGGCATAGCATATTATCTGTCTGATATAGCCAGAAGTGAGGCATCACTCAAGGCAGATGGTGGCATCACATGGGTTAACAGTGACAGCTTCAGTGTTATGCCGGGTAATAAGAAATTTGTCTATGTGAGACTTATGGATGAAAGCGGTAATACAACATATTTATCTCTTGATAAGGGTATTGTTGTATTCAGAGATTCTGCGCTTTCAAGTGATGCAATTACATATTCAAGAACAGCAACAGGAACTGACACTAGTGTCGGAATTACACTTAATGGCAATACTATCAAGGAAGTAAAATGTACTGACGGTGCAGGCACAGTTCTTGCATCCGGTACAGACTATGTGCTTGATAGTGAGAATGGAACACTTACATTTAAGTCATCCTTCCTTCAGACACTTACTGCAGGCAAGGACTATGATATCGTAATAAGCTACTATCCACTCGGCGTGGATAATGGGGCGGCTGCAGCACCTACTAACGGAACACTTACAATAAGTTCGGTTAAGACTGCGGGGGCAGTGACAATTACCGCTGATATTTCTAAGGCATATGATGGCAATCCTGCTAATAAGGACGATGCACTTATTAATAAAACGGGAACAGGTTATACAACCGACAACACTACAGGTGATAGCAAAGTAACTATTGAGTATAAAGAAAAAACAGCTTCAGATGCGACATATGCTTCTGTGGCACCGACATCTACAGGAAGTTATACAGTTCGTGTGACTGTTGCAGCAGATGATAATTATACCGAGGCGGTTGCAACTAAGGACTTTACAATTACACAGGGAACACGTGCAGACGCACCGGCAGGTGTTGGAAGCGTTGCTGCAACTATTCTGGGAAGACCTGATGGTAAACTTACCGGTATTCCTGCAGGTACAGAGTACAGACTTAAAGGAAGCACGGAGTTCAAGACAGTTGCCGGTACTTCGGTAACGGGACTTCTTGCAGGTACATATGAAATTAGATTTAGAGAGACTACTAACCAGCTTCCTTCGCCGGTGAGTGAGGTTACAATTGCTGATGGCGAAAAGGTTACGATAACACTTCCGGATGTTAGTATCCGTGAGGGGTATACAATTACTGCTGAACCGGCAACTATCGGATGGAATGAGACATCTACTTTGACTCTTACATTGAAGCAGGGATATTCGCTTACCAAGGATTTCCATGTCTATCTTAATATGGTAGAACTGGCTAAAACAGATAAGGGAAATGGTGAATATGAGTTCGCAATTCCGGCGAACCAGACAGCAGCTACAGTTATAGTAACCGGAGTAAAGGATGTAACTGCGCCAACCGGTAAGATTACATATGGTGATGTGGAAAGCACGACCTTTGTTGATAATCAGACCTTTGGTTACTTTAGCGGAAATACTGTTAATCTTACAGTGACCGCAAGTGATGAGGCCGGTAATTTACCTCCCGGAGGTGGTATATCGTACTATCTGTCAGATTCAGCGCTTACTCTTTCACAGGTTAAGAAGATAAGTTCATGGACAAGCGGCAGCAGTATAAGTATTGCACCGGGTAATAAGAAATTTGTATATGTGAAGCTTTCGGATATTAAGGGAAATGACTCTTATATTTCTCTTGATAAGGGTGTTGTGTGCTTCGCAGAATCCTCTGTGGCTAATAGCACTATTCATTATGATAAAACAAAGACAGGTCATGATGTTGTTGAGGGACTTACTTTAAACGGCAATACTATTAATAAAATCAGATTAAATGATGGTCTGGGAAGAGATCTTGTTAAGGATACTGATTATGTAATAAGCATTGTTGATGGCTCGATTATATTCAAGCCGGCATTTCTTCAGTCTCTTGCAGCATCACCTAGTCATTACGAATTAGAGATAAGCTATTATCCTCTTGGAATTATTAGTGGTGTGGCAGAAAGACCGGCTAGTTCCATAGTTGATCTCTATATTAGCAGATCTAATGGCTCAGTAACCATTACAGCTGATTTAACAAAAGATTATGATGGTGAACCGGTTAACAAGGATAATGCCCTGATTGATAAGACAGGAACAGGTTATACAACTGACAGTGCTACAGGTGATAGCAAGGTGACTATAGAATATAAGGAAAAGTCAGCGGCTGACTCTGCATATTCTGAGGTGGCACCTGTTGATGTTGGAGAGTATACTGTTCGAGTTACTATCGCAGAAGATGATAATTATAAGACTGCTGTAGGAACAAAGAATTTCGAGATCAAGCAGGGAACAAGAAGTGACACACCTGCAGGAATTGGCAGTGTGGCAACAACAATTCTTAACAAAGAGGATGGAAAGCTCACAGGACTTGTTGCTGATGCAATGGAATACAGACTTAAGGGTACAGGAGTATATACAGTAGCCACAAGTTCTACAATTGATAACCTGGCAGCAGGTACATACGAGGTTCGTTTTACAGAGACAACTAATCAGAAGGCTTCTCCTACAAGTGAGGTAATAATTGCTTCAGGAGCAAAGGTGCAGATTATTCTTCCTACAAAGCAGGAGGGCTATACAATTACTGCATCACCTGCATCGATTGCATGGGATGAGTCATCTACACTTGTGCTGACTCTTGAGCAGGGATATTCAATTGATTCGGATTTCATAGTAAAACTGAACGGAGGCAAGTTAGAAGCAACAGAAATTGAAGATGGAAAATATAGCTTTACCGTACCGGCTAATTCTGCATCAGCAGTAATAACCGTGGCCGGTATTAATGATATGACACCTCCGACAGGTGCTATAAAGCTTGGTGATAATAGCTGTGAGACCTTTACTGAGGGTCAGACCTTTGGATATTTCCTTGGTAAAGAGGCTAAGTTAACCATTACGGCACAGGATGCTGTCAGTGGAATGGCAGAGGTAGGAGGAATTGCTTACTACCTGTCAGATTCGGTACTTAGCAAGGCATCACTTGAGAGTGATTCAACGATAGCTTGGAATTCAGGAAGCAGCATTAGCATCAAGCCGGGCGAGAAGAAGTTCGTATATGTAAGACTCATGGATGCTAACGGTAATGTGGGCTTTATATCTTTGGATAAGGGTGTTGTAGTATATAATGAAGCTTCGGTAGATGAGTCTGCATTTGACTATACAAGGACTAAGAATGGAAATGACGAAAGTGTTAATATTTCCCTGAATGGCAATACCATTAAGGAAGTTAAGTGCATGGATGGAGACGGTTCTGTTTTAACTGCGGATACAGATTATGTATATGACGAAGTGGCTTCAACAGTGACCTTTAAGGCATCATTCTTACAGACACTTGTAGCCGGAGAGACCCATGAAATTAATATTAGCTATTATCCGCTTGGTGAGGATAATGGTGAGTCAGAAGGACCGGTTGCTTCTGTTATTTCAATTAATGTTAAGAAGTCACAGGGTACACTTACGGATATTGCAGATTTGACTAAGGATTACGATGGCGAGCCTGTTAATAAAGATTTTGCAATAATCGATAAGGCCGGAAATGGTTATAGTACAGATAATGTAACAGGTGACAGTACAGTAACTATTGAATATAAGAAAAAGAACGACGCTGATACAGAATATAGTACAGTTGCACCTTCTAAGGCAGATGACTATACTGTCAGGGTTACAGTCGCTGAAGATGATAATTATACAGAGGCTGTAGCAACAAAGGACTTTAAGATTAATAAGGTAAAAGCAGGTGGTACAGCTGTGATTACACTTGCAGATACTGAATTAACATATGGTTCGTCAACAAGTGGGCTTGTGAATGTTGCAGGTGACATAGTTGGAGGTGAACTTAAGCTTGCCATTGTTGCAAGAGATGAGGATGTATCTGATGATGCCTGGACAGATGTGCTTTCTGATAATCTGAATGTTGGAGATTATGATGTTTATTATAAGATTATCGGTGATGAAAATCATGATGATACTAATCCATCACTAATAGGTGGACTTAGAGTACAGCCTAAGGAGGTTGGACTTGAATGGTCTGATGTTGTCAGATTTGTATATAACGGTCAGGAGCAAAAGCCGGAAGTAAATGTTATGGCAACAGACATTGTTGGTGAGGATATATGCGAGATTAATGTATCTGAGGCCGGAATTCATGCCGGTACATATACAGCTGAGGTTGTTGGTCTTAGTAATGATAATTATATAATTAAGTCTGATGCAGTTTGCAGTAAGGACTATGAGATTGTAGCCAAAGAATTGACACTTTCTGTTGAAGATGCGGAGATAGTATATGCTGATGTGATTCCGGATTTTGTAATCAAAGCGGAAGGTCTTGTTGAAGGCGATAAGCTTTCAGATATACTTACATGTGAACTTGAAGTGGGCGGTGATATAGAAGATGATGGTATGCATGATATCGTGATTAAGGCAGATGCTGTATCATCAAGCACTGATTATATTATAGTCAATGGTAGTGCGGGTACTAAGCTGGGTACACTGAATATTCTGGCGCCGGGGCCGGTAGCATGGATTACCTTTGATTTTAATGGCGGAGAGTTGGCAAGTTCAACTGAAAAGAATGTTAAATTCTATGAGGGCGAAGCGTTTAATAAAACGGCTAATAAGCTTGCAGAACTTAATCCTACAAGAGACGGATATAAGTTCGTTGGTTGGTATAAGGATGCCAAGATGAACTATATTATGCCTGAGGGTGAAGTTATAGATGGAGCCATGACACTCTATGCCGGATGGGCATATAGAGCAACTAAGGGTGAGACAGCTGAAAATACAGATATGTATATTTCGGTTATTCAGGATGCTATCTATACAGGTGGAGCAATAAAGCCGACTGTGACAGTAACTGATGGTACTACGGTACTGACACCTAATAAGGATTACAAGATATCTTATGGTAATAATGTAAAAGCCAATGCGGGAGGAAAGTATGTTGAGACAAATGGACTTTCTTTCACAGATGGAAAGGTTGTTCCGGATAATTTCGATCCTAAGCTTCCGTTTGTTATTATTAAGGGAGTTGGAAATTATACAAGCACCATTAAGATGAACTTTAATATCCTTCCTAAGGACATTTCAAATGTTGATACTGATACAGAGATGAATATGTTCTTAAATGAGACGATTAAATATGCACCTAGGGCTGTTCCGGGACCGGGACTTGTACTTAAATATAATTCAAATGTTACAGGCGGAAGCAAGCTGATGAAGCTCAATAAGGACTATAAATTTGAGTATGAGGCATGCGAAGGTGCAACACCGGTTGTAAGTCCTGTGAAGCTTGCAAAGGGTGCAAAGGGACAGTACAAATTTACTATAACCGGTATAAATGATTTCAACGGTACTATAGTAAGAACACTTACAATTACAGATGATGTTACATCACTAAATTCTGCTCGAGTAACTATTGACAGAATTGCTCTTACTAACAATGATGAGCCGCTTACAGCTGATAAGCTTAATGTTAAAGTTTCGATTAAGGTTGGTAAGGATAATGTTGATCTTGTAAGAGATGAGGATTATACAGTAGATTATGTTGGTCCTGCACCGATTAAGCCGGGAGCATACAGTGTGAAGATTACGGCTAAGCCGGGTTCTGCATATATTGACTCTAAGACGGTTAAGTTAACTGTAGGAGGCGCGGACACTAAGTATGTTACAGTGGAGAATATACCGAGCGTTGTTTATGATGGAAGATATCATGGAACATCTGTAGTATCCGTAACAGTAGGTAAAGGCGAAGATGCAAGAGTTCTTACGCCAAACGAGGATTATACATTAAGCTATACCTCAAGAAAGAATACCGGTGTCATCTGGACAACAATTTATGGTGTCGGTGCCTACAAGAACATGAAAAAGAGATCTGCAGCCTGCGAAATCAAGAGATATAACATAGCAACGAATGCAGATGGGCTGTTCGCAGTAACTGAACAGACAGAGGCGAGCAAGTATTCTTACAGAGGAGCAACAGCTAATCCTATTGTTAAATTCAGAGGTGAAACACTTACTCTTGGAAAGGATTATACTATCCGCTATAAGAATAACAAGAATGTCGGAACCGGAACTTATGAAATAATTGGTATTGGTAACTTTATTGGTACTCTTGAGAAGAAGCCATTTGAAATTACTCAGTTCAGACTTGATGAGCCGGGAAATGTTACTTATAAGTGTGGTGCTATAAATTATAAAGCCGGAGGAGCAATAAAGCCGACATTCTCTATAATTAATAAATTGGACGGAAATACGGCACTTAGACAGAATCGTGATTATGGCAATATTAGATATTCTGTTGACGGTGTACCATGCACAACAATGCCGGCAATGGGAACTAAGCTTACTATAACTGTTACAGGTAAGGGCAATTATGTGGGCGATTATAGCTTTGAGGTTCCAATATCAGGTACATCTCTTGCATCAGCAGGAGTGGTAAGCGTGGCAAGAATCTACACCACAGAAGCAATTTTACTTAGAGATGGTGATGTGCAGTTAACATACAAACTTAAAAATGATGATGAGGCTGCAATCTTTAATGCTGATGGTGGAAGAAGCGTGCTTACGGTTGTTAATAGAGAAAGGGTATTCTCGGATGTGTCAACTGACCTTAAGAAGGGAGATACAATTCTTCTTGAGAATGGCAAGGACTATGACCTGTCAGGTGCGACCTATTCCAAGAATATATTTGTTGGTGCCGGCAAGGCAGATATTCCCGGACTTGGATACTTTGGCGGAACTAAGACGGTAACCTTCAGAATCAATAAAAAGATTATTCAGTGGTTTTCGTAAGTAACTGAATACTGCAAATGATTATAGGCTCCCTATACCTTGGTATGGGGAGCTTTTATAAGAGGAAAATATATGATACTCGAAAAAATAAGCGGACCTTCCGATGTTAGTGAACTGAATTTGGGCGAGCTTGAATTACTGGCGGAAGAAGTAAGAGAAGCACTTATATACAGACTTAGTGAGAGTGGAGGACATGTTGGATCGAATCTCGGTGTAGTTGAACTGACAGTAGCCCTTCATTATGTATTTGATTCTCCAAAGGATAAATTAATATGGGATGTATCACACCAGTGTTATGCCCACAAGATGCTTACCGGAAGGCGTCAGGCGTATACTGACAAGGCTCATTTTGGTGATGTTACCGGTTTTACAAACATAGAAGAAAGCGAGCATGATCATTTTACGGTGGGGCACACTGCAACATCGATATCTTTAGCACTTGGTATGGCTAAAGCAAGAGATATAAGTGGCAAAAAGGAAAATATAATTGCAATCATAGGTGATGGAGCTATGTCCGGTGGTGAGGCATATGAAGCACTTAATTATGCGGGGGAGTATGATAAGAATCTCATAATTATTCTGAATGATAATAATCAGAGTATTGGTGAGAATCACGGAGGATTGTATGCCAAGCTTACAGAACTGAGAAATACGGCAGGGCAGAGTCTGGACAACGTATTTAGAGGATTAAATCTGGATTATATGTACCTTGATGAGGGACATAATGTTGAAAAGTTAGTTGATACACTTAAAAAGGTTAAGGATATTGATCATCCCGTTGTACTGCATGTTCATACAACAAAAGGAAAGGGGCTGCCATATTCTGAAGCGAACAAAGAAGACTGGCATTCATCCGGACCGTTTAATGTTAAGGATGGTTCTTCAAAGAATGGTATCCCGAATTATGATATGACCATTCATGACAGTATAATAGATCTGTATAACAGAGATAGTACAGCAGTAGTAATATCAGCTGCTACACCTAGAGCAATGGGGTTTGTAGGAGATGAACGTGCTGATTATATTGAAAAGGGCAGATTTGTCGATGTAGGTATAGCCGAAGAAAATGCCATGGCTATGGCCAGTGGAATGGCTAAATATGGGATAACGGCTGTTTTTGGTGCATATGGAACCTTTTTACAACGTACATATGATCAGTTAATTCATGATTTATGCCTGAATAATAGTCCGGCAACCATTCTGGTGCTTATGCCCGGTGCATATGGAATGAAATCCAATACGCATTTTAGTATGTGTGATATACAGATGTTTTCGCATGTTCCTAATCTTGTATACCTGTCGCCTGCATATAAGGAAGAATATCAGGCGTCATTTAAGTATGCAACGATGCAGAAGGAGCATCCGGTGGCTATACGTGTGCCGAATCGCTTTTATGAATGCGGATATAAGGATAATACGGATTATAGCCTCATTAATAAGGCTAAGATTATGAGAGAGGGAAGTGGTGCTGCAATTATAGCAGTAGGGGCACTGATTCCTAAAGCGCTTGAGATGGCTGATGAGTGTGTGGAAAAACTGGGAATAGATATAACAGTTATTAATCCGGTATTTCTTAGTGGAATAGATGTGGAATTACTTGAGAAATTAAAAGAAAATCATGATTTAGTCATTACTATGGAAGACGGAATTCTTGACGGGGGATATGGAACTGCAATTGCAGGTTACTATGGTGATTCCGCGATGAAGGTTATTACACTTGGAATAACTAAGGAGTTTCACTCGAATTTCAATACAGAAGAACTACTGAATGCCTGTGGTATCAGCACGGAAAAGGTGCTTGAAATTATTAAAGGCAATTTAAAACTGTAAGCGATGGTTTTGTTTTGACAATAATAATGATAAATAGAAGAAATAATGTAGTTTCGGTGGTAAAATATGAATGGATATATGCAGGTACAATAATAAAGCAGGAATAAAGCAAAAGTGAAAAGTGTAAAGGAGAGAGGAAATATGGTAAAGCATATTATATTATGGAACATTAAGGATGAATATCAGGGCGAGGAACTTATGAATATCAAGAAGGGAATCAAAGAAGGACTTGAGGGACTTGCAGGTCAGATTCCGGGACTTATTGATATAAAAGTGAATATTAACGGATTATCAAGCTCTAATGCGGATCTTATGCTGGATTCAAGCTTTGAGAACGAAGAGGCACTTAAGGGATATGCTGTGCATCCTGCCCATGTTAATGTGGCGGATACAAAGGTTAGGCCATATACATCACAGAGAAGTTGCCTTGATTATGAAGTGTAAATGCTTGCAATCCTCAGAGCGTGCAGATAAAGAATAAATTGTGTAAGAGGAATTGGATATGAATATTGATATAACAAAAATGCCAAAGCTGGGCTTTGGACTTATGCGCCTTCCCGAGAAGAATGGCGAAATAGACTTTGAGCAGGTTTGCAGAATGGTTGATGAATATTTAGAGACCGGAATGAACTATTTTGATACAGCTTTTGTTTATCATGGGGGTCATTCTGAGGAGATAGTAAAGCGTGCTATTACCTCCCGTTATCCGAGAGAGAGTTTTACTATTGCAACCAAGCTTCCGGCCTGGGAGGTTCACAGCCTTGAGGACAGAGATCGTGTATTCAATATACAGCTTGAGAGAACCGGGGCAGGATATTTTGATTACTATCTGCTTCACAGCGTGGAAGATGGCGTTAATTATGATTCGTACATTAAATATGACTGTTTTAACTGGGCTTTGGAGAAAAAGAAAGCCGGTTTGATTAAGCATCTTGGATTTTCTTATCATGGTTCACCGGAATTGCTTGTTAAAATTCTTGATGAACATCCTGAGACGGAATTTGTCCAGATTCAGCTTAATTATGCGGACTGGGACAACAAGATTGTACAGTCCGGAGCATTGTATAGAATTCTCGAGGAGAGAAATATTCCCACAATAGTAATGGAACCGGTTAAGGGTGGTACCCTTGCCAACATGTTACCGGAGCTTGAAGATATGTATAAGGCAGCCAGACCTGATAAATCCGTTGCTTCATGGGCGATGAGGTTTGTAGGAAGCCTTCCGGGAGTTACTACAATATTGAGTGGAATGTCAAATGAAGAGCAGGTTAGGGATAATCTTGCAACCTTTAAGGATTTTGAGCCACTTACAGAGGAAGATAAACAGATTATAGATGCTGTTGTAAAAAAGATGCTGGATATACCGCTCATTCCATGTACGAACTGTAGGTACTGTGTAGATGGCTGTCCTAAAAAGATTCATATTCCTGATGTGTTTAGCGCATGTAATACTCGAAGAAAATTCTCGGGGGATATGAGACCGACATTTTTCTATAACAGTCTGACAAGCTTTTCGGGCAGAGCAAGTGAGTGTATTGGATGTGGCCAGTGTGAAAGGGTTTGTCCACAGCATCTTCCTATTATAGAACTCATAAAAGAAGCTTCGGATATTTTTGATAAATAATCCTTTTTTTGTCTGCAAAAATACTATACACACAGATGAATTGTTAAATTGTACTAAAATAGAACTTAATATTATAAATTGTGCACAAAAATATGTTTTTATGTGCAAAAAGCACACAAAATAGGTGTAATAAACTATAAAATGTGATAAAATATACAAATACTATCTAAGGATAGAAAATGCAAAGGGCATGTATTTCAAGGATGAGTATTGCCATTGTATGGAGGAGGAAAGGTTTATGGCTAAGAAGAAAGAAAAAAAGCAGGTTAAAAAGGCCGGACTCAGTATGAGACTGGTACTGAATATGTTCGCGATAATTCCGCTTGTGCTTACAGCGGTTATTATCGGAGTTATTCTTGTATCAACAAGTAGTTCGGAGCTTAAGGGCGCAACTCATAATTCAATGCTTACAATTATTAAAGAGGTTGGAACAAGCTTTGATTACACAACAGAGAACAACGAAGTTGTACTTAGGAATTTTACTGAGGCACCGATTGTTACAGAGTTACTTAAGAATCCTAATGATGCGAAGCTTGTTGAAAAGGCACAGCAATATACGCTTGATTACTTTGGTAAGCTGAATGGATGGGAAGGAATTTATATAGCAGACTGGGATTCGAAGGTTCTTACGCATCCGGCACCGCCTGTTGTCGGCAAGGTAATGCGTGAGGGTGAAAAACTCGAAGAACTTAGAAATGCTATGACATCTTCTGATGGCTTATATAATGTTGGTATTATTACATCACCTGCATCAGGACAGCTTATTATGTCAATGTATGCACCGGTATATGATGAGAATGGTACACCAATCGGTTATGTTGGTGCAGGTACGTTTGTTAATGATGTTGCAAGTCATTTCTCTGATGTTTCAGCGCTTGGATATAAATCAGCATATATTTATTTTGTAGACAGTGTTGGAACAATGCTTTATCATCCTGATGAGTCTAAGATTGGTAATCCGGTAGAGAATGCTGCAGTTAAGGGTGTTGTTGCTAAGCTTGAAGCAGGAGAGACACCGGCTCCGGAATGTGTAGAGTATGAATATAAGGGAGCGCAGAAGTATGCAGCATACTATGTTGGTGCCAATAATGCATATGTAGCAGTTCTCACAGCTGATGAGAAGGATGTTATGGCTAACATATCTACACTCATACTTGTTACATTAATAGTATGTATTGCAAATATTGTAATATTTGCGATTATATCGCTCGTTGTTGCCGGATTAGTTGCTAAGCCACTTGCCAGTGTAGCAAAGGCAACAGAGACTCTTAGTACAGGTGATGTTACGGCAGAATGTAATGCGCATTCAATTATTAAAGAGACAAGCAGTGTTATTAGTGCATATGGTAATCTGAAGAATGCACTTATGGATTCGATGGGTAATGTTAAAGAATCAGCAGAAGCGCTTAATATGGCTATAGTAAGTGTTGACAATATGACTGCTGAGAACGTTGATTCCATTTCTCAGATTAACAATGCAATCGATGAGGTTGCAACAACATCACAGGCTGTTGCAAGTAATGCTCAGGATATGGCTCAGAAGGCTATTGAACTTGAGACAAGTATTGGTGAACTTAATGAAAATGTATCTACACTTTATGATGCTTCTCTTGCAATTAAGAATGCTAACGATGAAGCAACAGATTGTATGAACTCTGTTCATGATGGTGCTAATGAATCAGTAGTTGCTGTTAAGAGTATTACAGATAAGATTGCTGAGACTAATGCAGCTATTACAGAAATCGGAACTGCCGTTCAGGCAATTGAGACAATTGCCGCACAGACTAACCTCTTATCTCTTAATGCTTCAATTGAGGCAGCAAGAGCCGGTGAGGCAGGACGTGGATTTGCGGTTGTTGCTGATGAAATCAGAACTCTTGCCGATTCTTCTGCAATGTCTGCTAAGGAAATTAAGCAGATTATTGAGAATGTAATTGAACTTTCAGGAAGCACTGTTGAGATTTCTAACAGAGTATTTGAAGTTATTACTAAGGAACAGACTGATATAGAGACAACACAGGAGAGATTTACAATCCTTTCTGATTCTGTTGAATCTTCTATTGCAGAGATTAATACTATTAAGCAGATGGCAGATACACTTGATCAGATTAAGGCAGAACTTATTAATACTACTTCAACACTTGGTTCTATTTCAGAGGAACTTGGTGCTTCGGCTGAGGAAGTAGCAGCGTCTTGCCAGACTGTTACTAATGCATGTACAGATACTCAGGCATCTACAGAAGAGATGCGTGCTATTAATGAGCATATGAGTACTGCAATTGAATTCTTCAAGCTTTCATAATAGGTCATGAAAAGGGTATAGTATTTTAATACTGAGCGGGGTGCAATCATATAGATTGTACCCCGCTCTATGTCTGTATAACAGGATGTATTTTGGTTGGGGGAAGTGTATGTGAAATTGTATGAAATAAGCACACAAAAGCCCCTATTATATTGACAAATTGCCCATAAAATGTTAATTTTTATGAGGAATGTGCATTTAGGAGGTGCTATGGGCTTTTTAGATGATATTAGCAGGACAATTACAGATGCCAGTCAAGGAGCATTGCAAAAAGGTAAAGATTTTGCTGACACTGCAAAGTATAATTCACTCATTGCTGATGAGGAACGACAGTTAGCTAATCTGTACCAGCAGATAGGAAGAATGTATTTTGAAGAAAATATGGATTCTGCAACGGGCAATTATGTGAATCTGGTAGAGGGTGTTAAGGCTGCTAATGGAAGAATTGCGGACTACAGACAGAGGATACAGGTACTTAAGGGTAACCCTAGGTGTACCAATTGTGGATCTGAGTTGCCAAGTGGCTCAGCTTTTTGTGCTGTATGTGGTAACAGAGTGATGCCAATGCCTATGCCTATGCCTATGCATATGCAACCGGAGCCGATGGCACCGATGCCTATATCATGTCCGGAGTGTGGTGCTATGATTCCACCCGGAAACAGATTCTGTACAAGTTGTGGACAATCAATAGATCAGCCAATGGGTAATGGCATGATGCAATTTTAGGAGGAAGAGATAATGAGAACAAGACTTGGAATTTCAATTGGACTTTTTGCAGCAGGTATTTATTTTGCAGCTTTCTTTGGAGGATATATTCCTGTAATACTTTTAGGAGGATATGCGCTTCTTTTTGAGCAGAATGAGTGGCTTAGAAGATCTGCTGTTAAGGCTTTCGCAACACTGGTGTTCTTTGGTGTTATTTATACTGTAATTAGTCTTATACCTGATGCTCTTAGATGGATTAGCACATTTGTTTCTTTATTTGATGGCGAATTCAATTATGATATTGTTACAAGAATCATAACAATAATTAATATTGCAATCGATATTGTTAAGACATGTTTATTCCTTGCACTTGGAATTAAGGCACTCAAGGGTGGCACAGTTGTAATTCCGGGTGTTGATAGCACTATTAATAAATATATCTAATTAAGACGGAATAAAAGGGTAATAATTGGAGGAGAAACAGATGGCTAAGTTTTGTGCAAACTGTGGAGCGCAGATGGATGATTTTGACAGAGTATGTGGACAGTGTGGAACGCCTGACATGAATGTTCCTGCTGACAATATGGGAATGCCACCAATGCAGGGCGATATGGGCATGGGAATGCCACCAATGCAAGGTGATATGAATATGGGAATGCCACCAATGCAGGGCGATATGAATATGGGAATGCCACCAATGCAGGGTGATATGGGCATGGGAATGCCACCAATGCAGGGTGATATGGGCATGGGAATGCCACCAATGCAAGGTGATATGGGCATGAATGGTCCTATGGGCGGTAACATGGGAATGAATATGAACGGTCCTATGGGCGGTAACATGGGAATGAACAACCCAATGGGTGGTAAAAAGATAAAATTACCTAAGCCGGCAGGTCAGGGTAATAATGATGCAAGCAAGTATGTAAAGCTTGGAATAATTGCAGTTGTAGCAATTATTGTAATTGTTATATTTGCTAATATCTTAAGCAGCTTTACCGGTTATAAGGCAACTCTTAATAAGATGGTAAAAGCTATAGCTAACGATGATATTGATACACTTGAGAAGATTGCAAGTAGTGTCAGCGAGGAACAGATTGCTGATTACTATGGCAAGAACAAGGATCCATATGATGTATATGAGAGCCGTGTTGATGACACTCTTGATACTTTTGAAGACAGAGTTGGTGAAGTTAAGAAGATTACATATAAGATTGTAGATACTAAGGAATTATCTGACAGACGTCTTGAAGATATTAAGGATGAGTGGGTTGATAATTATAACCTTGATACAGATGATATTAAGAAGATTGTAGAAGTTGAGATTAAGTTATCTGTTAAGGGTAAAAAGAAGTCAGCTTCATACAATGTTGACAGACTTTATATGATTAAAGAAAGCGGAAAGTGGAAAGTATTATACGGAGATTTATACCGTTACTACTAATATTTGATTAGCATAGTAGTCGATAATTAAAAACCTCTCTATGTGCATGCATGGAGGGGTTTTTTATAACTGAAGTGTGAGGGCCTCAATATGTATTGTGTACAATGTGGAAAAAAAGTTGATGATAATATGCGATTCTGCGTATATTGTGGAGCGCCTAATCCGGAATATAAGGAAAATGATGAGTCTGATAAAACTGTGGCAGAAGCAGCTGAAATGGAAGATTTGGATAGTGTGGTAATTGAACAGGAAGAGTCTACTGTTAAAATATCAGAAGATAATATTAAAGCAAGTGAAGAAGAAGGAAATATCGGAAAGAGCCAGATTTTTGAAGGCTTTGATGAGATTATATATGGCAACAAATTGGAATCAGGTGATGGCAATCAGTCCGGTAATCAGCAGGGTATCAGAAATGATAGTGTTAGTCCGGTAGCAGGAGGCAATCAGCAAAGATTCCAGGGTGGCTTTGCTAATCCGATAGCAGGAGGCAATCAGCAGGGCTTCCAAGGTGGCTTTGTTAATCCGGTAGCAGGAGGAAATCAACAGGGTTTCCAGGGTGGTTTTGCTAATCAAAATGGCCAACCGTATGGTGGAAATATTAATCCTCAGTTTTATAATGATTCTTCGCAGAAGGAAGGCGGAACTAATAAGATACTTATAATAGTTCTTGCCATTATTGCTGCGCTACTTGTTGTTGGCTTGATTTTTACTGCTATATTCTTCCTTAAGAACAGAGAATATGAGGATGACAATAGGGGGAATGAGTATTCAGATGATATTGATAAGGATATTGAGGTTGCATTTTCTGTAGAGGATAATGGCCCTAATACGGATGATTCAGGCAAGGATATTTATGTTCCAATAGACGCAGTACCTGTTCCGGATGTACCGGTAGTTGAGGACATTGTTGAAGAAAGCGAGTACGTTGAACCTGAAAGTGAGTATATTATAGAAGGAAGCGATGTAAGATACATTGATAGAAGCGATGTGGTAGGCCTTAGTGCTGAGGAATGCAGAATTGCGCGTAATGAGATATATGCAAGACATGGTCGCCTTTTTGATGATGCCGAACTTCAGGCATATTTTAATTCACGTAGCTGGTATAACGGATATATTGAACCATCTGATTTTAGTGAATCAATATTAAGTGATCTTGAGATGGCTAACCGAGATTTCATTGTGAAGTATGAGAAGGAAATGGGTTATCGTTAATCGGGATATGAGATATGGAAGATAAAAAAGGAACTCCAATGACAAGGGAGTTCCTTTTTTGCTGTGCGCCATAGACACATATTAATAGGATAGTGAATAGTATTCCGGATTCAGTGGAACCGTTCACTAATATGCATTAAATTATGTTTTAGCTACAATTTATAGCTAATCAGTATGTCAGCTATACGGTTGGCACCAAGACCATCAACTAACTTGTTTTCTTTTTGTTTACATAACTTGCGATATTCTATATCTGAATATTCATCGATTAGTGCTGCCTTTATATTGTTAATGACAGACTGAGGGTCCTTATCATATTTACCGGCATTTGTGGCGATATGTTGGCCGATATATTCAGCACCTGCAACCTGGTTATCTGCATATGAAAGAGTAATCATTGGAACACCAATAGCAGCCAATTCATATACAGTACTACCGGCTGCCGTTATTGCGACATCACATTTTTGCATAAGCTCCGCCATATTTGAGACATTGTGATAGATTCTTAAATTACCTGCCAGAGCCTCTTTGTCCTTTAGTTCGTTATAGAATGGATTAAAGATGCCGGACACTATGTGATAATTAATAGAAGAATCGATTGCCGAAGTGTTGTTAAGGGAATCGTATAATGTGCCGGCAATATTAAGCGAATCAGCCCCTCCTGTTGTAATTAGAATATCGGTAATTTTAGATTTAACTACATATTTAACATCAATAAACTGCTTGCGTATAGGTGCATATGCGCATCCAAGATAGCATTTGTCGGTATCATGATAGAGCCTCTGATATATATCACTGTCAGCAAAAATATTGTAATTAATAACACCATCTACGGAATAGGAATGATTCTGCATATCATCCATTAGTATTACCTTTCCATAATCAGATAGTGCTTTTAAATAGGAATCTGTAATATAATAACTGTCAACCAGAATTACAGCATTGTTTATTGATAACTGTGGCCATAATTTAAGTTCTGCTTCCATTTCTTTATAGTCGGTATCCAGAACAAGCGCTTCGTAGCCTCTTTTTTCTGCGATTTGAGCAGAATCTGTATCTGAGCACACAAAAAGAATCGCTTCTCTTGCGACCTTATCGGCAAGAGCATCAGCAATTGTAAGACATCTCATTATATGGCCCACTCCTATGTGGGCATTTCCATCAGCTCTGAAAATGTATTCCTTATTCATGAATATAATTATATCAATCACTAACATACTCCACAACCCTACATATATGTTATAATTGTAAGGGTATGAGTTAACCTGAATGTGTTAAGTGTGATTGGAGGTTATCATGACAAAAGAAAGCTTTTTACCGCAGATTCCTCAAATGGATGGGATGTATATAGTTTTTTCTACAGCTACAAGGTGTCCATATGTAGTCTGTAATCCGGAGACATATGATGATGAGACCTATGTATGCCTTACTGATGAAGTGGCTGAGAAAAAGGTTGGAGAACTTAGAGGCAATACTATACCGGTTGATTTCTTTAAGATTAAAAAGGAAGGAATGCTCAACTACTTTAACGAGCTATATGGCTTTGGTGTGAATGCCGTTCGTTTTTTCACAGGAGATGATGAGATTTGTCTTCAGCTTACCGAATTTGTAAATAAGGGAGATATCAGCAAGCTTCCCGAAGAGCGCCGTCCACTTGAGAATCCATCATTAATTCTGTCAATGCTCTACTTCTGTCAGGAAGTAAGATATAAGGGTAGAGATCTTAAAAAGGTTGCAGAGCTGGAGGAGGAGATGGTTGCCAATATAAGCAGGAGCCAGTTCCTTGTTCCGGTTAGGGAAATCAGTAATAAGGAGGATGGCAAAAAGGATGTCAAGTTCATGGTTGTGAAGTCATCCAATGGAGAACCTGTTGTTCCTGTTTTCACAGATACGGTAACGCTGAAGCATTTCCTTGGCAAGCAGGTATGTCATGTTATTAAGATGACGATAGAGCAGATTGGTAATCTTCAAATTCCGGGAATAGAAAAGGGCTTTCTGATTAATCCTAACGGTGTTGGCCTTTTACTTAATAAAGAGCAGATAAATCACATAAAAGAGACCTTTAAATAGGAAATGTAAGCTGTCAATTGACAAATTGTAAAGTCCGGTTGGTAGTCTGCAACCGCTCTTTTTTGTATGCTTAGCATGTTCCGTGAGGGACGAAATGCTAATGACAGACCGGCATGCCGGTGCAAATAAGAGATGAGGGAATGACCCAAGGAGGAGACAATGATTTTAGCAGACAAGATTATTAATGAGAGAAAAAGAAACGGATGGTCGCAGGAAGAATTTGCGGATATGCTTGGTGTATCAAGACAGGCGGTTTCGAAATGGGAGGGAGCGCAGTCAACACCTGATATTCAGAGAATTATTCAGATGGCAGAGCTTTTCGGTGTGAGCACGGACTATTTGTTAAAGGAAGAAATTGAACTTCCGGAAGTAACAGAGTCAGACGGCCGAGAATTTGAGGGTGATAATTCTAAGAGATTAGTTTCTATGGAAGAAGCAAATGCATTCTTATGTGAAAAAGAGAAGGCAGCTCCGATAGTAGCAAGATCTGTTGTTTTATGTATTCTCAGTCCTGCGCTTCTTATTTTGTTATCAGGACTTACTGAGATGGAAGGCAGTATTATTAAGGAAGCAGCTGCAGCCGGAATTGGTGTTGTTGCCTTGCTACTTTTAGTTGCAGTAGCTGTATATTCATTTGTTGTAGTCGGTAGCAGACTTAAGGAATATGAGTTTTTGGAAAAGGAAGAGATTGATACCGCTTACGGCGTTACAGGTATGGTTAAGGAGCGTAAGAAGAGTTTTGCTTCGCTTGCAAGCTCTAGGACAGCGCTTGGAGTGATTATGTGTATTATTTGCCCTGTTCCATTACTTGTAACAGCAATAATGGAAGCACCGGATTATATTGTATGCTCTATGGTTTCAGTGCTGTTGGTTATTGTATCTGCCGGCGTATATCTTCTTGTAAGAGTTGGAACGATTAACAACTCGTATGATATGCTACTTCAGGAGAATGATTATTCCGTGAGCAAGAAGAGATTCAATAATAAGCTTTCACCTATAGCAAGTATTTACTGGAGTCTTGCACTTGCCGGATATCTGGCATGGAGTTTTCTTTCTAATAACTGGCAGTTCACATGGGTTGTATGGCCGATTGCAGGTGTGCTGTTTGGTGTAGTTACAGCAATTGCAAATGTTGTTATAAAGGAAAAATAGAGCAAGGGCTCGGTTAAAATTTCTGTCAGAAAATACTAGGATAGTGACTGAACATAAATATGGAAGATTGATTTCATATCATATTTGAAGGATAAAAAGCCGCAGGTTCACATTATGTGTGCCTGTGGCTTTTGTTATGGCGACTGGCAAATGGACAACATGCTTGCATCTATGATTAGCGACGCGTGGCTCTGCAAGGAAAAGGGGGCGTGTGTGCCTTGTCAGGAAATGAGCGATTATGATAAAATATGTTGTTAACCGTATCTTGGAGGAACAGGTATATGAATAGAAAAAAGGGACCTATTATAGCAATAGTAATTATATGTATATTACTTATAGCGGCACTGGTTGGTGGTGCGGCAGCATATTATTTCTATTTCAGGCCTATTGTACAGGTTAATAAAGCTATTGAGGCAGAAGATTATCAGACCGTCTCGGATCTTTTTGATAAATTGAAAGATGATGAGAAGGATGATGTAGCCAAGAAAATGCTATATATCGCCATAGATTTAAGAAGGGATTATGAAAAAGAAGAGGCAACCTACGAGGATGTTATTTCTATATATGACCTTCTTGAAGAGAAGATACTTACTGATGATGAGGATTTAGCCAAAAACAGGCAAAAGATTGAAGCCTTAAAAGAGTCCAGAGAGCATTTTGCAGCAGGTAAAAAGGCAATGGAAGAGGAGGCTTATCTTGATGCAATTGCCGAATTTGAGCAGGTAATAGAAAAAGATAATAACTTTGAAGAGGCGCAGGAGTTAATAGAGGAATGTAGGGCACTTCTACCGATTGATATTACGGGAACCTGGGTATGTAAGGTGAATTTCAGTGGTATGGTAGCTAAGTATTCAGGAATTCCGCTTAGTATTCTGCCGAATCTGCTGGTTCCTGTTAAGTGTGATTTTAATACTGATTATACAGGCAGGTTATATTTTGATAAGGAAGATGTTGTTAACCTTGTAGATAAGGTGATAGATGTAGGGCTTAAGCTCGTTATTGAGCAGTACTGTAAGAAGCTAGGCCTTAGTGAGAAGCAGCTTAATAGCATGGTTAAAATGGTATATGGTAAAGATATCAGAACCTATGTCAGAGATGAGATGATGGCGCAGCTTGATGCCAAATTTAGTGAAACAGAAGTTGATTTTAACTATGAAACCGAGGGGAATGTGGCAACAGTGAAGGATACTGCAGGCTACATATCGGTATTTGTCTTAGAAGGTGAGACACTTAAGTTTACGGAGACAAATGATCCGGGATTTGAGAAACTTAAGGATTTTGGAATGGAGCTTCCGTTTGAATTTGAAAGGGAGGAAAAATAGTTATGAAAAAAGGGACGCGCAGTTTTTTAGCATTATTATTAGCGGTATCGTTTGTATTTAGCAGTGTTCCACAGACTGCATTTGCAGAAGAAATACCGGTTAATGATGTTATCGAAAACGAGAGTGAAGAGACAGTTGCTGCTGAGACAGGAAGCAGTATAGGTGCCGAAGAGACAACAGATGGCAGTGAGGCTGTGGAATCTACATATACAGATGTGGAATCAACAGAATCAGATACTGAAGAGACTACTGCAGAGACACTGACAGAGACCGAAACTGAAACAGATGATGCAAAGGATGCCGGAGAGTTTGAACTTGAGCTTGCAGAGGTAAGAGCGCAGGCCAGAAATCAGATTAACGTCATAAAGTCATCTATGAACGGTGCTGTAGCAGGGAAAGATTATGTAGCTGATGAGGTA
>JAGHUN010000109.1 GCA_018064805.1 Candidatus Colinaster scatohippi
ATAGATGTAACACGCTTCGCGAGTTTACATCTATGATTAGCGGTCGTCAGATGTCATTGCATGCAAGCATGCACTCCATCTTCCTCGTCGCCATAACAAAACAGGAGTTGCCCCAAAACGTGTTGCAACTCCTGTTTTATCCATATTAAATCTAAAATTTTACCAAATTTACCAAAAGTATCATAGTCAGTAATCAACCTTCTGATTATTACTCTTTTCCATAATAGAAGGCTCCAACCAGATCCGGACCACCATGACATCCACATACCGCACCAAGATATGTGATTCTGATATCAGTACAGCCAACTCTTTCCTTAATCATTTCAGCAAGCTCATTGGCTCCTTCAATGTTATCACCATGGGCAATATAGAAAGGCACATCCTTATCTATGATGTTAGCCTCAACATCGTCTACAACCATCTTATATGCCTTCTTACGTCCTCTTGCTTTACCACAGGCATCAACAAGACCCTCCTTATTAATAGTAAGGAACGGCTTAATTCCAAGCATACTTCCAAGAATAGCTGTGGATCTTGTAGTTCTGCCTCCGCGCATTAGGTGGAATAAATTATCAACCGTGAACATATGTCTCATGTTCTTCTTCATAGTCTCGGCATACTCTGCTACTTCTTCAATACTCTTTCCCTTGCTCTTCTCAATTGCACACATCTCAACTAAGAGTCCTTCTCCGGCTGTTGCACATTTGGTATCAACAGTCAAAATCTTTCTGTCGGTGTATGTCTCCAGAAGTTCAGCCGCTGCTACACAGCCCGCATTATAGGTTCCACTCATTGCAGATGAGAAACCGATATAGAGAATATCTCTGCCAGCCTTAAGCTCCGGCTCCATTATTTCAATAAAATCACTAACATTAACAGCTGATGTCGTAGGAAGCTTCTTATCTCTCATACTGTTATACAAGTCAACAAATGATAATTCTCTTCCATCCAAATAATTCTTATAAACTTTATCCTCAAGTAATACTGACAGGCAGGCTACTCTAAGTTCATATTTTTCCGCAACCTCCGGTGGCAGATCACATGTTGAATCAGTTAAAATAATATAATCTGACATCTTATCCTCCTTATCACACAAATGCCCTGAATATAGTAAACACCAAAATATCCACCCAAAACTATATATTATTAGGTGGATTTTTTCACTCTACTATTGTAAAATCTAGTGTATAAAACGTAGAATCTAAATTCTACCGATAGTAGAAGTCCCTGTTTATGCGCCTTGGAGGCGTAGAATAACGCGTGATATGAATAATAAAAAGAACATTAAGACAATTATTGGAAATAACATAATGCGACTGCGTCAAGCATCCGGAATGACACAAATACAGCTTGCCGCTCAGTTAAACTATTCTGACAAAACCATTTCAAAGTGGGAACGTGGCGAAGGTTTGCCTGACATTGCAGTATTAATTGATATAACAAATATATTTGGCGTAACTTTGGATTACATTACCATTGAGCATGATGCAATAGAAATGGTCCCCATCATGACACTAAAAAAGACCCACTGGCAAGCTAAAACTCTTATTACATTTATGAGTCTTTTACTTGTATGGCTGGTAGCTACCCTGATATTTGTTGTAGTTCATATAGCATATAAAGCTACAACCTTTGAATGGCTGGCTTTCGTGTATGCAGTTCCGATAACAATGATTGTATGGCTTGTGCTTAATGCTATTTGGTTTAACAAGCGCCGCAATTACCTGATAATAACCTTCTTGATGTGGTCAAGCCTACTTTCACTTGTGATAACCTTTTTCACAATGGACTACAATATATCAATTATTCTTCTGCTCGGAATCCCCGGTCAGGCAATTATATTCCTTTGGTCCGGTTTGGGTGTGATTATCAAGAAAATTAAAGAAGGTTGACAGAAATTAATTTTACTTTTAATTTCCGTCAACCTTCTTCTTTTTATAATATCATTCAACACTATCTTTTTCAGTTATATCAGGATTTCCTTCAAGCTCTTCTTCTACTGTATCCGGTTTAATTAGTTTAACCTTAGTAATTCGATTATTATCAACATCCACAACCTGAATCTTGGTGCCATCCTCAAGAATAACCTCTTCGGCCTCCTCCGGCAATCTGTCCAGTTCCTCGATTACAAGTCCTGCAATGGAATCATATGCTTCGCTCCCCAGTTCGGTTCCAATAGCATCATTAATATCATCAAGCTTACGGCTTCCTTCAATAACATATGTTTTCTCATCTATCTCGCGAATAAAATCATTTTCTTCTTCATCAAATTCGTCCCTGATTTCACCGACTATTTCTTCTAACAGATCTTCCAGCGTAATCATTCCGACGCATTCACCATATTCACTCAAAACAAATGCCATACTACTCGTCTTCTGACGCATTTCCTTAAGCAGGTCTGATGTCTTCTTATATTCATGAGTATAATAGCATTCCCTCATTATTTCCCTGATAGAAAATGCCTCTCTGTCATCAACAAGAATAAAGTCTTTAATATTAATAATACCTATAATATGATCCGTATCCTCATGATAAACCGGGAGTCTCGTATACATATGCTCTCTGAAGGTTGCAAGAACCTCTTCATAGCCTGCATTTTCCTCAACACATACCATGTCCACATTAGGAATCATAATTGCCTTAGCTACAGAGTCTGAAAAATCAAACACATTATTAATCAGCGTCTTCTCCCCACTCTCTATTGCACCGTCTTCAAAGCTTGCATCAACATAGGTTCTAAGTTCAGCTTCGGTAATTGCATTCTTCTCATCAGGATTAATATGAACAAGCCAAAGAAGTGCTCTGGCAAAAATATCAACCACCCATATTACCGGAGTAAGAATGAACATAAGCATATAAATAATAGGCGCATATACTATTGCAAGCATTTCACTTTTTATCTTAGCAACATTCTTAGGTACTATTTCACCAAACAGCAACACACAAAGCGTTAATATACCTGTTGCATAACCAATAAAATCATCTCCAACCAGTTCAATTGTAAATGTAGTAACAACAGCAGAAGCTGCAATATTAACCACATTATTACCGATCAGAATCGTGCTTATCATTTTGCCATAGTTACTAACAACCTTTTGAAGGGTTACAGCTCCCTTTTTCCCTTCATCAATCATACTCCTGATTTTTACTTCAGACATGGCGGTAAGTGCTGTCTCAGCCGAAGAAAAAAAGGCTGATAATAGCAGCAAAATCAGGATAACCACCAGCTGTACTATTTGTGCTTCTTCCATTTAATCAAATATATCCTTTAGTTATTATATTGTTCGCTTAACCGTTCTATCTCCTGCTTTATCGCGTCTAAAACGGCTTTAGAACCAGTTATTCTGACTCCCGGCCCAAGTGCAATAATCCATCCCAAAAAATGTCTGCTTAATGCAACCTTAAGTCTGAGCGTACAGTGATTAGCATCAAGTGGAACAAAATTGATTTCTTTTCCAAATCTGTCTATGAAAACACCACATAAATCGTTTTCAAGTTCAATAGAGACACTCTCTTCTTCTCCACCAAACATAGCAAAATTTCTTTTAGCATAATCAGCTGCATTGAAGGATTCAAAAAATTCTTTTCCTTCTCGCTGCTCATCTACCATTTCAATTTTAAGCATTTTATCCACTCTGTAATGCTTAATAATACCTGCCGCACTATCATATGCAACCAGATAATAATTCTCATCATCCCAGTTAAGAGCCCATGGGCTTACAACATAGAATTCTCCATTATGTCTAAGTTCCGGATTCTTTTGAATATTCCACTTGAAATACTGGAATCGTATTTTCTTATTATCAGAAAGAGCTGAATGAATAGCATCAACACTGTAATATATACTTTCATTCATAGTTTTTATTCTATCCTGAACAAAAACCTGACGTTGAAGCTGCCTTGCCTCATACTCACTGCAAAAAGTCTCCAGTTTCTTAATCAAGTCATTCGTCTTCTTAACCGTAATAAACTTGGAAGACTGAATAGCATCAACAAGAAGCTTAAGCTCCGGAAGTTCAAACTTCCTTCCGACCACATGATAATATGTAAGTTTACCTCTCTGCTCGCTCTCAATGTCAATCCCCAGTTCTTCAAGCTCTCTCAAATCGTTATATATACTTTTCCGCTCAGCCGAAATCTCGTATTTCTCTAGTTCTTCAAGTATTTCCGGCATAGTAAGATAATGCTCTTCATCTGTTTTGGACTGCATTATTTCTGCCAGTCTAAATAGTTTAAGTTTTTGATTTGCACCTCTTGCCATAAGTACCCCATTACTTTCTTTCTGTTAAATCATAGCCTAAAGCTAACTACCTTTTTCCCCACTCAAAGTTATCCTTGCCTGCTCCTATTTCAAAATGCAATCTTGCTATACCAAGATCTGTCTTGGTGTATGGTCCCTTCCCCGCAGACATATATACCTTTTTACCCTTCAGTTCTATCATAAAGCGCTGCTGATTAAGAGCAGTAGGTGCGAGCAAAGCGCATCTGACACCTTCCCTGAACCAGGCCGGCATTGAACCATCTGTTTTAGTCACCGAAGCAATCGGTCTTGACTTGTGAGAGCTTCCCTGTGTTATTCCGTATCCAAGAGCAATTACGGCACATAACTTCTCATCACCTCTTACCAGAAAGGCATCCTTGACTTTTGAGAATGTAAGACCTACCCAACAACTGTTAAGTCCCAATTGCTGCGCCTTTAGTACAAGATATTCCCCATAATATCCACAGCGCTCCTCAAAATCATCGGTTTTCTTACCAACTATGGCAATATAATTCCTACAGCCCATAAAGTGACCATAGTGTGCCTTAGGTCCACTAAATGCCCTCGGTTCATTGGTCACTAACTGCATATTAAGCCTTGCCTTTTTATTGCACTTGTCAATACATCTCCTAAGAGCATCTAACACCTCCGGTGGTATCGGTCTCTCATCAAATGCCCTTACTGAATGTCTTTCCTCAATTGCTTCCTTTAATGTCATACAGGTATCTCACCTCTCATAAATAATACATATCTGCTTTTTTGCAAAACAAACCATCTTTTATTATAAAATAAAAAACTGCATACCGCCACTTTTTTCCAATATAACTATCCAAAAATCGCAAGTGTTACAAGTTTTATAACAATAAGATGCAGTGGATAAAAGCTATAGTAGAAGATTTTAGGCAGAGTATTTCCTTTTTTGCCATTATAAATATCAACCAAAAACAAAGCTGTCGGCTCAAGCATTTGAAGGGTCCAGGCATTTTTCAAATACCACTTCCACTCAATCCCACTCTGCCTGTGCTTAGGATATTTAATAAAATATTTGGTAAGATAACACAAATATACTATAGCCATCATCAAGATTATTGCATAGAAAATGTCCTTCTTAATCAGTGGCCTTATATACTTAATCGCTATAATTACTCCAATGCCAACCAGACTATAATCTGTTTTCAGTATATAAGTTATGGCCATTGCTGCCACTATGGAAAGGATAAGCAGCCCCCACCTTAACCATTTCTTTTTTACCTTTTTATCATAATAATCATCAAGCAATAACAGACATCCACCTACAAACAACAGCACACAGACATTCTGATGATTCGGATCCCACCAGACATCGTAAAGACTGTAATCAAAAAATGGTTCAGACACAATAGCCATTAGCAGAAGCTGTCCTAAATATCTAAGCCTATTCCTCGATTTCTCCATCCCTTCAACTAACAGAAAACAAAACAAAGGAAACGCCAGTCTGCCTATAGCCCTTAACAGGCTGCACAAGTTGCTCTCTGACACACTCCCACCGTGTATTATTACATATTTTTCCACCATAATAGAGGCAAAATGATCTATAAACATAGTTATATATGCGACCAGCTTAATGCCTGCTACAGTTATCTCTTTTTTACTATTTCCAATATTCATACATTTATTTCAAAAGCCCAGAGTCTAAACCTAGTACTCTGGGCCACAAATTTGTCCTGTTTCAAATTACATTATCACTTCATCACAATTACCGAAACCAGGTAAAACGGTACAGCTCCCTTATCCGCTTCATCTACCACAAAAGAAATTGTGTGCTCGCCTAAATTGTCATATTCAGCAACTGTCATTATTTCAAGCTTGTCGCCCCAATCCTGATCATATTTCCCATCAAGTACACATATGCTTCTACCATCCACAATCACTTTGACTTTAGGTGCCGGTCCTGCTACCGTACGTCTGTACTGAACAACAAACCCACGCGTAACTTCTGAAAATTCAATAGAATCTCCAACACGTTGCCCATACCAGCCCTTTTTGAAACAGTCTCTAATATCTGACTGTGGCTCCATATCCGCAACAAACCCTTGACATTTAGGTCCGGAATTCACATTACATAACCTCGTCACATTTTCATATAAATTCCGTGTAAACGGTTTAGGCAGAACATCTGTATAAATTACATCTCCGGATAAAGAACTGATTTTCTGACTTTCCAGGAATTCTATTACCTTTGCAGCAATAAGTTCATGTCCAAAATCGAGAGGATGAATATTATCGGCTGTAACATCACTCTGCTTAATTCTCCCCATTTGTATATCAGCATACACCGTATCTTTTATACTTATACACGGGAGCTTATAATATTCAGCCAGTTTAAAATATTCCCCCTGCATTGTAGCTCCGGTATCATATATAAGATTGCAAAGAATAAGCACGGCTACATCTTTTCGTTTTTTCAGAATCTTTCTGATTAATCCTTCAGCAGTCTCTATACAGTCCGGATTGTCCACATCATTAACCGCAAACTCAATAATTGCCACATCCGGATTCATATTAAGCAGGTCATCATCAACTCTGGCCACTCCAAACTTGGAATCAGTCCCTCCGATTCCTGCATTGACATACACAAATTCGGTCTCAGGATAATTATCCTTCCACCACTTATATATTCTGTAGGCATAACATTTATCGTGCGCAGAAGCACCCGTTCCCTGAGTAATCGAGCCACCGATGAATCCGATAGTCAGCTTATGACCTGCCTTTGCATCAAGCATTTTTTTCAGAAAAAAGCTATTATTTACCATAATCCATCTCTAGTTCTTTCTTAATGCGCTTTGCTCCTGTATTCCCATATATAATATTAATAATAAAAAGGAGCACTCCTACAGCACAGAATACCGCGCCAAATATCAGTAATATCATTCCGCTCATACTAGTTAATCTCCCTTTCAAGCAACCAGCCACCATCTATAACATCCTGCATATTCATCTTCAATACCTGCATATTCGGTTCCGAATCAATATCAGGACACAGTTCACATGCCAAATCATAATAATCCGCCATCACAGTATAATCGCGCATCGTTATATCCAACTGCTGCTGCTTGTCTGCTTCAAGGAATGCCATACGCATATATCCAACATAATTCTTTGGATACTTATCAATAAGGCCTTTAAATATTTCTTCTGCCTTTTCTAAATTACCACTGTTTTCATAAACCACGCCGAGATTTGATTGAATTGCAAAAGTCGCATTACCCTCACTAACCATAGTTTCAAGAACGGCTATCGCCTTATTATAATAACTACTGTCTGAGGCAATTGCTCCCTTATGAGAATAGCTGTCTGCAAGATAACCGGATACCATTACCCTGTCAGCATCACTACCACTATTATAGATTTTCTCCAAAATCTCGATTTCCTCGTCTATCCGCTCATCACCAAGACTTCTGAACATATCAATACAAAGAGAAAGCGCTCTCCTTCGTGTCTGCACATCGGAAGATACATCAAGTACCCCGGTAAGCAGACTTATTGCTTTATCCAAATCACCTTCCATATAGGCAATTTCGCCTTCAACCATATTAGATGATTCATCCGCAAGGCCAATTGAATTAGCTTCCTTAAGATACCTTTTGGCACTTTTTAAATCTCCGAGCTTAGCTGCAAGAATAGCATAATCTCTGTAGTATCCCGGATTTTTATCATAGTTTTCAATTGCTGCCTTAAGGTAGTTTTCAGCATTGCTATAATCTCCCATTTCAAAGAAAGCATTTCCAACTACATAGCAAAGGTCAGCATAATAATTCCTGTCAGTATCATTTTCTATATAAAACGGCTGTGAAGTAAGATATCCTGTACCTGTTCCTATGCAGGCATCAAAATCCCCCTGCATATATAATGCATAGACTTCTTCTTTATATGCGGCAACATTCTCCGGTCTGTCTTCCCTGGCTTTATCTATATAATCCTCAGCCCGGTCGAAATCAAGTTCTTCAATTGCCTTTTCTGCATCATCAATATAGGCATAATAGACACTTTCTTTTTCACTTTTAAGTCGTAGTCCGCCAAGAGTCATTATTCCGGCTCCCACTACAATTAATGCCACTGATGCAATGGAAAGTCCTAACTGCTTACGATGCATTACGACATATCTTTTATCGAGCTTTTTACATTCTTTAAGAGCCGTAAAAAGTTCCACACCGTCTTTATATCTAAGCATCGGATCAATGCTAATCATTTTATTGATGATTGTCGCAAAGCCTTCTGTAATATTTAACTTATATTCTTCTATTTTTTTGTTTTTATCAAAATCAAATTCAGGCTTTAATCCGGTCAGCATTGATACAAAACACATTCCAAGACTATAGATATCCGATCTAGTAGTAATACCTCTTCCAATAAAAGGAAGATATGTGGTCGAAAAGCCCTGAAGTGCTTCTCCTCCCGGCATAACTGTACCTGTATCTATAAGTTCAGTACCACTTGTCGTCTTACCCGAATTCATTCCACCTGATGTAAGTTTCTGCAAGGTATAATTGTGAGTTATCCTCGCATACATCTGTGGATCTCTATATTGCTCAGGCGGAGAAAAGCCGGCACTGATTCCTACAGCACTTTCCTCAGACTCGCCCATGGCCAGCGAAATATTGAAATCAATAAGACAAATATCCCCTTCAGGCGTAATCATGATATTGGCCGGTTTTATATCACTATGAATAATAGGAGGATTCTGCTTATGCAGATAATCAAGTGCCTCACCAAGTTCGAGTGCAATCTTATATACCTCAGCAGGCGTAAATCTCCCTCTTTCAATAAGTGCCTGTTCCATATTCTGTCCGGCAATATAATCCATAACCGTATATATACCGTCTTCAGCCTCAATGAAGTCATAAACTCTTGGCAGATAAGGATGCTTGAGTTTCTTAAGAACATCCGCCTCCTGCCTTACTTCAAGCTTATTAACAACTTCATTTCTTATTCTTTTGATTACAACATCAGTCTTAAGTCGCTTATGAATTGCATGATATACAACTCCACCACCACCTGAACCAATTTCACCAAGAATTTCATATGTCGCATTTATTGCTTCGTTTTGAATCATTTATTACCCTCCAAGCCACCAATAACAGTGACCTGATTACCTGTCATCTACTCAAGTGTAAGCGCTACATCACCATTGCCATACTGAATCTGAGAATATGTATAGAATCCATCCACAGTAAGTGGCTCCGGAGACCAGTCCCACCATACATAACCATCATATCCATAAGTAGCGTACATCAAAAGTGGCATTGGATATGGAGAGTATTCCACAATTAACGAAGGATAGCTTCCCGGCTCAATTCTCGGAGCATATCCGTTAACCGGTGTACATGATGCTGTATATGAATATCCATCATTAGTCGTACTCTTATATGTATATAAGCCATCAAAAATACCATTCTTTGTTGTAAATGTCGTAGATGAATGACTTTCATAGGAACCAATAATTTTTCCACCATATCCAACAATATTAGTTGTTGAATAAAAATCTCCTGTACCTGCACCGTTTGGAAGATTATTCTTCCACTCGAGGTTGAACTTGGCCAGAGTTCCACGGCTAATGTAATACCACAAACCACTTCCTTCTCTTTTGCCATTTACAAAATCACCATAATACACGTACTTATTACCATACACGTTATATATGGCAGTGCCTTTACCATTAATACTATCGCCGTTTTTTACATTACTGCTATAGAATACAGTATTAAACTTAGATACAGCCTTCTGATAGCCATCTGAAAGCATAAGCTCTTTAATTCCTGCAATATCATCAGCTTCAAAGTATCCGTTAAGAGTCTCAATAAGCCCCTGAAGCTGTTCATCCGCAACCTTAACCTCTTCTATTTCTGTTAAGATTACTGATAAAGAATTATCTCCTCTAACCTGCTGTAACCACTTTATAAGTTCAGTTGCTTTATCATATTCCTGGCTATTCTTTAAAGCCATTGCATAATCTTCTACTACCCTTAATAAATAATCCTTAATATCCTTTTCATTCTTGGCACATTCCAATGCCTCTTTAAGGAATTCAACAGCTCGGTCAAACTCTCTGTTCTTCCATGCTATTTCTGCACATTTAGCAAGAACATTAGCCTTAGCACGCTCGAGATTCTCATCCGGATTATTTTTCACAAATTCGTCAAGGAGTTTACTAGCCTTATCATATTCCTCGTCCATAATCAACTTGGCTATAACCGCATATTTTGCATCCTTTTTGAGATTAATGAGTTCGTCTGTTACCGCACCTTCACCTATCAAATCAACGAATTCAACATAGTCCTCATCCGAAGCGAAGTGTCCATATGCATTCTTAGTCATAACACAGAGCATGTGCTCAGCCTGCTCATCCATTCCATTTGCAAGCATAACATTGGCATATGCCTGAAGTGTCTCTGTAAGAACATCATAATTCTCTGCCATATAGGCTGCCTGCATAAGTCCCTCTAAAGCCTCTCTGCTATTCGGATTAATCTCTACTGCCTTACTATATGCAATTACCGCATTATCAAAGTCAACTTCAGTAAGGAACTTATTACCAAGCGAAAGTTCTCTAACCTCTCGGCCCTTAGGACCTGCCATAATAAATATTGTTGCTGCCGCTGTAATGATTCCCATAACCATAAGAATCCAGCTATATATTGCTACCTTTTGTTTCATTTTCCCCTCCTCCTACTTAAACAGATCAATTACTGCTCCGGTATTAATGTCATTAGCTGTGACTACCGGATTAAACGAGCTGTCCATATACAAAGTAATAAGAGTGTCCTCGCCAACATAGTAGCTATCAACATTCTTCACATTATAGTGCTTAATGCTACCGTCTGAAATACTATAAACTGCAAGCGAAATATCCTTTGAACCATCAATGAAATATATTCTGTCGCCTGATACAACCAACGCATTATTAGTATAACAATCAGTAAGCTTCTCATTCTCTTTAGAAAAAGTATCAATTCGTCCAATGCAAGAATCTGACTGAGCATAGTAAATGTATCCGTCATCGTAATCTATCGAATAATATTCTACATAGTCCGTATACTGAACCCTGTTGTTACCATCAACATCGATAGCTGCAATTTTATATGCATCTCTCTTGTTACGATCCTCATCATATGTCGAGTAGTATATGGTATTCTCGTATATGTCTATATCAGATACATGTTCTGTAACAAGCTTAACTGTATTTCTACCAAATACATTAATCTTGTACAGGTTATAATCGTAACCACTCACATAATATATCCAGTCATTAACAACGAGCATTCGTGTATAGGTTCCCGGCAGAATGCATTCAAGACCTGTTCCATCCGTATTTACCGCATAAATACCGTTATCATCACTCGTATCTACAAAACTATTTATAAAATAAAGCTTATCTCCAATTACATTAACGTTACTTACCGGCATATCAACTACAACTGTTTTCGAATAATCACTTTTAGAAATCTTACATAACTTGTAATTATTCTTATAGTCCGGAAGATAATAATTATTATCATCTTCTGCGATTTCTACACGCCATCCATACTCCCAACTTGTCGCTGAAGAGCTTGAAGTATCGTTAATTCCCTGGAAAGTATCAACTTCCTTTATATCAGTCTCAAGTTCCTTGTTATTTGAAGCAAACTCATCCTGATTGTACTTATTCTTCGGTAGTAAACTATAAATACTAAGTCCTACTCCCGCAATAATAATAACTATAGAAACTATTGCAATAACTATTCCCGCAACAGAATTTTTCTTTTTCTCTTTTACAGGCTTAGCCTTTTCATCCTTAGGTTGTTCCGGAATAGGTTGCTCCGGCACCGGCTGCCCCTGTGGCATTCCCTGCATTGGTGGTACCGGCTGGCCTGGCATCGGCTGGCCTGGCATCGGCTGGCCTGGCATTCCCTGCATCGGTGGTACCGGCTGACCCGGCATCGGCTGGCCCGGCATTGGTATCCTCTGTGGCATTCCCTGCATTGGTGGTACCGACTGACCTGGCATCGGCTGACCCGGCATCGGTATCCTCTGTGGCATTCCCTGCATTGGTGGTACCGGCTGACCTAGAACCGGCTGACCTGGCATCGGCTGGCCCTGCGGCATTCCCTGCATTGGTGGTACCGGCATAGTTCTCATATCATCCGCCCCAAATATTTCTGTCATGGACGGGTTATTCATATTCTCGTTATCCATATATCTCCCTTCTAAATATACCTATAATTTTACTATTATCCCCGAATTATTATCTCCGGTCTCTTCAAGATGCTTTGTAACCTGCTCCTTTATAAGTGCTCCTATTTCTGTTGCTGACTTTTTAGTCACGAAAGCATTCAGAATATCCTCATCTGAGACACCTTCCCATGCCCCATCCGAGCACAAATAGAAACCGACAATATTATCTATTTTGTTCCACTCTGATTCATTATAGAATTTCTCCGGCATATCGGAACCGAGTGCACGCAATAATCTGTTGCGATCCGGATGAAATCTCATTTCAGCCTCAGTAATCTCACCTGTATCAAGCAACACCTGTAACACACTGTGGTCTCTGGACAAGCGACTCAGTTTTTTAGTAAAAAGTGACTTCTGGACTGCATAAATCCTCGAATCCCCAACATTGGCATACTTGAATCTTCCGCCATCTACAAGCAGGCATACCACAGTTGTCCTCATCTGACTGCCTTCACCAAGCTTTTCCTGTTCATCCTTCAGTCTTTTTTGTGTTGCCTGCATACAATCATCTATAAATGTTTCTGCATTATATTCATTTTCAAAGTAATCCATAAATGTCTCAACTGCAATTTTAGAAGCAACCTCACCTCTGTCATGTCCGCCAAGTCCATCTGCTACGATATATAAGCTTCTCTCTCCAATGCTTTTATATCCTATCGAATCCTCATTAATTTCTCTTAATCCTTTATCTGTAAAGCTGTAACTTTCCATTTTTCGTCCTTTTATACTCTATTCATTAGCAATAAACAATACTCCCAAGGTTCCCGGTCCGCAGTGAGATGAAATAACACCTCCTGCCCTAGTCTCATGAATCTCATCAAATACATTAAGCTCAGCAAGATGATTTCTAACTTTATCTACCACATCTGCGTCACATCCGGAATGAGTGATAAACACCCTATCCTTTTTGGCCTTTTTAAGTATATCATCCATATCCTTGACATAGTTTAAGATAATAGCATCATATTTTCCTCTATATTTCTTTTCAGCCACCATCGCTCCGCCTTTAACCTCAATCTTGGGGTGAAGCTTCAATGCACTTCCCGCCAGTGCAGCAACACTGCTACATCTTCCACCTCTATGCAGATATGTAAGTGTGTCTACCATAAAACTAGCCCTGACAAGTGGCTTCAACTCTTCAATCCTTGTCACAATATCCGCTCTTTGGCAGCCTGACTTAGCCATTACTGCTGCCTCAATTACTAACAGAGCAATTCCTGTTGACAGATTAGCTGAATCAACAACACTAACCTTTTCCTCTGCATCTAACTCTTCTGCTGCCATTCTGAAAACATTACATGTCGTTGACATCGATTCCGATATACAGAAGATAATAATCTCATCTCCTGCATCAATAGTAGGTTTCATGGCATTCATTGCATCTTCAATAGATACAGCAGATGTCTTAGGTGTCGTCTTGTTTTCATCCGACCACTTATATATTTCCTCCGGAGTTATTTCGATTCGATCCCTATATTCCTTATCTCCCAGAACAATATGAAGTGGAACAATTGAAATATCATATCTTTCCACTAATTCCTGGGATAAATCACATGTACTGTCAGAAAAAACTTTAACCATAGCTTCCCTCTCTATACTTCCTTTTACTTTGCACCAAAAGCCATTATTACTTAGGCAAAATACAACTAGTATATTATACTCCTTTTCAAGGTATACTTCTACTTTTCACACCTATAATATTTTCCCAATTGTTTTATTTTTATTTCATAAGAAAAAGAGACACCTCTCCGCTTGGAAGGATGTCCCTTTAATAACAAATACTACTTATTATCTTTTATCTTTTTTAGATACTTGTTTCTTAACTCAATCTCTTCATTAAGACTCATATTTTCTTTTTTCAGATGTTCAATATAATCATTTGCAAGCTTTACTCCGCCTCTCACGGCTATATCATCGTGCTCTGACATCTCCTTAAGCCACTGTTTAAGAGAACGTTCTCTTATATCATTATATGTATTATCATCATTAAACCATGCCATTACCATATACTCCTACCAAATTCATATTATAAATCCGGCAATTAAACAACCTCATAGCCGGCTTCTGTTATGGCATTTTTTAAAACTGCAACATCGACATCTCTGTCAGTTTTAATTTCAACAGTATTTGTTTCATGATTGGCTACTGCTTCAACCACACCATCAATAGCCTCTAGTGCCTTTTTAACATGCGCCTCACAGTGTCCACACATCATCCCATTAACATTAAGTATCATTTTATTCTTTTCCTCCTTTTTTGTATTAACAAAGTCCTGTAAAAGCGGTTCATGACCGAGTGAATTTTTCACAGACTTATATTTTTTAACATTATACATATCAAAAAGATTCAGTCGCAAAGCATTACTTACAACGCAGAAACTCGATAATCCCATGGCCGCTGCACCAAACATGGGATTCAATGTCCATCCAAAGATTGGAATCCACAATCCTGCAGCAAGTGGAATACCAATTACATTATAGAAAAATGCCCAAAACAGATTTTCTCTTATATTAGTAAGCGTTCCCCTGCTCATATGGATTGCGGCCGCCACATCGGTAAGATTGCTTCCCATCAAAACTATATCAGCAGCATCAATTGCGACATCGGTTCCCGCCCCAATCGCAACACCAATATCCGCCGTAGTAAGTGCCGGGGCATCATTGATTCCATCCCCTACCATAGCAACCTTACCCTTTTTCTGCAATGCTTCAATGACTTCTTTCTTTCCTTCCGGAAGCACCTCGGCAATCACCTCATCTACACCGGCTTCATCGCCAATAGCCTTAGCAGTTTGCTCATTATCTCCGGTAAGCATAACCACATGCACTCCGAGCTTTTTAAGATTTTCAATTGCCTTGGCACTGTCTTCTTTTATAACATCAGCCACGGATATAATACCAAGAAGTTTATTATCCATGGCAAAAAACAACGGTGTTCTTCCCTTTTTAGCTTCATTATTTGCTTTATCCATCATACCTTTAGAAATAGCAGCCTGTCCTGACACAAATTCCATATTTCCGCCAATAAGTAAAGCTCTGCCACTATTGTCTGTAGATAAAATGATTTCTGCTCGAAGTCCGTTACCTACCTCTGCCTTAAAATTCTCAACTGACATTGCTGATAATCCATCAGCTTTTGCTTTGGCAACTATCGCCTTTGCCAGAGGATGCTCGCTCCTTGATTCAAGCGCATATGCGTACTCTAACAACTCACCTTCCGTGACATTTTCTTCCGCTATAATCTGACATACCTTAGGCTCTCCTTTAGTAATTGTTCCTGTTTTATCAAGTGCAACAATCTGTACTCGGCCGGCTTCTTCAAGCGAAACCGCTGTCTTGAATAACAATCCGTTTTTGGCACTGCGACCATTACCAACCATAATTGCCACCGGTGTAGCCAATCCTAAAGCACAGGGACAACTAATCACTAACACCGATATTGCTCTGGCCAAAGCAAAACCAAATTCTCTGCCTGCAAGAAGCCACACTATAAAGGTAAGCATTGCGATTGTCATTACCGTCGGAACAAATATACCGGAAATTCTGTCCGCAATTTTGGCAATTGGAGCCTTAGTCGCAGCTGCATCACTCACCATCTGAATAATCTGAGAAAGCGTTGTATCTTCTCCCACTCTAGTTGCTTCACAAGTCAGATATCCTGACTGATTAATAGTAGCTGCTGACACTATATCACCACATTTTTTATCAACAGGAATGCTCTCACCGGTAAGCGCAGATTCATTAATCGCACTAATTCCTTCAACTACTACACCATCAACAGGAATTGTCTCACCGGGGCGAACCACGAAATGATCTCCAACAACAATATCCTCAACAGAAATCTGTACCTCTTCTTTTCCCCTTAATACAACCGCAGTCTTCGGTGCCAGTCTCATTAATCCCTTTAGGGCATCGGTTGTCTTCCCCTTAGCTCTTGCTTCCAGTGTCTTTCCAAACGTAATCAGAGTCAGTATTGTCGCAGCAGATTCGAAGTAAAGCTCATTCATATATGCCATTGCTTTTTCATGTTCACCAACAGAAACCGCATATGTCATTCCGAATAGCGCAACCACGCTATATGAAAATGCTGCTCCTGCTCCAAGAGCAACCAGCGTATCCATATTAGGTGACTTATGTATTACACCCTTAATTCCACTAATAAAAAACTTCTGATTGACCATCATAATAATAATGGTTAGTAGCATCTCGTATATGCCAATCCCCAGATGATTATTACCAAGAAACGCCGGAAGTGGCCATCCCCATAGCATATTTCCCATGGACACATACATAAGCGGAATCAAAACGCAAACCGAAGTCACTAATCTCTTATATAACACCGGAGTCTCTGTGTCTTTAAGTTCGTCCTCATATTTTGCAGTGCTTTTGCCGGAATTCTTTTTTTCATCTACCAAGCGTGCTCCATATCCTGCATCAACTACGGCCTTAATAACTGCATCCGACGAGGCTGTTCCCTCTACACCCATAGAATTTGTTAATAAATTTACTGAACAGCTTGTAACACCATCCACCTGTAAAACAGCCTTCTCTACACGCGTACTGCAGGCTGCGCAGCTCATTCCCATAACCTGATATTTATCCATCACAACTCCAAACCATAACCTAAATTCAAAAAACGTTTTTACAATGACAGTTCTATTTCATTAGTTTCTGCACTGTTGCTACCAATTCATCTATCACTTCATCATTGCCTGCTCTTATATTATCAGCAACACACGACTTTACGTGATTAGCAAGCAATACCTTATTAAAGCTATTGAGTGCAGAGGTTATCGCAGATACCTGAACAAGAATATCCACACAATATGCATTAGCTTCAAGCATGCCCTCAACACCCCTGACCTGTCCTTCTATTCTTTTAAGGCGATTCATAAGATCCTTAAACTCCTTATCATCACGCTCCTTATTCTTACCTGTGCAATGTGGACATGCATTTTTTTCGATTAATAAATCAGATACTTCTTTCATTTATATTTCCTTCGTTATGTATTACTTCAGTTAAATCAGCAATGCTTGTCACATAATCTTTTTTAATTTGCTCTTCTATGTTCACCCAAGCATTGCAATTGCATAGTGGTTCTTTTTTTATATATTTCTCATCACAATCATATACCCCCTAGGGGTATATGTCAAAGACATTTATATAAAAAGGCGATAGCTCAAATATACCGCGATAAAACACACTCCGCGAGTTTTATCCGCTGATTAGCAGTCGCCAAATGTCCATCCATGCAAGCATGATGTCCACTTGGCTCGTTGCCATAACATAGATGTAACACGCTTCGCGAGTTTACATCTATGATTAGCGGTCGTCAGATGTCATTGCATGCAAGCATGCAATCCATCTTCCTCGTCGCCATAACAAAAAAAA
>JAGHUN010000054.1 GCA_018064805.1 Candidatus Colinaster scatohippi
TATTATAGGAGGAGCCAATTATGGCAAAGAAAGTAGAAGGTTATATTAAGTTGCAGATTCCTGCCGGCAAGGCAACACCTGCACCACCAGTTGGACCAGCTCTTGGTCAGCATGGTGTTAACATCGTTGAATTCACAAAGCAGTTCAACGCAGTAACAGCAGATAAGGGTGACCTTATTATTCCTGTTGTTATCACAGTTTATGCAGACAAAAGTTTTAGCTTCGTAACTAAGACTCCACCAGCTGCTGTATTACTTAAGAAGGCTTGTAACATTAAGTCTGGTTCAGGCGTACCTAACAAGACAAAGGTTGCTAAGATCTCTAAGGATAAGATTCGTGAGATTGCTGAGCTTAAGATGCCAGATCTTAACGCTGCATCAATTGAAGCTGCTATGAGCATGATTGCTGGTACAGCAAGATCAATGGGTATTACAGTTGAGGATTAATTAATTTAGGAGGAGAGCTTAAATGAAGCATGGTAAGAAGTATAGCGAAGCTGCTAAATTAGTAGATCGCTCAATTCAGTATGAGCCAGCAGAGGCTATTAGCGTTGTTAAGAAGACAGCAAGCGCTAAGTTTGATGAGACAGTAGAATTACACATCCGTACAGGTTGTGATGGACGTCACGCTGATCAGCAGATCCGTGGTGCCGTTGTCCTTCCTAACGGAACAGGTAAGACAGTTAAGGTTCTTGTATTCGCTAAGGGTACAAAGCTTGACGAGGCACAGGCAGCAGGAGCTGATTTCGTTGGTGGTGAGGAGCTTATTCCGAAGATTCAGAACGATGGTTGGTTCGATTTTGATGTTGTAGTTGCTACACCTGATATGATGGGCGTTGTTGGACGTCTTGGTAAGGTTCTCGGACCTAAGGGTCTTATGCCAAACCCAAAGGCAGGCACAGTAACAATGGATGTTACTAAGGCTGTACAGGATATTAAAGCAGGTAAGATTGAGTATCGTCTTGACAAGGCTAACATTATCCACGTGCCGGTAGGTAAGGTTTCATTCTCTGAGGAGAAACTTCAGGAGAACTTCGATGCACTTATGGGTGCTATCGTTAAGGCTAAGCCAGCAGCACTTAAGGGACAGTATTTAAAGAGCATTACACTTGCTTGTACAATGGGTCCTGGTGTAAAGGTTTCAACAGCAAAGTTCTAATTTGCTAACAATATAACTAACAAGAAGGCGTCATCGCATTGCGGTGGCGCTTTCTTGTTATGGTGACTATGGCAGATATTGATATGTAGGGGTATATCGACACATTATCTTGTGGTATAATTAGCCTATGGCTAATAAAAAGAGACGACGCAGCGGGAAAGCTGCACTTATTTTCATAGAGGTGCTTGCACTTATCCTGATTACCGGATTTGGAGCAATGTTTCTGTATGCAGGTGTTAACGGCGAATTAAAGGCAGTAGGAGATAATAAGGAAGCGGAGGATTATTCAACTCAAGAACAGACGCTCGTTGAAGCAGTTGTTGAAAAAATAGAGCCAACACCTGAACCCGTACGTGAGACGGTTGAAGAATCTACGGAGGAAGAAACAGATAATAGCAGGTATGGGAGTCTTCTTGCGGATGAAGAGTACTGTACACAGAATCATATATATGGTAAGGAAGCAGGAAAAACTGATGAAATCTCTCTTCTTTTTGCAGGAGATGTAGGACTTAGTGAAGGCTATGCGAATTTAGGGCAATTGCTTGACAGGGGTGGAGACATTACGACGGCATTTGATGAGAATACGCTTGATGTGATGCGCGGCGCGGATGTTTTTATGATTAATAATGAATTTCCGTATACGGACAGGGGAACACCTACAGCTGAGAAGACATACACCTTTAGGTGCAGCCCGAAGCATGTGCACTATATAGCAGACATGGGAGCAGACATAGTATCAATTGCCAATAATCACACATACGATTATGGTGAGGTTTCGATGCTTGATACGCTTGACACACTTGAAGAGGCAGGAATGCCTTATGTTGGAGCGGGGCGAAATATTGAGGAGGCAATTAAACCGACTTACTTCATTATTAATGATACAAGGATTGCTTTTGTGGCGGCTACTCAGATTGAAAGGGTCAGCAATCCGGATACAAAAGGTGCTACGGAGACAAATCCGGGTACCTTTAGGTGCTTCTATGATGACAGGATATGTGATGTTATTAGAGAGGCTGCAGCATGTAGTGATTATGTGGTTGCATATATCCATTGGGGGACAGAACTTGAGATCTCGCCTGACTGGGCGCAGCTTGAACTGGCACCAAAGCTTCAGGAGGCAGGGGCAAATCTGATAATAGGTGACCACCCTCATATACTTCAAAAACTGGATTATATAGGCGATACGCCGGTGATTTACAGCCTTGGCAATTACTGGTTTAACAGTAAGACTTTGGATACGGGACTTTTGGAAGTGATTTTGAACCCGAATGCCTCGGAAGACGGAGAGACAATAGTGAAGAGCGTCCGTTTTATTCCGGCGATTCAGTCCGGCTGTAAGTGTAACATTGTAGCTGATGGGGAAAAGAGCAGAATTATAAATTATATGCAGTCTATTTCGTCAGAAGTACTTATAGATGAAAACGGATATGTATATAAGAAATAAAAGGCGGATACCTATTAAAGGTATGTGTGTATATAACAAATATATGCAGAAGTATGTGTAGCCATATGGGATGTGTGTCCGTGCGAGAAATAAAGTGTTGACAATATAAATGGGGTTATGATAATATATCATTTGTGCCGAAGACAGTAGGTTGGTTTGTATGACAAACCGGTAATGATGAGGTTAAGCCTTACCCCTACCGAGGAATGGATTGTTTGATTATATTTCCTTCTGTCTTTTTGGACAGAAGGTTTTTTATTGATAAACTTCTATTCGGCAATAAAATCTAATAGGAGGAGAAAAAATGGCAAAGGTTGAGATCAAGCAGCCTATAGTTGAAGAGATTTCTGCAGCAATTAAGGACGCACAGTCAGTTGTACTTGTTGACTACCGTGGACTTACAGTTGAGCAGGATACAAAGCTTCGTAAGGAATTACGTGAAGCTGGTGTCAACTATAAGGTTTACAAGAACACAATGATGAACTTCGCATTTAAGGGAACTGACTTTGAGTCACTTGCACCTTATCTTGAGGGACCAAGCGCTGTAGCTATTTCTGATTCAGATGCAACAGCTCCTGCAAGAATTATTGCTAAGTTCGCTAAGACAGCTGATAAGCTTGAGATTAAGGCTGGTGTTGTTGAGGGTACATTATATGATGCAGCTGGTATGCAGCAGATCGCTAACATTCCTTCACGTGATGAATTACTTTCTAAGTTACTTGGAAGCATTCAGTCACCAATCACCAACTTCGCTCGTTGCATGAATCAGCTTGCTGAGAAAGGTGGCGCCGGTGAGGCAGCTCCAGCTCCGGCAGCAGAGGAAGCAGCACCTGTAGCAGAGGAAGCTCCGGTAGAAGCACCTGCAGCAGAAGAGGCACCTGCAGAAGCACCTGCAGAGGCATAATTATTAAAGAGATTATAACAAAGTAGGATATACCTACATTTTTGAGAAAGGAGTCATTATCATGGCAAAGTTATCAACAGCAGAAATTATTGATGCTATTAAGGAATTAACAGTATTAGAGCTTAACGATCTCGTTAAGGCTTGTGAGGAAGAGTTCGGCGTATCTGCAGCAGCAGGCGTTGTTGTAGCAGCAGCAGGTGCTGGCGCAGCTCCAGCTGAGGAGAAGGATGAGTTCGATGTAGAGCTTACAGAAGTAGGCGCTGAGAAGGTTAAGGTTATTAAGGTTGTTCGTGAGGCAACTGGCCTTGGTCTTAAGGAAGCAAAGGATCTCGTTGATTCAGCTCCTAAGATGGTTAAGGAAGGCGCTTCAAAGGCAGAGGCTGAGGATATCAAGGCTAAGCTTGAGGAAGTTGGCGCTAAGGTTACTCTTAAGTAATTTAAACCAAACTGATTATATGATTAAAACCGGTGTGCGAAGGCGTGCCGGTTTTTTTTATAAAAAATTGTTGACACAGTTCGGTGTTTCGTTATAGAATGTAGGTTGCACTATTGTGGTGTAGAAGCGATAAAATTCGCGCATAAATATATAGAACGGGGTGAATGTCAATGGAAAAGAACAGAATACGACCTACCTATGGCAGCAAAAAGGTACGTATGAGTTATTCACGACAGAAGGAAGTTTTGGAGATGCCAAATCTTATCGAAGTCCAGAAGGATTCGTATGATTGGTTCCTTGAGGAAGGACTCAAGGAGGTATTTGCTGATATATCTCCAATTGCAGACTATAGCGGACATCTCAGCTTAGAGTTTGTTGACTTCGAGTTGTGCAGAGATGAAGTAAAGTATTCTATTGAGAAGTGTAAAGAGCGTGATACCACTTACGCTGCTCCACTTAAGGTAAAGGTACGTCTCTATAATAAAGAGAAGGAAGAGATTAGCGAACATGAGATTTTTATGGGTGATCTTCCACTTATGACTGAGACGGGTACTTTCGTTATCAATGGTGCTGAACGAGTTATCGTTAGCCAGTTAGTACGTTCACCTGGAATATACTATACAATTTCTCATGATAAGATTGGTAAGGAATTATTCTCATGTCAGGTTATTCCTAACCGTGGTGCATGGCTTGAATATGAAACAGATGCTAATGACGTATTCTTTGTACGTGTAGACAGAACACGTAAGGTTCCGGTTACTGTACTTATTCGTGCACTTGGTATTGGAACTAACGAAGAAATCAGAGAACTGTTTGGTGATGAGCCTAAGATTGAAGCTAGCTTTACTAAGGACGTATCTACAAATTATCAGGAAGGTCTTCTTGAATTATATAAGAAGATTCGTCCGGGCGAACCGCTTTCGGTTGAAAGCGCTGAAAGCCTTGTAACAGCTATGTTCTTTGATGCAAGAAGATATGATCTTGCCAAGGTTGGACGTTATAAGTTCAATAAGAAGCTTATGCTTCGTAACCGTATTCGCCATCAGATCCTTGCAGAGGATGTTATTGATGTGAATACAGGTGAAGTAATTGCTGAAGCAGGAACAAAGGTTACAGCAGAATTAGCTGATAAGATTCAGAATGCTGCAGTTCCTTTCGTATGGATTCAGGCTGAGGAAAGAAATGTTAAGGTTCTTTCTAATATGATGGTTGACATTAGCAACTATACAGAGCTTGATCCTGCCAGTCTGGGTGTTACAGAGCTTGTTTATTACCCTGTGCTTGCTCAGATTCTTGAAGAATATGGTTCTAATGAAGAAGAACTTGCTGATGCAATCAGGAAGAATATTACAGAGCTTATTCCTAAGCATATTACTAAGGAAGATATTATTGCATCAATTAACTACAATATGCATATTGAGTATCATATTGGTAAGGATGATGATATCGACCACCTTGGAAACAGACGTATTCGTGCCGTTGGTGAATTGCTGCAGAACCAGTACAGAATAGGTCTTAGCAGACTTGAGAGAGTTGTTCGTGAGCGTATGACAACTCATGATACGGAAGATGTATCACCTCAGGCACTTATTAATATTAAGCCGGTTCAGGCTGCAGTTAAGGAGTTCTTCGGTTCTTCTCAGCTGTCACAGTTCATGGATCAGAATAACCCTCTTGGTGAGCTTACTCATAAGAGACGTCTTTCAGCCCTTGGTCCCGGTGGTCTTTCAAGAGATCGTGCCGGATTCGAGGTTCGAGATGTACATTATTCGCACTATGGACGTATGTGTCCTATTGAGACACCTGAAGGTCCTAACATCGGTCTTATTAACTCATTAGCGTCATATGCACGTATTAATGAGTATGGATTCGTTGAGGCGCCATATCGTAAGATTGATAAGGCAGATCCACAGAATCCACGTGTTACAGATGAAGTTATTTATATGACAGCAGACGAGGAAGATAACTATCATGTAGCTCAGGCTAATGAGCAGTTGGATGAGAATGGTTATTTCGTTCGTAATTCTGTTTCAGGTAGATATAGAGAAGAGACACAGGAATATCCAAAGGCAATGTTCGATTATATGGACGTTTCGCCTAAGATGGTATTCTCTGTTGCGACTGCACTTATCCCATTCCTTGAGAACGATGATGCTAACCGTGCGCTCATGGGTTCTAACATGCAGCGTCAGGCCGTACCGCTTCTTTCTACAGAGGCACCGGTTGTTGGTACAGGTATGGAAGTTAAGGCGGCTGTTGACTCGGGTGTAGCTGTTGTAGCTAAAAAGCCGGGTACAGTTACATATGTATGCTCTAATGAGATTAAGGTTGCATGTGATGACGGTGAAGAGATGGTATATCCTGTTGCCAAGTTCACACGTAGTAACCAGTCTAACTGTTATAACCAGAGACCAATCGTGTTTAAGGGTGACAAGATTGTAGCAGGTCAGGTTATTGCTGATGGTCCTTCAACAAGTGAAGGCGAACTTGCCCTTGGTAAGAATCCACTTATCGGATTCATGACATGGGAAGGTTATAACTACGAGGATGCGGTTCTTCTTTCAGAGAGACTTGTTCAGGATGATGTATATACATCAGTTCATATCGAGGAATATGAAGCAGAGGCAAGAGATACAAAGCTCGGACCTGAAGAGATAACAAGAGATGTACCGGGTGTAGGTGAGGAAGCACTTAAGGATCTTGATGATAGAGGTATCATCAGAATTGGTGCTGAGGTTCGTGCCGGTGATATCCTTGTAGGTAAGGTAACTCCTAAGGGAGAGACAGAGCTTACAGCAGAGGAGAAGCTTCTTAGAGCTATCTTCGGTGAGAAAGCGAGAGAAGTAAGAGATACATCGCTTAAGGTACCACACGGTGAGTATGGTATTGTAGTTGATGCTAAGGTATTTACAAGAGAAAACGGTGACGAGTTATCACCTGGAGTTAATCAGGCAGTTCGTATCTACATCGCACAGAAGAGAAAGATTTCTGTTGGTGATAAGATGGCCGGACGTCATGGTAACAAGGGTGTCGTTTCAAGAGTTCTTCCTGTAGAAGATATGCCATATCTTCCAAATGGACGTCCACTTGATATCGTACTTAATCCACTTGGTGTACCTTCGCGTATGAATATCGGACAGGTGCTTGAGATTCACTTGAGTCTTGCTTCAAGAGCACTTGGCTTTAATGTTGCAACACCTGTATTTGATGGTGCCAACGAGTCTGATATTATGGATACACTCGACCTTGCTAATGACTATGTAAATCTTAGCTGGGAAGAATTTGAAGCAAAACATGGCGAGGAGCTGTTGCCTGAGGTATTACAGTACTTGTCAGAGAATAGAGATCACAGAGAACTTTGGAAGGGCGTTCCTCTTTCAAGGGATGGTAAGGTAAGACTTCGTGATGGTCGTACAGGAGAGTTCTTCGATAGTCCTGTTACAATCGGACACATGCATTATCTTAAGCTCCATCACCTTGTTGATGATAAGATCCATGCACGTTCAACAGGTCCTTATTCATTAGTTACACAGCAGCCACTCGGTGGTAAGGCTCAGTTCGGTGGACAGAGATTCGGAGAAATGGAAGTTTGGGCTCTTGAGGCTTATGGTGCTTCTTATACACTTCAGGAAATCCTGACAGTTAAGTCTGATGATGTTATTGGACGAGTTAAGACATACGAAGCTATTATTAAGGGCGAAAACGTACCAGAAGCCGGTATTCCGGAATCATTCAAGGTTATGCTTAAGGAACTTCAGTCACTTGGTCTTGATGTTAAGGTTCTTGACGAAGAGGGAGAAGAAGTTCAGATTATGGAATCAGTTGATTATACAGAGACTGATTACAGAAGCATTATGGGTGATGATAACAGACAGGATAGTGAGGATGAATCATTTAGTGCTCACGGATATCAGAAGCAGGAATTTAACGAGGATGGCGATCTTACAAGTGCGGAAGATGAGTTCTACGTTGAAGATGCAGAAGATTTTGATGAGTAATTATTGATAAAAATAGCGCATTTGGTGGCGATAACGTCACCGAATGCTTCCTTGAAACTGTAATTTGTTTGGAAACGTCTAGACGTTTTAGAATGGAGATAAAAATGGCTGTAACAAAGCAGGAAACATATCAACCAATGACATTTGATGCCATTCAGATAGGTTTAGCTTCACCGGAAAGAATCAAAGAGTGGTCAAGAGGTGAAGTAACAAAGCCTGAGACAATTAACTATAGAACACTTAAACCTGAAAGAGACGGTTTGTTCTGTGAGAGAATCTTTGGACCTAGCAAGGATTGGGAATGTCATTGTGGTAAGTATAAAAAGATTCGTTATAAGGGCGTAATTTGTGACCGTTGTGGTGTTGAGGTTACCAAAGCTAATGTGCGTAGAGAGCGTATGGGACATACTGAGCTTGCTGCTCCTGTTTCTCATATTTGGTATTTCAAGGGTATTCCTAGCAGAATGGGACTTATTCTTGATCTCTCACCAAGAGTACTCGAGAAGGTTCTTTATTTTGCATCATACATAGTACTTGATGCCGGAGAGACTTCTCTTACATATAAGCAGGTTCTTTCAGAGAAAGAATATTCAGATGCCAGAGAAGAGTGGGGCAACAAGTTCCGCGTTGGCATGGGTGCTGAAGCAATTAAGGAATTATTGCTCGCTATTGATCTTGATGCAGAATCAGAAGAACTCAGAGCAGGTCTTGAGGAGGCAACAGGTCAGAAGAGAGCTAAGATTGTTAAGAGATTAGAAGTGGTAGAAGCTTTCAAGGAGTCAGGAAATGAGCCTTCATGGATGATTATGGATGCTATACCGGTTATTCCACCGGATCTTCGTCCTATGGTTCAGCTTGATGGTGGCAGATTTGCGACATCAGACCTTAATGATCTTTACAGAAGAATTATTAACCGTAATAACCGTCTTAAGAGATTACTTGAGCTTGGTGCTCCTGATATTATCGTTCGTAATGAGAAGAGAATGCTTCAGGAAGCTGTAGATGCTCTTATTGATAATGGTAGACGTGGACGTCCTGTAACAGGACCGGGTAACAGAGCGCTCAAGTCGCTTTCTGATATGCTCAAAGGTAAGGGCGGTCGTTTCCGTCAGAACCTTCTTGGTAAGCGTGTAGACTATTCCGGACGTTCGGTTATCGTTGTTGGACCGGAACTTAAGATTTATCAGTGTGGACTTCCTAAGGAAATGGCTATTGAGTTATTTAAGCCTTTCGTAATGAAGGAACTTGTTAGCCGTGGAATTTCACAGAATATTAAAAATGCTAAGAAGCTCGTAGAGAGACTTGATACAAGCGTATGGGATGTACTTGAAGAGGTAATTAAGGAACATCCAGTAATGCTGAACCGTGCTCCTACACTTCATAGACTTGGTATTCAGGCCTTCGAGCCAATTCTTGTAGAGGGTAAGGCTATTAAGCTTCATCCACTTGTATGTACAGCCTTCAACGCCGACTTCGACGGTGACCAGATGGCGGTTCATCTTCCTCTTTCAGTAGAGGCACAGGCAGAGTGTAGATTCTTACTTCTGTCTCCAAATAACTTACTTAAGCCTTCTGATGGTGGTCCGGTTGCCGTTCCTTCACAGGATATGGTACTTGGTATTTACTACCTTACTCAGGAGAGAGGTTTATCTGTAGAAGATAAGTATGCTGAGCCTGGTGAAGGTAAGTTCTTTAAGAGTCTTAACGAGGCTATTCTTGCATACGAGAATAAGATTATTACACTTCATTCACGTATTAAGGTAAGAGTAACTAAGGATGTAGATGGAGTACCTACAACAGGTATTGTTGAATCTACACTTGGTCGTTTCCTCTTTAATGAGATTCTTCCTCAGGATCTTGGCTTTGTAGACAGAAGCAAGCCTGAGAATGCTCTTGCACTTGAAGTTGACTTCCATGTTGGCAAGAAGCAGCTTAAGAAGATTCTTGAAAGCGTAATTAATACACATGGTGCATCTGTAACTGCAGAGGTACTTGATGATATCAAGGCTACAGGTTATAAGTATTCTACAAGAGCAGCTATGACTGTTTCTATTTCAGATATGACAGTACCTGCTTCTAAGCCGGATCTTCTTGCGGAAGCTCAGGCAACAGTAGATAAGATATCTAATAACTTCAGACGTGGTCTTATTACAGAAGAAGAGAGATACAGAGCGGTAGTTGATACTTGGAATGAGATCGATGGAAGACTTACTAAGGAACTTCTTGATGGTCTTGATAAGTATAACAACATCTTTATGATGGCTGATTCCGGAGCCCGTGGTTCTAACCAGCAGATTAAGCAGCTTGCGGGTATGCGTGGTCTTATGGCTGATACAACAGGTCGTACAATCGAGCTTCCTATCAAGTCTAACTTCCGTGAGGGTCTTGACGTACTCGAGTATTTCATGTCTGCGCATGGTGCTCGTAAGGGTCTTTCTGATACAGCTCTTCGTACAGCTGACTCAGGATATCTTACACGTCGAATGGTTGACGTATCACAGGAACTTATCATCAGAGAAATGGATTGCTGCGAAGGCAGAGAAGAAATCTATGGTATGAAGGTTAAGGCTTTCATGGATGGTAAGGAAACTATTGAAAGTCTTAAGGATCGTATTACAGGTAGATATGCCTGTGATACAATTGAAGATAAGGAAGGTAATGTAATCGTTAAGAAGAATCATATGATTACACCTTCAAGAGCTAAGAAGATCATTGACAATGAGATTGAAGAAGTAAAGATTCGTACAATTCTTACATGTCATTCACATTATGGAATCTGCTCTAAGTGTTATGGTGCTAACATGGCAACAGGTGAGGCTGTTCAGGTTGGTGAGGCAGTTGGTATTATTGCAGCTCAGTCAATCGGTGAGCCAGGTACACAGCTTACTATGAGAACTTTCCATACAGGTGGTGTTGCCGGTGATGATATTACACAGGGTCTTCCTAGAGTAGAGGAACTTTTCGAGGCTCGTAAGCCAAAGGGTCTTGCCATTATCGCTGAGTTCGGTGGTAAGGTTGAGATTAAGGATACTAAGAAGAAGCGTGAGATTATTATTACAAATGAGGAGACAGGAGAGTCTAAAGCTTACCTTATCCCATATGGTTCACGTATTAAGGTTCTTGATGGAGTTACACTTGAAGCCGGTGATGAACTTACAGAAGGTTCTGTTAACCCACATGATCTTCTTAAGATTAAGGGCGTTAGAGCTGTTCAGGATTACATGCTTAGAGAAGTACAGCGTGTATATCGTCTTCAGGGTGTTGATATCGCTGATAAGCATATCGAGGTTATCGTTCGTCAGATGCTCAAGAAGATTCGTGTAGAGGAAAATGGTGATGCTGATGTATTACCTGGAACACTCATGGATGCACTTGATTTCGAGGATACAGTTGAAAAGCTTACAGCAGAAGGTAAAGTTGCTCCAACAGGTACACAGATTATGCTTGGTATCACAAAGGCAGCTCTTGCAACAGAGTCATTCCTTTCAGCAGCTTCATTCCAGGAGACAACAAAAGTTCTTACTGAAGCAGCTATTAAGGGTAAGGTTGATCATCTTATCGGACTTAAGGAAAATGTTATTATCGGTAAGTTAATTCCTGCCGGTACAGGTATGAAGCGTTACAGAGATGTAAAGTTGAATACTGATTACAAGCTCACAGATACAATGGACTTTGCTGATGATTTTGATGAGATCGAAGGCGAGGATGTTGTAACTGAAGAAGTTGCAGATGCAGTTGAGGCTGTAGAGACAACGGAAGAATAAAATAATTCTTATGTATTTAGGACCGGGAAGCCGAATGGCTTCCCGGTTTTTTTGTTATGGCGACGAGGAAGATGGAATATATGCTTGCATGCAATGACATCTGACGAACGCTAATCATAGATTTAACTCGCGAAGCGTGTTGAATCTATGTATGGCTTACATTTTAGGAATCAGAACAACAAATATTAAAAAGTAGATATTTCCCAAATAAATGTCCCACTTGGATAGTAAGTGGGACGTCATCCGACTTCGGATTTAAGCCACCAATACTATAAGCCACCAATACTAGTACCCTCTCAGAAGTAGCCAGTATGCTTTTGAGTGTATAAACGGGGTAAACCCCGGCCACTAATACACACATCAGCGACCCCCAGGTTGGTGTTGAATGTATAAAAGAGGTAAACCCCTGTCTATTAGTACCCACATCAGCGACCCCAGGTTGGTGTTGAATGTATAAAAGAGGTAAACCCCTGGCTATTAGTACACTTATCAGCGATATCAGGTTGGTATAGAATGTATAAAAGAGGTAAACCCCTGTCTATTAGTACACTTATCAGCGACCCCAGGTTGGCATTGAATGTATAAAAGAGGTAAACCCCTGTCTATTAGTACACTTATCAGCGACCACAGGTTGGTGTTGAATGTATAAAAGGAGCACACCCTCTGCTGCCAGTACACAAATAGGAGACATCAGATTGCAATAACATGTATAAAAGGAGCATACCTTATGCTACTAGTACACTCTCAGGTATTGTCAGTATGCTTTTGTATATATAAAAGGGGTATACCCGTGGCTATAAATGCAGTTCCTGCTAATAGTCGCCCACCATTCTAATAGTCGCTCACTATTCTAATAGCCGCCCACCATTCTAATAGTCGCCCGCCATTCTAATAGTCGCCCACCATTTCTCTAATATGATGTGGAAATGAAATATAATGATAATGGATAGCGCAAATTGACTGGAATATAGGTGTCAGTGTATTCGACTTTATTGACTGAGGTGGAATCATAAAAAATAAGCCGGAAACTTACAAAATGTAGGTTTCCGGCTTTTAGAGATTTCATGTATCAATATCACTGTATTAACAGATTAAGTCCCATATCAGGTTCAGGAACACTTTCGTTAATTACCTTCCAGCTTGTTATTGTATAGCAATAGCCTAATTCATCAGGCTTATGAGTTTCGAGGGCAACATAGAGCTTTTGGTTACTATTAATATTAATCTCGAAATCGTGTATTCCGTTTGTCAGTGCATTGTCAGCATAGGCAGTAGTCAGAGAGGCGTTTATCTCTGCAAGCTTGTGCTCTGCAGCATTACAGGCATTGTAATAGTCCGTAGAACGCTGCATTGTCTGCATAACCATATTCTTATCTGTAAGTGCTGAAGACAGCGATAGTACTGCAAAAGATACCAAACTTAATACAATAAATATTAGGAGTAAAGATGATGTTCCTATATTGAGGTTGCTTCCGACACGTCTTTTCATTATTTGGTCACCTCCGGAACATATTTATAAACCGACAGAGAATAATATTCTGTCTCTTCATCCGGAATCTTAACGCTTATATCAAGAGTTCCGTTGTTACATGTGAGATATGCAATATAAGCGATTACACCGTTCTCGTCAGTTTCGTAATAATTAGAGTCATAGTATAGGATGGTATTTTCACCATCTTTAATCTTATTATCGAGATTTCCGGCACGATAATCATCAGCTATAGATGTTGCGATTATATGTGAATCTCCTGCATTTCGGCTTTCGCCGTTAAGGGTGTGAGTTTTTACAAATAGCTGAAGACACACAGCAGCTGCCAGTGAAAAAAACAATAATGCAATTGTAAGTTCCATCAGGAATAGTCCTGCTCCGGATTTTTGCATATTTACTCCATTCTGATTAATAAATATGTAAGCGGATGCTTTTTATTAATCTCTAAATAACTAATTGGAATGATAATATATAGTCTGACTAAGCATATTCTCATCGTTGTCAATTAATCGAACAACAATTGAATTGCCGTCTCCTTTTTCTAACTTAAACTTCTTAATGGCAAGAATTTTTTGGCCGGCATCCGGCGAAACAGCAGCATTCTCACTGACAAGCAATTCACGAACATATCCATCATATGCATATATATAATCATAATAGACTATGTCTCCGTAATTCTCTTTAAGAATCAGGGCGCTATTACCCTGGAACTCGCCAAGAGAAATACAGCCAGCCTCGTCGTGCTGATGAACCTTTTCGGTAATGAAGGCTGAGGCAGTAGATAGTGTATAATGCCTGTTCATATCATTAATGGTTGACTGATATACATTTGCGCCGAGAGCAATCAAGAGTGATGCACATACTGCAAAAACGCAGAAGAGAGTCAGCACGAAAAGCATATCCACAGTATGTCTGTTGTCATTTGACTTTCTCATGTGAATCACCTCCCAGTCTTATTACAATATAGTTTGGACGGATATTATCGGCAACCGGCTGATAGTTAACAAGGAAGGTGTTGTCATCATATATAAGACCATAGTGTTCCCTTATGTAATCAAGCGAGGGCGGATAATAGCCGTTCTGGGCATAGCACATAACAATGTCACGCTCAAGAGCTTGATTTAATGCTTCTTCCTGATGATCAAGTGTGGCATTTGAGGTGTAGTTAATTGCAAAAAGAAAAGCAATAACTATAATAGCAAAAAATACTATGCTGACCAGTGTTCTATTAATTTTTTTCTTTTTTTGTATAGTAAATGTACTCATCCGATACTTGACATAACTCCTAACAGAGGAAGGATAACTGATAGCAGAATCAGTCCGACAATAAGTGAAAGTGCAATAACAAGTGTAGGCTCTATGATTGATACAAAGCTCTGTAATTTTTTGTCTGTTTCCTCTTCATAGAGATGGCCGATTTTACCGAGGATTTCGTAGGTATTACCTGACTTATCTCCGATTGCAACCATTCGACCATACAGATTACCGAGAATACCTGCCTTTGTGAGGGCTTCGGATAATGTATCGCCATCCTGAATAATCAACTTTTCGCAAGCGTCAATCTGGGCTTCGACACCCTCATGTTCAACGAGTTCTCTAATCATATGAAGTGCTTTGTATAAATCCATTCCACTTGAAAGTGTAAGGGCCATACCGGTTGCAAAACGTCCGTAAGCAATGTTACGGAAGAAGCTTTTGGTTGGTCCAAAGTTTTCTCTAATCTTACGGGCAAGCTTACGGCCGGATACCGCTCTTGAAAGATAGATAACAAAAGCAAGAATCAGGACTAATACAGCAATAAGTATCAGGGAATATGTCTGTATTGACTGGCCAATCATGAGAAGTGAAGCCGATAAGCCGGTCATCTCAGTTCCTAACTGAATAAATACCTGATTAAACAGAGGGAGAACCTTGGTTATAAGGACAAGAATGATGAATACCATCATACATACCATAATAAGAGGATAGGTTATAGCGCTTCTTATGTTGTCGTTTACAAGCTCCTCATGGTTATAGTAGTCGCTGAGCGACTGCATAACTTCATCAAGCTTACCGGTATCTTCACCGATTGCAATCATATTAACTACATATTCAGGGAAGTAGCCGGCCTGTTTAATCGAACTGGAAAAGCTGTCTCCTGAAAGAGTGAAAGAGATGATTGTCTTCAGTACCTCCTGCGTATTCTGGTCTGTGGCATCTGTCAGCATGAGGCTGAGACCGTCCTTCGGGGTGATTCCTGAATGAAGAATCATTGCCATCTGTTCGCAGAAAGCGGCAATCTCTCTGTTATTTAGTGTTGTAATTTTACTCATTTTATAATTCCTTTCCTATATGGTCAGAATAATTAGTACTCAAAACAAACAATGTATTTGCTTCCATCACCGATGTATGAGCGCAATTCACGCTCAGATGTAGTGGAAGCCAAAGTTGGATCCATAAGTTCCCAGGTATTTCCATGGAATTCAACAATTCCATTAACCCAACCTATATCCTCAATATAAGTGGATATCCATGCATGATAGGCATCTCCCGAATATCCGACCTCCAGACGGGTTGGTATTCTTTGACTTCTTAAAAGTGCTGCCATAAGTGCTGCATAATCAAAGCATATTCCGGTTTTAATTTCCAATGTTTTATCCGGAAGCGGAAGATAAGTTGATGTAACATTTTGCGCCAAATCCGTGTCGTAGGAAATATTACTTATAACAAAGTTATAGACATTGGATACAACATCCAGATCGTTATCAGCCGGAGCTGCCAATTCTTCTCCAAGCTCTACAACCTTTGAATCAGCATCAAAGTACACATATTGGCTTGGGTAGAGATAAGGCGAAAACTCATTTTCGATGACGGCGTCAACGGCACCTCCCGCTAACTGAACATATTTAGAATTGCCAACATGTTCATAAACACCAACCTGATAATTGCCGCTTCCCTGTGTCAGGCAGTAGGTCTCGTTCCCCGGCTTAATGTCAAAGTTGTAGGTGACACCCTGTGGGCCGTTAATCTGCAGCTTTGGCTTATCATTACTTCCCTTATAATTAACAATTATATATCCCTCAGAAGCATTGGAATAATCAACTGTTACCTGATCATTGCCAAAGGTAGCACTACCGGAAGCGACTGGAACAAGTACAATGGAAGTATTATCCCTGGCTCCATTCGGAGAATCATTCTCCGATTCTTCGGGAGGTTGCTCACTTGGTGTTTCATTCTCTTGAATTGTGTCAATTGTGGTTGCAACATCTGAAGTGATCTGTACCGCCTGAGAATCTGCAGAAGAATCGCTTCCACAGCCTGATAATATAGTAAAACAGGACAAAAGAAGGGAGAATATCGATGCCTTTATTAAGTTTTTATATGACAAAGTAAAAACCTCCCGTGGTAAATAAAAAATAGTAAATAAAAAACATACAGAAGCCGATATAAACAATAGGTAGGGACTTGCTGTAATATATATAATAAAAATGTACAAAGCCAATAGCATTGTGACAAGTTTTATGTTATTATTATAATACGATAAAGAACAAAAGCAAATTTTAATTTCTTATTTATAGGGAACGCCCGTAATGAGCCCTATCATCTTTTGCGGTGATATGAGCTTTTTTTATTACTCTAAGAGTTGAAGCTAGAAAGGAGGCATTAATGATAAGAAATAATATAGGAAATCAGGCAGTTATTAAAGCAATAACAATCGGAATATCAGCTGTGTTGGCAACAGCACAGCCTATTTCTGTACTTGCTATAGAATCAGGAGAGGGTCAGCCTAATGAAGAGGAGAATTATGCTGATGTTGAGAATGGAATAGCTGATGCTGCACAGGAAGCGGTTGATGCCGTTAATGATACCATTGAATCATCAGATGTCACAGTAGCTGATGCTAAGGATGCGATTGAGGATATTGCCAAGGAACAGGATACTGTTTTCACAGAGGGTGAGGCAGGTAAAGATGCAGATGGCGTAGACAATGCCACAAAGGTTAAAGAGGCAATTGATACTGTAGCCGAAGATAATACTCTTACAGATGTGAAGGAGAAGATGGATAATATCGATAATGATTTGATTGTTATCGAGAATGTTGATTTAGAAGAGGCAAAGCTTGCTGAGGATACAGTTGAGCAGGTTAATGAAGCGGTCAAGGTGGCTGAGGATGTTGTAGAATATATGGATGCTGCTACAACAACAGCGGATGAGCTGCAGGATGCGATTGTTAATGCCAAGTCTGTCAAGGCTGCTAAGGAAGCCTATGAAGAACTTACAAAACTGGCTGAGGATGCTGCTGATGAGGTAGCTAAGGCTTCACAGAATTTTGCTGATATTGAGGCAAAATATGATGCGGCAAAGGAAAAATTACTTGCGGCTGCAAAGACCTATAATGCGGTTGTTTCAAATGCGTCTGCAGATGCCAGTGCCGCAAAGGAGGCACTTGAAGAAGCTGAGAAAAATGTTGAAGCACTTAAGGCAGCGGCAGAAGAGGCTAAGGAAGGTGTTAAGGCTACCAGTGATGGTGCACTTAAGATTATGGCCATACAGGAAGAGGTTGCCAATAATACTGCTACTAATTGGAAAGCAGAGGACAGACTCTTTAATGCAATTGTTGAAAACTATTACATTAACTCAGTTGAAAAGGATGCAACAAATGTAAAATCTGTTCGTATCCAGGGTGCTGATGATGGCAATTATAACTATTTCAAGGTTACATATAAGGATGCTAACGGAAAAAATCAGGTTAAGTATCTTAATTACTCTATGGAAATAGGTTCTAAGTCCAACATACGAATCTTTGAAAAAACAGCTGAAGAGGTTGAGGCTTCAATGTATCTTAACAGTTATCTGGCAGCCAATAATATCAAGAAAACTGACCAGAAGAAGGAAGTTGCCGCAACCGGTGTATTTAGTTATGTAGAAGATGGAGTGAAAAAGTACATTACCGGAAAAGAACTCACTGAAATGGGAGCAGATATTGTTACTGTAGACGGAGTTAAATATATTAAGGGTGAAGCGACAGGTAAGGATATCCTTGTTACAGCCGTTGTTGCACCGGATAAGTCAGAGCTTGAGGTTGGAGAAAAAGCTTCAGCTGTAGACATTGCAGAATCAAGTAAAGCATATACAATAGTTGATGGAGTGCTTACTCTTGTTGAAACAGCAGATGTAACAACTACAGATTATCAGAGACTTCAGACAGAGACCGGAGAGTTTAAGAAGGGCGGTTATACAGAGGCAGAAAAAAATGCACTAATTGCTGCACTCGGCGAGGATATATCTTTTGAAGAAGTAATTGATGTAATGGAAAAGGACGCCAATGGAGAGGCAGTTAAGTATTATGTTCTTACAGGAACATCCTATGTACCAACATTCACAACAGAGGGCATTAGCGTTAACAGAAGATGTGATTCGGGTAAAACTCTTGAACTGTTTGGACAGGATATTGGCGAAGAGAATGCTAAGAAGGAAGTCGAGGATGATATCCAGGGCAGTTTGAATGGTTCTAAATATACAATTGTTGAGAATAATCTTGAAGTGAAATATGTAGACTCGTTAATGAAGAGTGGTGATGAGGACTATACTGTTACAGGTACGGTAAAGGTAATAATCAATGATTGTGTTGTTACATTAAATGCAGCTGATTTCACAACAGGAGAGTTTACATCAGAAAATGCTGCTAAGCTTGCCTTAGAGAAGCTTGTTGCTGGATACCTTGATAATGATGGCGCAAATGCAGAGGTTATGGTTAACACCGAATATAATGGTGTGAGCTGGCCATGGAATATAGGAAAAGTAGAAAAGACATACACATATAAAACCACTGAGGATTATAAGGACCTTCAGTATACAACAGAAGAGTACAATAAGTATTCATGCTACATTGATTACCTTAAGATGATTAATGAAGATATAGAAGAAGGAAAGACCATTTCATTAGAAAAGTATGAGAAGGCGTTGGCTGTTTCTGAAACTATTGAACAGAATAAGAATAAATATGAGAATAACTTCCTTCTTATTGAGTCAAAGGACGAGGGTCTTGCTAAATTCCTTAATGGTGCAAAGGACTTACTGGATAAGTATGGCAGAATCGTTGATGAGGCTGAGGTTGCACAGGAGAAGCTTGCTACATCTGAGAAAAAGGTTGATGATCTTATAGAAGCAATCGATGACCTTAAGAATCAGGATAATAAGATACTTACTGCGGTTGAAGCGCTTGGCGTTGAGGACCTTGCAACATACTTTGGTATTGATGCAGATGCTGAAGAGGCGGCTAAGCTTAATGAAATGACTCTTGATGAGGCTATTAAGTATCTTGATGACAAGCTTGCTAAGGCAAAAGAAAATCTTAATCAGGCAAAGATAGAGGCAGATGGTCTTAAGGATAAGCTTGATGAGGCTGAGAATGATCTTAAGAATACTATCCGCAGACTTACTCCTCAGACTCCTGAGGCTATGGATGATACACCTGTGATTGATGCTGCAGGAGATGATACAACAGTAGTTGCTATCCTTCCTACAGAGACAGGAACTACAACAGTTGACCTTAATCAGATTGTTGCTAATGCTAATATAGCATATGGCCAGGTAGCAGGTGCTAACAGAGATGAAGTGGTAGCAATTGGTGATAATGAGATTCCGCTTACAGGCGAAGTTGAGAAGAAGACTTCTCCTAAAAAGGAAAAGAATGGTAACAAGAAGGTTGCCCAGATAGGTGATAATGAAGTTCCGCTGGCAGGTACTCTTGTTGATAAAGAGGCAGCACATAGCTGGTGGTGGTGGATCCTTGTAGCTATTGCTTCAGCATTTGGATATGGGACTTATAAGTATAATGATTCGAAGAAGAAGGAAAAAGTAACTTCGGATTCGGAAGAGTAATATAAAATTAATTTGAGAATTGGAACAAGGCGCGGGTATTTTCCTGCGCCTTATATTATGGCGAGGACCTGGTGTATGGAAATAAGAAAAAAGAACTATTTGGGGCCAAAATTAATATTTGCATTAGCTGTATGGGTTACAATATTTATGTTGACCCACATAGTCAGCAGTGCAGAAGAAATGTTAACAGATCCCATACTCCAGAATCCGGGTGATGATAGTGTCATAATTGAATGGTTTACAGATTTTGAAGGCCAAAACCACAAGATATTGTTGTATGAGAATGGTTCAGCAGGTATGCCAACGAGGGTAATAAAAGCTGAAACGACACTTATGTCACGCGTTAGAGGTGGTGATAAGGAGTCCACATGTAATGACCCGAAGCTTAATTACGGAATATATAAGCATGTTGCCACAGTTACCGGACTTCCAAAGAATATGGGGCGCAAGCAGGATAAGGTTATATATAAGGTTGTGAGTGACGGAATGGCCAGTGGAATGTATAGCCTTCAGGCAAAGGCTGCGCCGGGGACACCAATGAGGATTCTGCTTACTTCGGATCTTCAGCTTAAGAGTATGTGCGCGGCAAATATCGAAAAGGTTTATGAAACAGTAGGTCAGATTGATGCTGTGTGGGCAAATGGTGATATTGTTGATGTTGCTGACAGAGCTTATGACTGGTTTTATGCGGATAATTCCTTTTACAAAGTAATGCAGGGTAGGGCAGAAAGCAAGATTGGCGGCAAAGTATATAAGGGAGCAGCTATTCTTCAGAATGCACCCATGTATACAGCTATCGGTAACCACGATGTAATGGGAGTATATAGTGAGACTGAGGATTTATCAGTTCAGTTCAATAGTCCGGCTACAAGAGAATATGCCAAAAAGAAACTAGTTTCTTCCTATAATAATGAGAATATGTCAGAAGAGGAAAAAGAGCAGTTTATTTTGGATAATTCATATAACACGATTACATATGAAGAGATGTTTGAACTTCCGGAGAGTGTTACGGGAAAAGAAAAATATTATTCCGTTCAGATGGGTGATGTGTATATGATAGTTCTCGATGTGTCTCGTGTATGGAAGCTCCCCAATCTAGGTATGATAGGAAAGTATTCTGAGTGGCCGGGGGCTGATGAATCAAGATATGGATTTGGTGATTTTATATTTGAACCTATTGATGCCAATAGTGAACAGATAGCTTTTTTGAAAAAAGAACTGCAGTCTACAGAATATAAGAATGCTAAATATAAAGTTGTAATGTTCCATAATGAGGCTCACTCGCTTGGAAACAATCAGATACCGCCATTTACAGATCCTGTGGGAACCATAGTGAAGGATCCGGTAACCGGTCTTAATATGATGACCTATGATTATCCGATTGAGAAGGATTATATAGCTACGGTGATAGAACCTCTTCTTATTAACAATGGGACCAATCTGCTTTTTAATGCGCATTCACATCTTTGGAACAGGTTTGAAACAAAAAATGGGATGAGCATATTACAGACTTCCAATGTAGGTAATTCTTATGGTGCGTTTCTGGATAACAGCACTTTGAATGGGACTGATCTTACAGGTGGCTCTGAGTGGGGAAAGCGAACAGATTATCCATCGGCTCTAAATCCTGGGGATAATTACTATTCGATAAGAAATAACTGGAAGGCTTCTAATTATATAAGGGAAGGGGACCCGTATGGATTACTTCCGATAGCTCCCAATATTGCAGACCTTCCGGGAAGTGTGCCGTACCTTGCAAGCAACACTATTACGTCGTTTTCGGTGTTTGATACCGGAACAGGTAAGATAAGCAGCTATTACTTTGATACTGAAAAACCTGACAGTAAGGTTGTGCTGTTTGATGAATATAGCTTGAAGTGATTCGTGGGAAAATGATCGCTGTCTATATTTTGTATTTCATACATGGAAACTACTACATATTGAATATAAATACACATAAAAAAATATTACCAAAATACAACTGGAAATTTTGTAAAAAATATTCAAAAATTTTTGAAAAAGTACTTGCATAACTTGATAATCTTATGTATACTATCAATTGCTGTGACATGATAGCTATGAAGCGTGAGGTTGCTATCCGTCGAGAGGCGAGATAGGTTTTCCGTGGAGCGAAGGTCATGTTTAAATCTGACGACAAGTCACTGTACCAGATAATGTCTTATTAATTAAGAAACAACGTGTTAAGGTCTGGATGGGATCGGAACTGAAGGTTCCGATAAGTTCTCTAGTAGGACACACACGGAAAAGTGTACAGTCACCGCTTGTCGTACTTATCAATATTAAAGTGCGAAAAGGAGGCTACTTTTTTTATGGCAAACCAGGTAATGAGAATTACACTTAAGGCTTACGATCATCAGTTAGTTGATGCGTCTGCCAAGAAAATCATCGAGACAGTTAAGAAGAACGGATCACAGGTTAGTGGACCAGTACCTCTTCCAACAAAGAAGGAAGTTGTTACTATCTTAAGAGCGGTTCACAAGTACAAGGATTCTAGAGAGCAGTTCGAGCAGAGAACTCATAAGAGACTCATCGACATCATCGCTCCAACACAGAAGACTGTTGATGCTCTTCAGAGACTCGAGATGCCAGCTGGTGTCTACATCGACATCAAGATGAAAAACAACAACAAGTAAATCCCTACCTATTAATATAGGAAGTGATTATAGCCGAACAGGTCCTGTGATCCTGTGAGGTGGCCGGAAGATGTATCAGCAACAATCTGAAGGCAAAGCGAGGCAGCGAATCAGCAATAGCTGCTAAGCAAAGTAACTAAGTAAACCTTCTACTAGAATGGATGTCCGCTGGAAATAGTTCCATGTCATCCCGCTGTAGAAAAAAGGAGGCAAAAATGAAGAAAGCTATTTTAGCAACAAAGATCGGTATGACACAGATCTTCAACGAAGACGGCGTGCTCGTACCAGTAACAGTCCTCGAGGCTGGTCCATGTGCAGTAACACAGATCAAGACAGTAGAGAACGATGGCTACTCAGCAGTACAGGTTGGCTTTGGCGACAAGAAGGAAAAGGTCGTTTCAAAGGATAAGTCTGGAAGAAAAGAAGTTGCACACAGACATGGTGTGAACAAGGCTGAGATGGGTCATTTCAATAAGGCTGGTGTTGGTCCTAAGAGATTCGTTAGAGAGTTCAGATTTGAGAACGCTGACGAGTACACACTGGCTCAGGAGATTAAGGCAGATATCTTTGAAGTTGGCGATAAGGTAGATGCAACAGCAATCTCAAAAGGTAAAGGTTTCCAGGGTGCTATCAAGAGACTTGGTCAGCACAGAGGACCTATGAAGCACGGTTCTAAGTTCCACCGTCATCAGGGTTCAAATGGAGCATGTTCTTCACCATCAAGAGTATTCAAGGGTAAGGGAATTCCAGGTCATATGGGACATGTAAAGGTTACAGTTCAGAATCTTGAAATCGTAAGAGTAGATGCTGAGAAGAATCTTCTTCTTGTAAAGGGCGCAGTTCCTGGACCAAAGAAGGCTCTCGTAACCATCAAAGAGACAACAAGAGCTCATGCATAATTATCTTGAAAGGAGGACCATATAAGATGGCAAACGTATCTGTATATAATATGGAAGGTAAAGAAGTTGGAACAATGGAACTTTCCGATGCGATCTTTGGTGCAAAGATAAATGAGCACCTTGTTCACATGGCCGTTGTTCAGCAGCTTGCTAATAATCGTCAGGGCACACAGAAGGCCAAGACAAGATCAGAAGTTTCAGGTGGTGGTAGAAAGCCATGGAGACAGAAGGGAACAGGTCATGCAAGACAGGGTTCTACAAGATCTCCACAGTGGACAGGAGGCGGAGTTGTATTCGCACCAACACCAAGAGATTATTCATTCAAGCTTAATAGAAAAGAGAAGAGAGCAGCTCTTAAGAGCGCCCTTACAGATAAGCTTCAGAATGGCAACCTTATCGTAGTAGATAAGATTGAGTTCACAGAGATTAAGACAAAGTCTTTCAAGACTATGCTTGAGAATCTCAAGGTTGCAGGTAAGTCACTTGTAGTTCTTAACGACAATGATCAGAAGGTTGTTCTTTCAGCTAGAAACCTTCCTTTCTGCAAGACTACACTTACTAACACAATCAACGTATATGACATCCTTAACGCTAAGACACTTGTTCTTACACAGGATGCTGTTAAGACTATCGAGGAGGTGTACGCATAATGGCAGCTATTAAGTATTATGATGTAATCCTTAAGCCAGTAGTTACTGAGAAGAGTATGGCTGGCATGGGTGAGAAGAAGTATACATTCCTTGTTCATCCAGAAGCAAATAAGACAATGATTAAGGAAGCTGTTGAGAAGATGTTCGAAGGCACAAAGGTTGCCAGCGTTAACACAATGAACATGGACGGCAAGACAAAGCGCCGTGGCATGACATTTGGTAAGACAGCTAAGGCTAAGAAGGCTATCGTTAAGCTTACAGCTGATAGCAAGGACATCGAGATTTTCTCTGGTCTATAAGATAGAGCAAACTCGAGATTATGTGCAGGACAAGCACGATAACAAACAGTAAAGGAGATTAAATCATGGGAATTAAGACATATAACCCATATACACCGTCCAGAAGAAACATGACTGGTTCGGATTTTGCTGAGATTACAAAGTCAACTCCTGAGAAGAGCCTTACATCATCAGTAAAGAAGAACGCTGGACGTAACAACCAGGGTAAGATTACTGTTAGACACCAGGGTGGTGGTAACAGAAGAAAGTACAGAATGATCGACTTCAAGCGTAATGCTAAGGATGGTATCCCAGCAACAGTTAAGTCAATCGAGTACGATCCAAATAGAACAGCTAACATCGCACTTATCTGCTACGCAGATGGTGAGAAGACATACATCCTTGCTCCAGAAGGACTTAAGGTTGGTCAGACAATCATGAACGGTGCTGACGCAGAAGTTAGAGTAGGTAACTGCTTACCACTCGCTAACATCCCAGTTGGTACAATGATTCACAACATTGAGTTATATCCTGGTAAGGGTGGTCAGCTTGTAAGATCTGCAGGTAATGCAGCACAGCTGATGGCTAAGGAAGGTAAGTATGCAACACTTCGTCTTCCTTCAGGTGAGATGAGAATGGTTCCTATTATCTGCCG
>JAGHUN010000072.1 GCA_018064805.1 Candidatus Colinaster scatohippi
GAGAAGCTTATTGCAGCATCAGGAGAATTTGGTTCAATAGATACACAGGTAGTATCAATCACAGATGAGATGAATAATCTTGTTAACTCAATGAAGGGCGCCTGGATGGGTGAAGCAGCAGAAGCATTTACAGCTAAGTTCAATGAGCTTAATGATGATATGGCTAAGATTCATAAGAAGATTAATGAGCATTCTAAAGATCTTGCTGAGATGGCAAGAATGTATCAGGAGGCTGAGACAGCTAATATTGATACAGGAAATGGTCTTCCGGGAGATGTCATTGATTAATAACTGTTTATCAGATGTTAAGTGGAGCGGGCATGTGTATATATGCTCGCTCTTTTGTTAGGGCGACGAGGAAAAGCGAGCGCGCTTGCGCAAGCGAGGTTTGACGACCGCTAATCATAGATGTAACTCGCGAAGCGTGTTACATCTATGCAAATATATGCAGCATTAAAAGAAGAAAAATAGAATGACTATTACATAAATAAGTAGTAGAATATAATGGTATGGCTATGCATACAAATTACCAGTATACAAGGGAGAGATAGTAATGAGAAAACTGAAAAGTTTTATTTTATCAATAGCGATAGTAAGTGCACTGTTATCAGGTTCGGTGATGGCGGCAGGTAATCTGAATGTTGTTTCTACTGTTACAGCAGAAGACAGTGTTTCTATTTTTGTGAAGGGTGCCAATGCATCTGATACCGTGACGGCTCAGGTAGGAACTGCCGATGCAGAGTCAGTGTCAGCGAGTGTTATAAGTGATCTTGCTGTGCCTATGAAGACGCTTATTATGTTAGATAATTCTATTTCAATAAGGGAGAATGACCGGAAGAAAATAGCAGAAATGATGCAGGATATTATTTCTGACAGAATGGCCGGTGAAATTATGGCTATTGCGACTTTTAGTGAGGATGTTAATTACCTTTGCGAATATACATCCGATTATGCCTTGCTCAAATCGGCAATCGATTCAATTGAGTATAAGAACCAGGAAACATATCTTACAGATGTACTCTGTGATCTTATTCCTGATGACTTTTCAGGTGAAGAGGATATCTTCAGAAGAATAGTAATAATATCGGATGGCGTGGATAATAAGTCACTTGGCAAGACCAGGGAAGACCTTAAGGCCATAATGAAGGAAAATGTTTTTCCGATTTATTCTGTAGGTTGTTATAACAAGAATAAGAGCAACAATGATGAACTTGAGAATATGTTCTCAATTTCGAGTCAGTCAAGCGCAGAATATTATTTATTAGATGATTATGATAATGTGATAGATATTACCACAGCCTTAAGAGCAGATCGTGATATTGTAAGATTTCAGGTTGTCCCTACATCAGAACAGATGGATGGTGGAACTAAGGCTGTTAAGCTTACAATTGGCTCAGAATCTGTATCGGTAGAGTGCAGAATGCCTCAGGTACTAATTAAACCGGAGCCATCGCCGGTTGCAGAACCGACAGTGGAGGTGGTTGTGGAAGAGCCAACAACAATTATGGAAGAAGAGCCGGAAGCAGGCATACCATGGCTCGTCATAGCTATTGTTGCCGGTGCAGTATTCTTTGTGATATTGATAGTGGTAGTAATTCTGATTGTTGTTAATAATAAAAAGAAAAACCGTTTTGAAGCGATTGGCGAAGATTTGATTAATGAATTTGAGACAAGAGATGAACGAAGCTTTGATAATACGGAACTTATGGATAACAGACGTCCTTCCGGTGATGATGGTGAGACAGTATTTATGTGGGGTAATTCCGAGACATATCATATTATTTTAACGGATATTGCTTCTCCTGCAAAAATGCTTACAATTCCATTAACAGGTTCTGTAACAATTGGTAGAAAACCGGGTTGTGACGCAGTATATGATTATGATAAATCAGTATCCGGAAGACATTGTGAAATTAGCGTGAGAAATGGCCATTTCTTCCTTAAGGACCTGCAGTCATCGAATGGAACTTTTGTAAATGGAAGTAAGATACTTACAGAGGCGGAGATTTTCTCAGGAAATATTATTAAACTTGGAAGACTTGAGATTAGATTTGAGGTTCGCTAGTTAGGGTAGACAATCATGAAACATATGTGTACCGGCTTTACAGATGTCGGATTAAAACGAGAAGTAAATCAGGATGCCGTGTTCATGAAATCTGATGGGAATAATGGGTTATTTGCGGTTGCAGACGGAATGGGTGGACATAGTCATGGTGAATTTGCAAGTGCGACAATTCGTGACTGTCTGGCATTATGGTGGGATTCTTTTTCTCCTGAATATTATGAAAAAGATTTTACAAGGATGATGCTCTCGCTTAATCAGATTCTTGAGAAAGCAAATGTAGATATTAGAAATAGTACACCACCGGGGGAAATATGTGGTTCAACGGTGGTAGTCATTTTTATATATGAAGATAAGTATGGTATGCTTACGGCCGGTGACAGTCGTGTATATACGGTTGAAAAACGCAAAATACGTCAGATTTCCGTAGATGAAACCTGGGAAAATCAACCGGGAAATAACTTAAGCCCTTGGGCGAAAATGAAGCATCCAAATTATGGAAAGCTGGTAAATGCAATTGGATCTTCGGATAATTTTAGGTTGACATCAAGAACCGATTTGCTGAAAAAAGGGATGATTTTTGTTCTCTGCAGTGACGGAATATATAAGTATGCAGACTCAAAGTTTCTGACAAAGACATTAAAACATTTGAGTGCTGCACGAGTTCAGGAATCTCTTAAAAAAATCCGTGATAATGTGTATGAAAACGGTGCGAAGGATAATATGTCAATTGTCGTAGTCGTTATCTATGAATAGGATAGGAAAATGATTTGTAGAAATTGTGGTCGTGAAAATTCGGAAAGAAGTGGATATTGTAGTTTCTGTGGGTATAATTTTGCGAATTATGACATGTCGTTACCTAAGGCGGCTGATGATGATTCGGAAGTGAAGCAGAAGCTTATTATTTCCGTTTTGCTGTTTGTACTTATTATTATTCTGTCGCTTATTCTGTTTGTTGTGATTAGATTGGGTGATAATAAAAGAGATGATTCAGAGACGTATTATACTGATGAGACAGAAGAGGAAGAAGTAAAATCAGGCGGCATTTTTGATAATTTTTTTGGTGGAGATCGTGGAAGCGATGATTCCGCTAATGGTGAAAAAGAGACAAAAGATGCTCCACAAGAGATAGAATCTGTAAACACAATCCCACCTGCTGAGTATTGTGCAGCATATAAGAAGTATATAAATGAAAGTCAGATGCCTATTACTAATGCCGGATTTATTGATGTAAATGGTGATGACGTGTATGAGCTTGTGCTTGTAGGGGATTGTGAGGCTTCAGGAAATATAATTTTGACATATGGTGAGAGTGGTATAGATGCTCTGCAAACTAACCGACTCTATTTTAACTATATACCCGGGGAGAATCTGCTTTGCAATTCTGATGGTAATAGTGGATATTACTATGATTTGGTATACTCTATTGAGAATGGTAAATGGACCAGCGTTGCCAGTGGAACTTATAGCGAAAAATATGGTGAAAATGGTATTGAATTAGATTCTTATGGTAATGCAATTATGGAATATACCTGGAATGACCAGAATGTAGATGCCAAGACATATAGTGACAGATTTGGAAGCATATATAATCAGGAAAAGGCGGTAGTTGCCATTTATACTAATGACGAGGCCGGAATACTGAATAAATTAAGCCTTAACACGGTAGAACTTTGTGATAATTATCTGGTGCATTTTAAGGAAGATAAAGCCATTCATACATATGATGTCGTTGTGAGTGATGTGAGCTGGTATGAAGCATACAGAGCCTGCAATGAGAGAAGGGGCCATCTGGTGCATATTAATTCCAAAGAAGAATTTGATTACATTATAGAACTGCTCTACTCAAAAGGTCTTCAGGATAAAAAGATATGGCTTGGGGGAAGACGTTCTTATAATGATGAAAAGTATCATTGGGCTGCGCCGTATTATGATGATGACAGGTATTATGATGATAGCGTTGCTTCTATTGAGGACGATCCTGTCTATAGGGATTTTTGGCTTCAGGGAGAGCCAAGCTATTATAGCGATGATGGACAGGGTAACTATTTTGATGAGAGATATATGCAGATGTTCTATAGCAGTAAGCAGGACAGGTTTGTATGGAATGATACGGTTGATGATGTATTAAGTGTAATTCCGTCATATAGAGGACAGATTGCTTACATTTGCGAATATGAATAAGAAGCAGGTACGGGGATGAGTATTACTGTAGATAATATATATAAGAGATATGGCAAGCTTCAGGTGCTGGATGGTATTTCAGTAATAATTAAGGAAGGGGAAATTACTGGATTTACCGGAAGGAATGGATGTGGAAAAACCACCTTTTTGTCGATTTTAGCCGGAGTCGAACGTCCTAATTCCGGACAAGTGATTTTTCCGAAGGGTGAGTATTCTGCAGCATATTTACCACAGGTTAATCCACTAATTGAAGACATGACAGTATTGGATAATTTAAAGCTTTGGGCTGATGATAAGTATAATATAGATAAAATATGTGCCAGATATGACCTGAATGATATAAAAAAGAGAAGGGTGAGTAAGCTTTCGGGAGGTATGAAACGACGCCTGGCAATAGCCTGTGCATTAATTAATGAGCCGCAGCTACTTATAATGGACGAACCAACTGCTGCGCTTGATATTCTTTATAAAAGTTTAATTCATAAGGAAATGATGGATTACATAGAGAGAGGTGGAACCATTGTTATGGTTACACATGAAAAAGAAGAAATTCAAATGTGCAATTCGGCATATTTTATAGAGAACGGTAAGCTAAGAAATGTTAATTAAGGAGGAGTAAATGGGAAACGAGAAAACAGCAATCATTTTAATTAATGGTTACAGAGAGGAGCGTGTGCTAATAGAAAAAACTGTTGGTACAGATGCTCAGGGAAGACCTATAATCGAACTTCAGGTTCAGAATGGATTTGATGGTATGACAGGACAACCTACATATATGACGGTGGTTCATTGTGGATTTGATCCTGCATCAGGCAGACCTATGTATGAGGAAAAGGATGCTCAGTTTGCTATTCCACAGCCATCAGTTCAAAGCGGTTCTGTTGATATGGGGCAGAATAGTTACGATTCTCAGGGAGCGGCTGCTTTCGGTCAGAATAGTGATTTAAATAATGCAGCAGCAAACAATAACAACATATCGGATACGGTTATTGATAGTACTGTTATGCCGGGAGCAACCTTTGGCGGAGCTTTCGGTAATGGCCAGGTTAATACATTCGGTACGGATGTATTTGGTAAAGCTTCAGATAATTCAAATGAGCAGAGTCAGTCGGAGGTGGGTGCAGAAAAATCTGCAGAAAATGTTGTTCCGGCTTTTGATAATCAGGCAGATGCATACGGTCAGGCAGATGCGTATGGTCAGGCAAATGCGTATGGTCAGGTAAATGCATATGGTCAGGCAAATGCATATGGTCAGGCAAATGCATACGGCCAGGCAGATGCGTATGGTCAGGCAAATGCATACGGTCAGGCAAATGCATATGGCCAGGTAAATGCGTATGGTCAGGCAAATGCATACGGCCAGGCAAATGCGTATGGTCAGAATCAGGCATATGCGGCTTACAATGGTCAGAATATGGGTTATGGAAATGATTATAATCAGCCGGGAAAGAAGGCAAAGAAAAAGGCACCTAAATCAGGTAAAAAGGGTCTTTTAGCAGTTCTTGTGGCAGCCATTGTTCTGATTGTCTGTGGAATAGGAGCATTTGCAGCGGTTAAGGGAGGAATGTTCTTAAGCCCACGTTATAAGATTGCATTGGCTGCAGCGAAGACAGTAGGGGAAAGTGAGCTTGTTAACTCGCTTACCGAAGTCGGTAAGCTGATGGAAGGAAATGAGTATACTACAGATGTATCTATTGATGCAAAAGCCAGAGGAATGAGTGTTAATGTGCATTCAACTGTGGCACAGGATGCTTCTGCAGGTAAAATCGGAGCTGAAGGAAAAGTAGAAGTAGGCGGTTCGTTTGAACAGTCGTTTGAAGCATATTATGATGATGAGAAGCTTCAGATTGGGGTTCCGGATTTATTAGATGATATAATTGAGTATAATTACACTGTAAAGAATGATGGTTGGATTGCAGATATTATTGAGTCTGAAACAGACGGCGATATTAACGATGCTAATAATATACTTGCTACCTTCTCTGAAATGATGAAGGGCTCTGACAAGTATCGTAAGGAAATCGAGAAACAGTTTAAGGATGCTTATTCTGAGGTTGAAGTAAACAAGATTGGTAAGAAGGAATTTGAAGTTAACGACAAAGATCACAAATGTGCAGGATATGAAGTTATTATTACGCCTTCAAATGTTCGTGACTTTGTAAGAGCTTACCAGACAGCTACAGAAACCGCATATGGAAAAACAATGGAGCAGATGTTTGAAGCTATTTCTAATCTTACGGGAGAAGATTTGAGCTTAAGCGATTTTTCAGATGATATGTCTGATGAGATAGGAAACTTTGATGATATAGTTCTTGAGTTCTATATTTATAAAGGTAAGCTTGCAGCTATTGAGACTGATATAGATGATGCTAATTTGTCTATTCAGTTCCTTGGTGGAGATTCACGTATTTCTAAGATTGATGTTATCGTAAAATCAGGCTCTGATAAGGAAAAAGCTACAATAGTGGTTAAGAATAAGAATGGTAAGGAAGAGGCCACATTATCTGTAGATAATACAGACATTTGCGGCTATTCATATAACCCGGAAAACGGAAAAATCTCTATTAGTGCAAATAATATGGATATATTAAGCGGTACACTTGCCGTTACAAAGGGTAAAAAGGCTAAATTCGGTATTTCCGGTGACTATGATGGCGTGAGTCTTGATTGTGATATGACAATTGAGAAGGGCGCTAAGATTAAGGAACTGAAGGGACGTACATTTGATCTTGGCAATGCAAGTGAAAGTGATATGGAAGACCTTGTAATGGATATAATTAAAAAGTTCCAGGGAATATCAGGAATGGTTGATATAGATGATGTATTCGGATATCGTTCGCCCGGACTTGATATAGATGATTTTGAGGTTCCTGAGTTGGATTTTGATTTCTAAGGCAATAATTTATGTTTAAGCTGATAAGACTGTATGGATATGAATTGAAAAATGCGTATGGATATATGTTAAAGTCTGTATGTATATTTCTGTCCATTGTTTTATTATGCGGGACACTCGTATATGGATATGTAAATAAAATATCAGAAAGCGGAGAAGATAGCAGAATGACATTAGGAGTTGTAACTAATGATTCGACTGATGCTATTTTCCCTGCGCTGATTGAGTTTGCAAATAATATCTCCAGTCTGAAGGGGTTCTGCAGGCTGGAGATTTTTGACGAAAAAGAAGCCTTTGAGCGCCTGGATAAGGGTAATATACAAATGGTGATGGTTGTTCCAAACGGCTTTATGGATGCTGCGGAGCATATGCAGGAAACAGAAGTTATACTTTATTCCAAAGGCGAACTTACAGCATTTCAATACAAGGTACTTGGTATGTTTCATGGTGTTGAGGGGATAATGCTTAATACAGAAGGCAGTATCAGGGCAATGTACAGTGGAATGGAAGAATATACATTTAACTGTACAAGGAATGAAATGGAAAACCGCATTATGGAATTGTATATATACAATTTTCTTGGGCGAGAGGATTATTTTGAGAGTATAAATGTATCTGCATACGGTGATTATTCCGCAGTACAGTATTATATAATTGCACTACTCCTTGTGCTTATAAGTCTTCAGGGAGTGATTTTTCTGAAAGCATATAACAGACAGCAAAAAAGGGTGGAGATGATTATGAGTCGCGGAAACACAAAGATTTTAACCTCTGCGATGAAAATTGTCTGCATAGCATTGCCAATCATTACGGAAATGTGGATTTTACTTTTGACAGCAGGAGTAATCATAGACAGGTTTGATATAGTGGGGGCATATATTGAGCCACAGGCTTTTGCACTTACTATACTGATTGGCTTTTCAATTGCAGCTATGGTAAATACAGTAGCAACCTTATTCGATAAACATGCGCAGAGGGTTACTGTATATATGCTCTTAATAGTATTGCTTTCGCTTTTGTCGGGGACACTGTGTTCTATTTACTATTTGCCGTCTTTTTTGAGGAAAATAGTTGAAATCTGGCCTATCAACAGTTGGCATCAGATGCTTATGGGAACTGTGTTCGGCAGTGTAGGAAAGGGTACGGTTACTTGTGCAATAATCGAAATGTTGGCAATTATGCTTGTGGGATTGGTTATTTATACCAAGAGTCTCGCCAGCCATGATTAGTGATGGTGATTTATGAAGTTCAAATGGGCTGTTTTACAGATAAAGCGTAATATTATGAGCTTGACATATTGGGGCGTTACTATAGTTTTGCTGCTTACATTTTGGATTTGCAGCTATATTGAACGGAGATATTCGGAAGATATCGATGTTTTGCTCTGCTCAGAAGACAGTATAGTCGGTGAACGCGTGATTGAAAGACTTATAGATGATAATATCGATGGTTTCAGATATAGCATATTAGATGATGCTGATTCGATGTATGCAGCAATCGCCAGAGGTGAGGCAACCTGTGGTTTTGTTTTTACAGAGGATTTTGATGATGCTGTGAAAGCAATGGATCCGGACGGCGAAGTGCTTTTGCTTCAGTCTTCGGATTCGATTGATGGAATAACGGTAAGAGAAGTAGTTTATCCGGCAATATTGACCTGTAGTAGTGAAGTGATTCTTGGTAATTATCTTGATGAAGTGGATGCCTCTGACGAAGCAAAAGGCGAGGTGTTAAGAAAACTGGATGAAATACTTTCAGCAAAGTCGCTAAAAATATATGATTTTGTGAATATAGAGGCTGAGGATTTAAATAAAGATAAGGATAACTCTTCTAATGTTTCTTTTATAATTATGACGATTTTGCTATGTGTGTCGGTTTTTATAGCCGGATTGGAAGATTATAAGGTAAATAATGCCTTTTTCAAGGCATTTGGGCGAGCGGAAAGGATTCTGTTAAGTATTGTAAGCGGAATTGTTAATCTGTGTATGTTCATAGTTCCGCTTTTAATAATATATCTTGGAATATTATATAGAAATAATCTGTAAAAAATCCTATAAACTATTTACTAT
>JAGHUN010000081.1 GCA_018064805.1 Candidatus Colinaster scatohippi
TCTTTTTGATGCGGCAGGATGCAAATGTGTGGTATTAAAAATGAGTAGTAAACTTACGCAGAGTAGTGGTTTATAGGCCAGGCTTATTTGATACGTGTGAGTATTTATTTAATAAAGACGCTCCTACGAGGATGATGACGATGCACTGGATGATGATGATAAAGATCGGATTCTCATTGGTATTTCGAATAGATTAATGCAGATGTCTATCTCAACTTATTGGTGTCTGTGTTATATTCATCAAATCATGTTTGCATTTTAAAAATCACCCGTAATTGAAAGGTGCGTTTTTTTGCTTTGTTGCTTAAATCAATCTATAAGTACATGAATTGTAAAGAGAGCATGTTTTGAGTCACTGGGACTACGTATTAGCATACTAGATGGATAAAGAAGATAGCTTGAGAAAATGAATAGAGGAATCTTTCGGTTATGGCCATCTTTTCTATAGGCCAGTGTATAATCAATTTACATATTAGGAGCAATCTATGATAATGCAGACCCGACTCGCGGCCTTTTATCAGTAGCCTTGATACCACACTATTGGTTACATTAGTGTATACATTTACTTGGAATTGCTATGGTACATTAATATGATCATATTTGATGACACAAGAATCCTAAAGCCGATAACCTGAGAAGAATTTGGCAGATATATGGCTTTCCAAATGGTTTGTATCACTCCCAGTGGGAGTACAATCAATGTTCAGGATATTAGATGGGCGCACAACATGAGGCCAGACTTTGTACGTCAGCCTAAAAAGAGAAGATAGCCATCTTTACAGTGGCTTGCGTGATATTCTGAAATAGCAACAAAAGTAGTGAGATGGATTCTTTTTCCGCTCTATATCAAATTCGCTGGATTGGATCCTTCACAATTCTCACAATACATACAATCACTGCTCATCTACTTTTTTATCAGTTTACTAATCCTAACTATTATCTGCATCCCTCTGCTACATACATACATTAACCATTTTTCCTTTGAATACTTTGCCTTTGTATCATCACATAGTATTAGACCCTGTCATCCAAATCTATGATCTCTTATGGGCGATCACTAACAGATGCTGAGCATTAAAAGCTGTGCGGTGAATTAAGTCCAGGGTCTGGGCTATAGGCATTTCATCTTTTCTTTTTTTTATATAAAAAACAGCGCTTTCACAACAATAACCAAAGAAAAATAAGCAGCAGTAACCAAAGTAGGAAAAAATAAACGTATAGAAGGGTAGGATTACGCTGAATAAAGTTTCCATTTCGCCTATACAAAGTAGATTAGCGGGAAATCACAATCAGATTCGAACAGTTTGAGATGACTTGAAAATATGAAAGTGTATAAGTGTATCGGCTATAGTGGAAGAAATATGAACAGAGTAATAAATCAACGGCAAGAGGTGTGGAATAGTATAGCAGCTTTTTTGTTGAGATGGCAGTATGCATCACTTGAAATGAGACAGTTCAGCATTCCAAAGTATTCAAGAGGCAAGACGAGTACTCTTTGGTTCATAGAAGAATGGATATTATGATTCGATTTATCTCCCTCTTACAATGACAAGTCTTTATTTGATTGTACTGTTGACTGGAGTGCTGTGGATAAGTGGATGATCATCTTTATATTACCGTAAGGATTCGATCTATATTAGCGAATGCTGTTATAAGGCCTAATTTTTAGATATACTGAATCCATTTAAAATGCTGGATTGAGATTCGACTATGGAAAGGAATCGCATACTCTGTCAAACAAAGGTAAGATTGCTGAAAACGAATTTGTTATTAGATCTGAAATAAAACGTGGATGTATATATTTTACACGGTATTTGTCTGGGTGTGTGTATGAATAGAACAGTGATCATTGTGTGATAGAGAGTAGTGGTATGAGAAAGTGTCATGGTGGATTATTGCATATTGAGTGTGAATATGAGTGTAGAATATGAAATTGTAAAATCGATCATGTTGATAGTCCACTGTTCATATACGTATAGTTAGAATGTGATTTGTCATAATGCGAATAAAAAAAGAAAAGGTGAAATAAAAGGTGCAAAACTCAAGTTTGTTAATATCATCAGATGATTAACCATTTTGAACTGAAAATGCAGGCATATCAATTCAAGGCGTAAAATATGTCTGTAAGACGATATCGTTAAAATTATTATTATGCTTTTTTTATTTTCATTTTATGATTATGATAGAAAAAGTTTTGGGAATTAAGTCGCAAAAAAATGGCAGGTCTCGAATTTCGATACACCTCAGGACATCCCCATAGATGCCAGGTTGCCCTGGCAGAGCTATGTGAAACACCCGTCAATGTACCTAGTCCAATTCCCGCAGTTATTGGTATATATATTTTCTCTATTTATACTGTTCACTTCGACGTTGTTGACAAGTTGTGGGTTTCCTTAAGGGTTTCCTTTTTAGGAAATCCAAACCTTATCCTTCATCACCTATATATTTCTTAGAGGATTATGATATTCACTGTAGAATCATTTGAAATCAAGGGTTAAAATCAACTTCTTTGAAAATGAAGCTCCAAATCACTTTTCTCTAAACACACCCATGAAGGCCCACCTTCAGTAACTCAGGCAGCGCAGGTGTAATTTCGTTGTGCCTATTCGTCAAAAGCCAGGCATTCATGGCAAGTCATTTCAAGCTCATTTATTATTACATTTAATTCAATAATGTTTTCATTTTATCAAAATATAGCCTTCGGTTTTATTTGACACTTCGACACGGTACAGTAAACGGTGGAGAAGTGTTGAATATAGTAGAAACAATAGAAATAACCTAACATAATACGAAGGTACCAAGGAAAGTTTTGTAATGAGCTTCGTCGATCTAGAAATGACACCATCAGCAGTAAAAGGTATCGAGCGAAATATAAAAAGTAGATAGGCTTGTCAGATAGGGAGAACAGCACTCACAACGAGTAGCTTTGATGGGCAGCAGAACATAAAACGGGAAAAGTCGTTAATGAATGGAGATTCTGGACAAAGGGTACATAAAAGGGGACAGCTATGAAATAGTCATCTAATAGTGAATAGCCTTCTGGGTCGATAATTCTCGATAAAGTGTTCGATATCATATAGTTCTGAGTGAAGAGAAATAGACTACAACCAACACTAACGCCAGTGGGAGCTTGAAATGTGTGTCAGAGAATATAGTGGGATATATATTAATGATTTATTGGGGTTGATACTGTCTTTGTACAGATAGAAAGAACATATCTGATATCAGCCAAATTTATGCTAGTTGAACACTATTCACTTATATTCTGAAGAAATGGTCACTTGGGAATAACATTAGCTTCATCATTACCAACACCATAGTAAATATTGACTTACCGTTGCTTTTCTTGCACAGCTTCTCACTGGATCCATCGTTATAATCTGTGTGTATTCAACTGCTACGAGTAAAGGTGAGTGCCAACGACTGGGTGGCATGGGCTAAAAGTATTTTGCCATGGGGAATATAGATGCAGTGGCTGAATATACATAATGACGAAGAATAGACACACAATGATGGAAGACAGTTGGAATGCATTCTGAAGTGTGTGGGCAGATAAAAAAGATAGGTTAGATTGTATCTGTGGATACATAATTATGTGGGTGAAGGGGATGCTGCTGGACAGATAAAGAGGTAAGACTATGAACGAATAGATTATATCAAAGACGAAATAAAAGATTGCAATATATGCCTTATTTCATATCGATTAGCTTCATATGTGTGTAATATTAATACCAATGAGGGAATAATCATGACTGTAATGATGAGTTTTATGAATATGTAATGAGCATTTTTTGATTGTATTATCACATAGTAATAGACATTGTCAGCCTTATCGTCATTATTCATTAACGATTAATTAGCTGAAATATGGAGAATAGTTTATTGTGTACACATACGAAGATGATTTTATGGACATGAATAAAAAGCAAAACTTAATTTACGGAACCTGGGTGGTCCTTTTACGGCAGGCACTTCTGTTCACTTTCCAGTATCAAATCTATTTCAAATGATCAACGGTTGAGCTCCCATCAGCGTGGAATTACTCAACCTTCCACTCCAATTCCAGTCCTACGTATGCCCTAGTGATACCGTACTTACAGTGAGAAGAAAGTTGTACTCTCTAAGTCATTTTTTCATGCCTAAGGCACGCTGTTTCTGTGTATACTAGGGAGCAGAAAAGGTCTTTTTGTGGATTCGCATTATCATAGAAATTACAGACACCTTCTGATCATCAGCCCAGTCTACCATAAATAGTTAAGCGAATATGTACTATGATTATACAAAGTGGATGTAGTGATGTAGATAAGGGTAATTATGTTATGTATGTCTGTTATGTATGTACAGTATGTATGTTACGTATGTATGTATGTCTGTTATGTATGTATGTCTGTTACGTATGTATGTATGTTATGTATGTATGTATGTTATGTATCAATGTATGCGTAATAAGTAGATATGAATGTATCAATGTATGCGTGATAAGTAGATATGAATGTATCAATGTATGCGTAATAGGTAGATATGAATGTATATAAAGGTCATGGAATTATGATAAAGAATGCCTTGGCACTGTAGTAAAAGTTATACCATGGATTCAAAAGAGCAAGTAGGTAGAAGTATTATGGTTCAGGCAGCTATTTCCGTGTTTTTATGAGTACCTTATGATTTCAAGTGATGTTAAATGGGATGAAGCAATGGTTTTATAAAAATGAGTATTACCTGTACGTTTTTCATTACGTGAAAAGCACTCTTGAATGCAGAGACTGTATCTGTTTGATTGTATAGTGTTTCATAGACGCGTTCTTATTGTCATATACATATATGTATGTATGTGAGTAAAGAACCATGTTAAGCAAAAAAAGAACATACCCGTATTGACCAGAAGAAAGGAAGGCTTTTTGATTGTTTGTAGGGAACAAGAAGGAAAAAAAAAGACGTTTTTGTTTTGAGAGAGAGAGAGAGGATATATATTTTCATCCCAGATTATAGGAGAAAAAATAAAGAATGCATATATACTAATCCCTTAATTCCTTACGTGTGTAACCTATTTTATCATCGGCATCCTTCTTCATCATTTTATGTATTCCCCAACTATCATTACTTCAGCTTATATACTGCGTATTAATAATTAAAGACATTTCTATAATATCACTCCATCTTGAACCAAGCTTCTAGCTCTATTCATTCTTGAGTTATGCCCAAGCATGAAAAAATGTGCTTTCAAAGGGATATGTCCTTCTTTGGATATTTTGAATCACAGAAAAAATATAGCATAAGCATTTCACAGGCTGATTATTATTATCTTTCTCTAAGCAGTGAGATGGCTTTTAGCACTAGACAGTTCTTTCTTCACTGCCTTTTCAATTATCATCTGCAATTCTGAAGTCATTTTCATGGGTGCATTGAATGATTACTGAGTGGACACTGTTACACTGTCTAGATTTTGTCACAATCATCCGTATTCAGACACAGTCAAATTAAAGAAGTATTGGTCCCATTTTTTTTCAATTATTTCTCTTGTTCGTATGGTATTAATAGGCTTATTGGATATACGTATAAAAAGAATACAATGAACACTCTATTGTGCAGAAGAAAATGCCATATACCGCAAAAATAATAAAATAGGAATGCGGCCACTACAGATTGAGGCATGAGCATTTCGTAGCAGCTATTCAGTTATATTCAGCCTGACACCAATTTACAGAGAAGCCCAACGCTTGTCGTTGCCTATAATATCACTATTTTGATGGAACAAGTCTGTCGTGAAAAAAAAGAATTTACCTTTGATAGACGTAGTTGTTGATGAGCAACGCACGGACAACACGGTAATGAAGAATAGACTCAATAATAGAAGACAGTTGAATAACATTCTGTAGTGTATGTCTGTGCCGATAAAAAAGATAGGCATGAT
>JAGHUN010000001.1 GCA_018064805.1 Candidatus Colinaster scatohippi
ACTTTTATGAATATAATTGACATATTACGGTATTTATGATAGTTTATCACCATAGACGAGAGCGAGAGTGTTCCTATTTCAGGGACACTCTTTTTTTATGAATGGGCAAGAGCGCCTATGTATTATGCATAGGCGTTTTTTTTATTGGCAGTCTTAGAAGGAGGATGAGCAAAATGAAACCGCTACAGCAGCAATTATTGCAACATACAGATAAAATCAATGACTTGTTGGCCCGCTACGGAGTGAAATTTGGAATCTATAAGAATAATACTTTTAAGGAACAGTTATTTCCTTTTGATTCAATTCCAAGAATTATAGAGCATGCCGAATTCGAGATGTTGGAGAGAGGGTTGAAGCAAAGGGTTTTGGCTCTTAACTTATTTCTAAAGGATATATATTCCGACAAGAAAATAGTGAAGGATGGAGTGGTTCCGGAGGATTTTATTTTTGCATCATCCGGATATATGGCTGAGTGTGAAGGTGTGCTTCCTGTTAAAGGGATTTATTCACATATTTCCGGAATTGACCTTGTAAAGGGAAAAGATGAAGAGTGGTACATTCTTGAAGATAATTTAAGAGTTCCATCCGGGGCATCATATCCGATGATTGCCAGAGACCTTTGCCGAAAGAGTTCACCGGAGACATTTCATAATATTAAGCTTCGCGATAATCGTAATTATGCGGATTTGCTCAGAAAAACTATGGATTATGTCAATACGGGAGGACACACTGTAATTTTGACCCCCGGAAGATATAATGCTGCATACTTTGAGCATTCCTACCTTGCTGAGCAGACCGGTGCGCATTTAGTTACAGGAGCAGAACTGTTCGTTGAAAATGATTACTTATATTACATTGGAGCAAGTGGGGCAAAGGAAAAAGTAGGTGCTGTATACAGAAGAATATCGGATGAATATCTTGACCCTATGAATTTTAATCCGGAATCATTAATTGGTATACCACATATTTATGATGTGTTCAGAAAAGGTAATGTTGCTCTATTAAATGCACCGGGTAACGGTGTGGCAGATGATAAGGGAATATACTACTTTGTTCCAAAAATGATTAAATATTACCTTAATGAAGAGCCAATACTCAAAAATGCACCTACTTATCTTCCCTTCTATGAGGAAGATATGAAGTATGTGCTTGAACATTTTGATGACCTTGTACTTAAGGATGTGGCTGAAGCAGGCGGATATGGAGTCGTGTTTGGAAATACTATGACAGCAAAACAGAAGGAAGACTTTATTGCTTTGCTTAAGTCTGAACCAAGGCGATTCATAGCACAGGAAGTAATAGATTTTCAGGATCTTGATATTTTGGATGAAGGCGAGATTGTTCCACGAAAGGCTGATTTAAGAGCCTTCGTACTGATGGCTGAGGAGCCGCTTGTATGGGCAAGTGGATTAACAAGGTTTTCAAGAAATCCGGATTCGTTCATTGTTAACTCATCGCAAGGAGGAGGTTTTAAGGACACATGGGTATTATCTCAGTAGAACAGGTTGACCACCTATATTGGTTAGGAAGATACACAGAGCGTGTATATACAACTCTTAAAATGTTTGCAAAAAGTTTCGATAGGATGATTGATTCTATGGATGATGTATATCCGGAGTATTGTGAAGCACTTGATATTCCCAATATTTACGAATCGAAGGGAGATTTCCTGAATAGATATCCATTTGATGAAAAGATACCGGATTCCATTATTAGCAATCTTAACAGAGCTTATGATAATGCAATTGTACTTCGAGAGACTATTGGTTCTGATGCTCTGTCATATATTCAGTTATCTATATATGCAATGAATAATGCAGCTAAAAGTGAGTCTCCTTTAATTGAACTTCAGCAGATTATGGATGATTTGCTTTCATTCTGGGGAATAGTTGATGACCAGATAGATGCGGAGCAGATTAGAAATATTATCAAAGCAGGAAAAAGGATAGAAAGAATTGATTTATATGCAAGATTAGAACTTGATAAATATAAGCTTGAACGAGAAATTCACAGAATGATACCAAGAGTACTCAGAAGCGGAATGAAGTACAATGAGTCGGCACTTAGTAGAGTTAGTACTCTAATTAACGAGAGTACACTTGATTATGCAGAGCTTATTTCAAGCGTAGAGACAATAGTGGTCTGATTTGATAAAAGCTGCTACTGATGTGGCAAATGATTCATATATGAACAAAAAGATATAGGAAGTAAGAAGGTGAAAGCATGGCTTTTTTGAATTATGAATACAAGATGGTAATAAGCTATTCAGAGCCGGTAGAGAAATGTTATTTTACAATTAAGTCCATACCTATGGATGATTTTAGACAAAGGAGCATATCCTATAAAATAAGTATGTCACCAAATACATCATATTCTGAAAGTAAGGATTCCTTTGGTAATTCGCAGATAATAGGGAGCGTTGCCCATCCACATGCAAGATATGAATATATAATCAAAGGCCTTGTAGAAACTAATATTGTTGATATTACAGGTGGAGTAAACGAGGCTAAAATCGGTATGTATAAGTACCCTCATGGTAAGTGCATTCCCGGAGCGGGCTTAAATGAGTTTGCAAAAAAAATCGCTGGAGATATAGATGCATGCGCTTCTACAAAAGATAAATGTATAAAAATCATGCATTTATTACATGAAAGCATGACTTATGAGAAAGGGCATACATCAACAGAAACTGAAGCAGAAGAAGCATTTGTCGGTGGAAAGGGAGTGTGCCAGGATTATGCCCACATTTTTATAACGTTACTAAAAATGTATGGGATTCCGGCCAGATATGTATGTGGCCTGATTGTTGGACAGGGTGAAAGTCATGCCTGGGTAGAGGCAGCAATTGATGGTAATTTTGTTGCATTTGACCCGACTTATGATATGGAGATTACAGACGAGTATATAAAGCTTGGCGTTGGCAGAGACGCAGTGGACTGTGCAATTAACCGAGGTGTTATGTGGGGTGGAGGAACACAGACACAGGAGGTTAATGTGTTGGTTGATAAGTATTATTAATATTGCAAGAGGAAAAAGAACAGCAAAGACAGGAGAAGGAAAATGGTCGAGATAGTAACATCTGTAGGACTACCTATTGATGAAAAACTGATGATAAAGAAAAATCGCATTGTACCGGATGGAGAATGCAGTACCGATATGAAGCGAATAAGTGTAGTCACAGGTATACATGGAGATGAACTTGAAGGCCAGTATGTATGCTATGAATTGCAGAGAAGAATAGAATTAGAAAAAGAAAAGTTATCGGGAATAGTAGATATTTATCCGGCGATGAATCCGCTTGGTATAGATTCAATTACCAGGGGAATACCGGCGTTTGACCTTGATATGAACAGACTGTTTCCGGGAAATAAGGACGGAAATATGACAGAATATCTTGCAGCCGGAATAATGGACGATGTTCAGGGCTCAGACTGTGTAGTTGATATTCATGCCAGCAATATCTATTTGACCGAGATACCTCAGATAAGAATAAATGAGCTTCATGCAGATAAATTGGTGCCACTGGCAGAGGAAGCTAATGTGGATTTTATATGGGTACATGGAGCAAGCACAGTTTTGGAAGCAACATTTGCCCATAGCTTGAATAGTATCGGTACGCCGGTACTTGTTGTGGAGATGGGGGTTGGAATGAGACTTACCAAAGAATATGGTAATCAGATGGTCGATGGAATTTTCAATCTGATGAAGGAACTTGGAATATGGCAGGGAGCTGTGGTAAAAGTGAAGAAGCCTATGATTTCCAGAGATCCTGATGATGTAAGCTATCTGAATGCGACAGCAAGTGGCCTGTTTGTGCCGGAGGTTAAGCACGGAGCCAGATTATCTGAAGGTGAACTGATAGGCAGAATTGTTGATCCATTATGCGGAAAAATACTTGATGAAGTGAGAGCGCCACAAGCCGGCCTTCTTTTTACCATAAGAGACTATCCGATTGTTGATGAGGGTTCTCTGATGGGAAGAATACTGAAAGAGGAGGTCAGCAACAATGAATAAGAAAATCATATATGAAATAAAGGGAATGTACAGAGATGATTTCAGAATTACCGGCTTTGAATTCGGTGAGGGAGAGAAATCAGTATGTATTATAGGCAATTCAAGAGGTAATGAGGTACAGCAGACATACTGTTGCTCTCAGCTTGTTAAGAAAATGAAGCAGCTTGAGGAAGAAGGAAGAATAAAGGCAGGACACAAAATACTCATTATTCCTTCGATTAATCCCTATTCTATGAATATACAAAAGAGATTCTGGCCTACGGATAATACAGATATTAACAGAATGTTTCCGGGATATGATCTTGGAGAAACAACTCAAAGAATTGCGGACGGAGTTTTTCGTGAAATAAAAGATTATGAATATGGAATTCAGTTTACATCATTCTATAATCCGGGAGATTTTATACCCCATGTAAGATATATGAAGGAGGGGTATACTACCGCAGAGGATGCTAAGAAGTTTGGCATGAAATATATAGTAGAAAGAACGGTAAGACCATATGATACCGCTACCTTAAACTATAACTGGCAGGTGTGGGATACAAAGGCTTTTTCTCTGTATACCAATACGACATCAAGCATCAGCAAAACAGGTGCGGGTGCTGCGGTTATGTCAGTTATGAACTTTTTGGCTAATCTTGATATTATAAAATACAGTGCTATTGGTGAAAAGAAGGTTAGGATTTTTGATGACACTGAACTTATCCCCGTCAGAACAGCCAAGTCAGGCTTCTATGAACCATTAGTAAAAGCAGGTGATAAGGTGGAAGCCGGTACACCTCTTGCTAATATAATTAATCCATATGATGGAGATGTTTTGGAGACGTTATATTCTCCGGTAGAGGGAGCAATCTTTTTCATTCATAATGAGCCTCTTACATATGCGAATACAGCTGTAATAAAAATTCTTGGAGATGATTAGTGTTGAAAGATAAGATGCCCAAATTTCCGGGAATAGGAATGCGAATAATTAAATCTGCAATAGCAGTAGCATTATGTATAGTAGTAAATCTGTTACGCGGTGCAGACGGTATGGTTTTTTATTCCATGCTGGCTGCACTTTGGTGCGTTCAGATGTATAGAAATAATACATTGGCGAATGCATTACAAAGAACAACAGGTACAATTGTTGGTGCGGTATATGGACTACTATACATTCTGATCTACCCATATGTGGTTACAAACGAAAGCAGAATAGTAATAGAGATATTGTGCGTGTTTGTTGGAATAGTATTGGTTATATATACTACGGTGTTAATACGCAAAAATCAGGCAGCATATTTCTCGTGTGTTGTCTTCTTAAGCATAATAGTGAATCATATAGGGGATGCAAATCCGTACTTTTTTGTATGGAACAGATTTCTTGATACTATGATTGGAATTGCGATAGGTGTATGTGTTAATAACATCAGAATATGCATTAATCCTGATAGGGAGACGTTATTTGTGTCCGGTGTTGAAGGTATCCTTGTAAATATGGAAAACAAGATAAGTGCCTTCTCAAAGGTTGAATTAAACAGAATGATAGATGATGGATTAAGGTTTACTATTTCAACAATGAGGACACCGGCATCACTTTTAGAACCCCTGTCGGATATTCACTTCAAATATCCGGTTATTGTTATGGATGGTGCAGCGATTTATGACATTAACAAGAGTGAATATGTCAAAGAATATGTGATTTCAGGAGAAGCATCCATGGAACTCATAGCTTTGATTCATGAATATGGAATGCATCCTTATACTAATGTAATCATCGATGATACACTTCTTATTTATTATGATGATATGCCGGATGAGGTAAATAATAATCTTGTTAGCAGATTGCGCACATCACCATATAGGAATTATATAAAAAGAGAATTCCATGGCAATGAAAATGTCGTTTATTTAATGATTTTGGATACTACAAAAAGAATAGAGAATTTCTGTAGTGTGCTTAGAGAAAAAGGATATTATGACCGCTTTAAGATTCTTACAACTTTATCTGCGGATTATAAGGGATACTCGTATATAAAAATATATAATAAGAATTCATCAAAGGATAATATGCTGGCATATCTGCAGGATAAATATAAGGTGCAAAAGATACTTACATTCGGAACAATTCCGGATAAATATGATGTAATTGTGGGCGAGAATGATTTTAACAGAATGGTGAGACTTCTTAGAAAGAGGTATGAGCCAATTGTGGGAAGAATTAATAAATGGAACTCAAAAAAGGCAGCAGATTAAAAAACAGATATGAAATTATAAATGAGATTGGAAAAGGCGGTTTTGGAACAACATACAAGGCGATAGACCACCTGGTTAACCGTTTTGTTGCCATTAAGTGCTCTGAAAGCAGTCTTGCACATGAGGCCAAGGTACTTAAGGCCTTAGAAAATGTTCCCAATATTTCGCATTTGTATGATTATTTTGTAAGCGGGAAGAGGCACTTCTTAGTTATGAAACTTATACAGGGAAAGTCCCTTGCCAAGTTTAGAGCAGAATGTGGTGGGACAATCAGTATAAATGTGCTTAAGGATATGTTGCCATCCGCACTCATTACATTGGATCAGATGCATGAACGAGGAATAGTGCATAGGGATATAAGTCCGGGGAACTTTCTTGTAAGTGAAGACAACAGGCTTGTACTTATAGATTTTGGAAGTGCAACATCTACAAGGGAAAATCATTTAAGGAGCAGCCTGATATTTAATCATAAAGGTTTGGAGGCTCCTGAAAATAATAAGCTTTCAGAAATAGGGGCATGGACAGATATTTATTCGCTATGTGTTACTATTATTTTTCTGCTGACGGGTGAAGGTATTCCGTCGCCTGAGGACAGACTGAGATATGATGCTGTTCCAAGTATGTTAACCAGATTATCTCTTACATCCAAAATGCAAAATGCACTGATGCATGGATTATCATTAGATATAAATAAAAGATATAAATCTGTTCAGTTGTTTGCGGACGAATTTTATGGAAAAAAGGCGCAGAGTGGTTCGGAATTTGTGGCATATTCGGTGCATTATCATGCTAGAACAGATATAGGAGGGAGACCTGTCAATCAGGATAATTTTATGGTTGACAAGAAGTATGCATATGCCGGAGAAGACTGTGAGATTAAGGGGTACCTTGACTGTGAACCGGATGAACTGCATGTTGTTGCTGTAGCTGATGGTGTGGCTTCTTCAAATCATGGAGAATTGGCATCAAAAGCAGCTATACAGGCAATTTCACACTTTATAGATAATTACAGAAATGAAGAAGGTATCCATGAAACATTGATTGAAGAATTGTTGAATCAGGTCAATGAGAAAATAATAATTCTTGGTGAAAAAATAGGTTCCACGGCAACAACGATATCGTTGTTATTGTGGAAAAATGATACCTACTGGATAGCCAATATAGGTGACAGTCCCATTTATCTGGTTCATGATAATCATCTTGAGATGCTTAGTGAGGAACACACTGTTGCCAGAGAAAAGATAAATGGTGGTAAAAGCGTATTGCCAAAGGAATTCCACACTCTAACAAGATATCTTGGAAAAAAGAAAATTGCAGGTAGTGAAATGGCATATATTAAAGCCGGTTCCATAAGTAAGGGCGATATTTTTCTTGTGTGTTCGGATGGTTTGAAGGGAGTCGCCTCAGAAGAGGAAATAAAGAGATATCTGAAAAAGGATGGAGATAAGGCAATAGCAGCCTTTTATAAAAGAGCGCATAAGAGTGCTCATATGGATAATTGCACTGCCGTAATTCTGAAGTTCTAGTTTTTTAACTAAATAATATATAAAAAACTTGAAGCACAGGTGTTTTTAACATAAAATTAGTATATAAATGGCCTCCTAGGAGTGTTTGGCCTCCTGGAGGCATTTTTAATCTATTAAATCTCTGTAGTCACTAGAACATACAGAGGTCTACAGAGCTGATGTTTTTGTTTGTGAGCAGGTTAGAAGGGAAAGAGTAATGAGGATAGGAAAGAAATTGAGTAGATTACTGGCTGCGATGCTAACAGCTATTATGATGGTTACAAGCGTACCGCAAACTGCTGCTATAGCATATGCGTCTGTGCCGGAAAATGATGAGTACTCGGAAAGCGTGGATGCTGATGTTTCCAGTGAGATTACTGAGACACACGATGGAGAAGATAGTGATATGCCTGAAAGTATAGTCTCAAGCGAAGCAGGTGAAGATGAGGCTACTCAGACAACTGATGAGACTACAGAGGAATACTCTGAAGAAGTAACTTCTACAGAAGAAATAGTACTGGAGGAGACACCGGAGAAGCCGACTATGTCTTTTTCATCGACTACACCATCGGTTGATAATATGGCCACAGAGGGATGGAGCTGGGATATGGCAAGCAGCACTCTTACTCTTGATGGGGCCAATATAAATAAAGGACTGATTTTCTTCAGTGATGCAACAATTGAAGTACTGAATGACAGTTCGGTAACTTATAACAACGGGGCAGCAATATTGATTTCAGGCAGCAGTGCCAAAGATCTGCAGATTATCGGTAATGGCACCCTGCATCTGAGCACACAGAGTAATTCGACTGCAGCGCTGCGTGGAAATATAGCAGATGGAGAGCACAATATAACTGTTTCAGGAGGTTCACTTACCGTTGATTGTGTCAATAATTATGGTGATAGTGCGGCATATGTTTCAAAGGGCTCCCTTACTGTTACAGACGGAGCAACTCTTAATGCATCAGTTAGTCGAAATACTTATGCTTTAAGATGCTTTTCAGGTGCAAGTGTTGTTGTTAAGAATGGTGGAACTATTAATGCAACCAACCCGGGTGTGGCAGCTGCGGTATTATTTAACAATAATGGAAGATTGGATGTAATCGAAGGTGGTAAGTTTAATACATCCAGTGGAGAAGGCCACGGAATATACATAAATAATGATGCTGGAATAGATAATAAAGGAATAATTAATGTTTTGGGAAAAGGAAGTGTGGTGACAGCACTTATACCGACCCAACGAGACAAAGTAGCGCGGCTATTTGTGCAAATAATGATGCGGATATAACTATTGGTGACGGTGGTAAGTTTGAATGTAGAAACACTCGTACCAATCTTTCAATGGGAATAATTCGTGCAACTAATGCCAATGTTGATTTGAGAGGCGGTATAATAGAAGTTCACAGATTGCCGGGATATTCCTTTGGTCCAAGGGGAGTTGTAGCATATGCTAAGACCTTTAATTATGACCAAGGGGCTATGATTAATGCTTTTATAGAAGAGGGAGCGTCCTATTATGTTATGCATGTGGACAAAGACACAGAGGATTTTATTTATGCAGAGGTTTTGCGCTTTACATCTGCTCCGGAGTCTCTGTAAGGTATTAAGTCTGGAGGCACAGCAACGCTTTCGGTTGAGACAGAGTTTGCCAATATAGATGAGACACCTGCAGTTAGCTATCAGTGGTATAAGGATGGAGTTAAAATACCGGGTGCAACGAATGTTACATATGAAGAAGCATCACTTATAGATGGAGTTTATACATATAAATGTGAGGCCTCGGCGACCTTCAGTATCGGCAAAATTACAGTATCAACAGAAGATATTAAGGTATTTGTCAATGCTCAGGGAAGGACTACAGTAGATAAGATTCTTGATATCAGTGGTGCAACTGAGTCAGAGGATATGCTGACTGAAGAAGGCTGGAAGTGGGATAAGGACAAAAAGGAACTGACCCTTCATGATGCATTGCCTAAGCAGGTCAAAATCAGTGGAGTATCAGCAACAATCATAAACAGCGGAGACAGCCTTATTGTGACAGATACCGGGATGGCTTTATACACTTCCGGTGATAGAAAAGAACTTAATATCACAGGTACAGGTACATTAACTCTTGAAAACACGGCGGGCTCTACCGATAAAGTACTTTCTAATGAAGACACGTCAGGTCTGCTTACTATTTCGGGTGATTCGTTAGTTGTTAACTGTATCAGTGACAATAGTTATGAGTATGCGGTAGGAATATATGATGGCCTTAAAATAACAAATGGTGCACAGTTAAATATTAATTCGCTTAAGGGATATGGTACGCGAATTTATACAGATGGCACTCTTTGTGTTGATAAGGGC
>JAGHUN010000058.1 GCA_018064805.1 Candidatus Colinaster scatohippi
GGTAAGACACCGGCTGAGAATGTACAGTTCCTCGTTTTCCTTGCAGCAGTTATTAAAGCTGTTGATGATTATGCAGATATGATGAGATTTGCAGTTGCATCAGCAGGTAATGACCATAGACTTGGAGCCAACGAGGCACCACCGGCAATTATATCAATGTTCCTTGGTGATGAGCTTGCTGCAGTAGTTGATTCGATTGAAAAAGGAACATTATTCGAGGGTTCAGCTCGTGAGGCAATGGATATCGGAGCTACAGTTCTTCCTCATTTCTTTAAGGATACAACTGATAGAAACCGTACTTCACCATTTGCCTTTACCGGTAATAAGTTTGAGTTTAGATCTCTTGGTTCTTCACTTTCAGTTGCAGGACCAAACGTAGTTCTTAATACAGCGGTAGCAGAGTCGCTTAGCCAGTTCTATGATGAACTCAAGGATGCAGCTGATCTTGATTTAGCTGTTAAGGAACTTATTAAGAAGACAATAACAGAGCATAAGAGAGTAATCTTCAATGGTGATGGATATACAGATGAGTGGGTAGCTGAGGCTGAGAAGAGAGGTCTTTACAACTTAAAGACTACACCGGATGTTCTTCCTAAGTTTACTGATGAGAAGAATGTAACACTCTTCACAAAGCATGGAGTATTTACTAAGAGTGAGATTGATTCAAGATATGAAATTCTTCTTGAGAACTATGTTAAGACACTTCATATCGAGGCTAAGACTCTTTCAGATATGCTTTATCACGAGTTCTTACCGGCAGTTTTGGTTTATACAGATGATCTTGCAACTTCAATTGTTACAAGAAAAGAGGCAGTTGCAGGAATTAGCTGCAAGACTCTTGAGGATAAGCTTACAAAGGTAAGTGCTTCATATGATGAACTTTCAGCTCTTACTGAGAAACTTGTTGCTGATACAGCAAAGGTTGAAGGAATTGAAGATATGCTTGAGGCAGCATTGTTCTACAAGGATACAATCATTCCTGATATGGAGGCTATCAGAACAGTTGCTGATGCAACAGAGTTAATTATGCCGGCAGATGTTCTTCCATATCCAACATATGCAGATATGCTGTTCTATGTATAAAACGTGTCTTTAACTGATGCGAAAAAACTTCGGATACCGATGTTTATATCGGTATCCGGAGATAAATGAGGAGGTCAATATTATGACAGAAGAGATTATGAGCGCTATAAGTGGCGAAGTGTTTGGTGTATGGTTTCTAATCGGCGCCGCACTGGTATTTTGGATGCAGGCCGGTTTCGCAATGTGTGAGGCTGGTTTTACAAGAGCTAAGAACACAGGTAACATCCTGATGAAGAACCTTATGGACTTCTGTATAGGTACTGTTGTTTTTATTCTTGTTGGTTTTGGTCTATTACTTGGTGAAGATTTATTTGGTTTCATTGGTAAACCGGGATTTGATATTTTCACAGATTACGCAAATTTTGATTTTTCTAATTTCGTATTTAACCTGGTATTCTGTGCAACAACAGCAACTATCGTATCAGGTTCAATGGCTGAGAGAACTAAGTTCTTATCATACTGTGTATACTCAGCTATAATTTCCGCAATTGTTTATCCTATTGAAGCTCATTGGACATGGGGCGGCGGCTTCTTAGCTCAGATGGGATTCCACGATTTTGCAGGTTCTAACTGTATTCATATGGTTGGTGGTATTGCAGCACTTATTGGTGCCTCAATCCTTGGACCTAGAATTGGTAAGTTTGTTAAAGATAAGGATGGAAAGGTAACAAAAGTTAATGCCTTCCCTGGACATAACCTTCCAATCGCAGCACTTGGTGTATTTATTCTTTGGCTTGGTTGGTATGGATTTAACGGTGCAGCCTGTACAACACTTCCACAGCTTGGATCTGTTTTTGTAACAACAACAATTGCACCGGCTCTTGCAACTGTAACATGTATGATTTTTACATGGATTAAGTATGGTAAGCCTGATGTTTCAATGTGTCTTAACGCTTCACTTGCAGGTCTTGTAGCTATTACAGCTCCATGTGATGTAACAGATGCATTTGGTGCAATCATAATCGGTATTGTAGCCGGACTCTTAGTTTGCTTCGGTGTATGGTTCCTTGATTATGTACTTCATGTAGATGACCCGGTTGGTGCCGTTGCAGTTCACTGCTTAAACGGTATTTGGGGTACACTTGCAGTTGGTCTTTTTGCAACTAATACAGCTCCTGAATATGCCATTGCTGATGCAGCAGGAAATGAGATGGTAGGTCTCTTCTATGGTGGTGGATTCAAGTTACTTGGTATTCAGTTTGTTGGTATGATTTCTACAGCAGCATGGACAGCAGTTACAATGTTCCTTGCTTACTCTTTTATCAAAGCTGTCTTCGGACTGCGTGTTACTGAAGAGGAAGAGATTATTGGTCTTGACTCTACAGAACACGGTATTCCTTCTGCATATGCGGGCTTCAGCATCATGGATATCTCTAACACCATGACGATGGACGTTAACGAGAACACTTCTCTTGGTTCTGAAGCCTACGCAGATGCAAGTGAGGTTAAGAAAGCAGCAGCGGTTCCTGTTGTTGCACCACTTACTTCTGCAACAGGTATTAATAAGATTGTAATTGTTGCTAAGTTAACAAGATATGATGCTTTGAAGAAGGCATTGAATGACCTCGGTGTAACAGGTATGACAGTTACACAGGTTATGGGTTGTGGTATCCAGAAGGGTGCCGGCGACAGATACAGAGGTGTTGAGATGGATGCTACACTTCTTCCAAAGGTTAAGGTTGAAGTTGTTGTAAGTGCAATTCCTGTAGAGGCAGTTATCGAGGCTGCTAAGAAAGCTCTCTACACCGGTCATATTGGTGATGGTAAGATATTTGTATATCCTGTTGAAAAAGTTGTTAAAATCAGAACAGGTGAAGAAGATTTTGATGCACTTCAGGATGTTGAGTAATATAATACTTAAGATTTTGATGCACATCATGAAATTGAGTAGTATAATATTCATTGGAAAATACATAGAACTTATTTTATCAAAGATGATAGCCTGCGGGAGAAGTATTCCCGTAGGCTATTTTTGTGAGCGACTAGCGGCAGCTTTTTTATATAAAAAGTCTGTAATTACTTTGTAAATAAGAGAAAACAAGGAGCAGAAGGAAATGGACAAGAACAGAAAACTAATTCTTGAAGATGGCTCGGTCTATGAGGGTTATGGATTTGGAGATAGCTCAGAGAGAATAATTGAACTTGTATTCAATACATCTATGGTTGGCTATCAGGAGATTATATCGGACCCATCATATACAGATCAGGCAGTAGTAATGACTTATCCGTTAATTGGTAATTATGGAATTAATGAGGATGATTTTGAGTCGCAGAATCCTACAATCGGTGGGCTTGTTGTAAGAGAGTATAATGATTTACCATCTAATTTCAGATCCACACATACGTTGGATGAGATTATGAAGAAGTATGAGATAGTTGGTATATCAGGTGTGGATACCAGACAGATTACAAGAGTGCTTCGTGATAAGGGTAGCTGTAAGGCTATGATTACAGATATTGAGACGGATAATAAGGAAGCTCTTGGAATTCTTAAGATGGTAGAACTTTCACACTCAGTTGTTGCAAGGGTCAGCTCTAAAAATATATGGAAGGCAGATATTATTGCCCCAATTGTCAGCAATAGTGCACTTGCTAATAAAGGAATGCATGTTGTAGCCATTGATTGTGGAATGAAACAGAATATTCTTCGTTCACTTCTTTCTAAGGGATGCAAGGTGACAGTTGTACCATGGAATACGGATGCTAAGACAATAGAGTCTCTTAAGCCGGATGGAATATTTATATCAAACGGCCCCGGAGATCCGGAGGATGCAGTTCCTGTTATAGAAGCAGTAAGAGAACTGAAGGGAAGATATCCGATTTTTGGTATCTGTCTTGGCCATCAGATATTGTCGCTTGCATATGGTGCAAGGACCTACAAGCTTAAGTTTGGTCACAGAGGCGGCAATCATCCGGTTAAAAATCTTAATACAGGTAAGGTTGAAATCACATCGCAGAACCATTCATATGCTGTAGATAATGACAGTATAGGAAGTACTTCTCTGGAAGTGACACATATTAATCTCCTTGACAACACTATTGAGGGTGTATGTTGTACCAGAGACAGGGCATTTGGTGTACAGTACCATCCTGAAAGCTGTCCGGGACCACAGGATAGTGATTATCTGTTTGATATGTTCATTGATAATATGAAAAGGGGGTGTGTAAGCCATGCCTAAACGTACTGATATTAATAGAATTCTTGTTATTGGTTCAGGTCCTATAGTTATTGGACAGGCAGCAGAGTTTGATTATGCCGGAACACAGGCCTGCTTAGCACTTAGAGAAGAAGGATATGAGGTTATTCTGTGTAACTCTAACCCTGCAACAATTATGACTGATACTACCATTGCAGACAAGGTGTATATGGAGCCGTTAACGCTAGAGTTCTTAGCTAAGGTAATAAGAACAGAGAGACCGGATGCAATACTTCCCGGTATTGGAGGACAGACCGGACTTAATCTCGCAATGCAGCTTGAGAAAAAGGGTATTCTTGAGGAATGTCAGGTTGAACTTCTTGGAACAACCAGTGAAAGTATTGACAGAGCAGAGGATAGAGAAAAATTCAAGGAACTCTGTGAGGAAATAAATGAACCGGTACTTCCATCTATAATCGTTGAGACTCTTGAAGACGGAATTAAGGCAGCTGATGAGATTGGCTATCCAATAGTAATTCGTCCTGCTTTCACACTTGGAGGAACCGGTGGTGGATTTGCAGACAATGAGAAGGAACTCAAAGAGATTCTTAAGAATGCGCTTGTGCTTTCTCCAATTCACCAGGCCCTTATCGAGAAATCCGTAAAGGGTTATAAGGAAATTGAATATGAAGTAATGCGTGATGCTAATGACACAGCTATCACAATTTGTAATATGGAGAATCTTGATCCTGTTGGTATTCATACAGGTGATTCGATTGTTGTATGTCCATCACAGACACTAACTAACCGTGAGTATCATATGCTTAGAGATGCGGCCTTGAATATTATCAGGGCTCTTAAGATTGAGGGTGGCTGTAATGTACAGTTTGCGCTTGATCCGGTTTCTTTTGACTACTATGTAATCGAGGTTAACCCAAGAGTATCACGTTCGTCAGCACTTGCATCCAAGGCTTCCGGTTATCCGATTGCAAGAGTGTCAGCTAAGATTTCTGTTGGAATGCACCTTGATGAGATTAAGCTTGCTAATACTCTGGCATGTTTCGAGCCGGCTCTTGATTATGTTGTTAGTAAGATGCCAAGATTCCCATTTGATAAGTTTGCAGATGCAGATAATAGCTTAAGTACACAGATGAAGGCTACCGGTGAGGTAATGAGTATCGGTAGAAGCTTTGAGGAGAGTATTCTTAAATCAATCCGTTCGCTTGAAATTGGTGTATATCATCTGTATATGTCCAAGTTTGATGAACTGGATACTAATGTGCTTCTTAATTATATTGCTAAGTCATGTGATGACAGAATCTATGCGATTGCAGAACTGCTTAGACGAGGTGTTACGGTAGAGGAGATTGTTCGCCGTTCGACAATTGATACTTTTTTCATAGACAAGCTTGCTAATATTATTGTTATGGAAAAGGAAGTGGGCAAATACTCTCTTGCAGATATACCTGAGGATTTGTTCTATGAAGCTAAGAGAATGGGCTTTGGAGATAAGGAACTGAGCATACTTTTGAATTGCACAACAAGGGAAATCTATGATTATCGTAAGGTAAATAATGTATTCCCGGTATACAAGATGATTGATACATGTGCATCAGAGTTCGACAGCTATATTCCATATTTCTATTCAACATATGAAACTGAGAATGAGTCAATTCTTTCTGATAAAAAGAAAATAATTGTACTCGGTTCAGGTCCAATCAGAATTGGCCAGGGTGTTGAGTTTGACTATTCAACAGTACATGCAGTAAGGACTATTCAGGCAGCAGGTTATGAAGCCATTATCATTAATAATAACCCTGAGACGGTATCAACTGATTATACCATCTCAGATAAGCTGTATTTCGAGCCTCTTTGTGTTGAGGATGTAATGAATATTATTGAACTTGAGAAGCCGGAGGGTGTTATTGCATCTCTTGGTGGTCAGACTGCGATTAATCTGGCAGAGCCGCTTAGTGAGTATGGTGTGAAAATAATTGGTACGGACACCATTGCCATAGAGAAGGCAGAGAGTCGTGACGCATTCAATTCATTATTAAGAGAACTTAATATTCCGCAGCCTGACGGAAGGGCTGTAACAAGTATTGAAGAAGGTGTTAAGGCAGCAGCAGAGATTGGTTATCCTGTACTTGTTCGTCCAAGCTTTGTTCTTGGTGGACGTGCAATGCAGATTGTTGCAAAAGAGAAAGACTTAGAGCATTATCTTAAGACTGCAGTAGAGGTAGATGTCGATAAGCCGGTACTTGTTGACAAGTATATAATGGGTAAGGAAGTTGAGATTGATGCAATCTGTGACGGAAAGGATGTATTTGCTCCGGGAATTATGGAGCTAGTTGAGAGAACCGGAGTTCATTCCGGAGATTCGATAAGTGTATATCCGACATATTCGATTTCGGATAAGGTTAAGCATACAATTCTTGATTATACCAAGCGACTTGGACTTGGAATTGGAATCGTAGGATTATTTAACATCCAGTTTATTGTAGATAAGAATGATAATGTATATATTATTGAGGTTAATCCACGTTCTTCGAGAACAGTGCCATTCCTGTCCAAGGCAACAGGATACAGTCTGGCTGATATAGCTACTATGGTTATCCTTGGTAGTCCGCTTTCCGAAGAACTAAAGAAGGTTGGATTCGATGTAGAACAATATTCTGACACAGATGTCGCTTTTTATCCTGATGAAAAGAAGAGATACTATGTTAAGGCACCTGCCTTTTCTTTCTCAAAGCTTCATGGTATGGATGCATATTTATCACCTGAGATGAAGTCAACAGGTGAAGCCATAGGCTATGATGTATCGCTTCACAGGGCAATGTATAAGGCTCTGATTGCTTCCGGAGTAAAGCTGTCTAACTATGGTACAGTAACGGTTACACTTGCCGATGAGGATAAAGAAGAGGCTCTTCCTCTTATCAGAAGATTCTATAATCTGGGCTTTAATATAGAGGCTACGATTGGTACAGCGGATTTCCTTAAGGAGCATGGAATTCGTACTCGTGTAAGGCGTAAGCTTTCAGAGGGTTCAGATGAGATTCTTAAGTCTATTCGTGCAGGCTATGTATCTTATGTAATTAACACACGAGCTATTCTGTCGGGTGTTCATTATGAGGATGGTGTGGCAATTAGACGATGTGCAACAGAAAATAATGTTACAATGTTCACTTCGCTTGATACTGTAAGAGTATTCCTTGATGTACTTGAGGAGATAACCATCTGCGTATCAACCATAGATGCTTAGGAGGATCAAAAGGTGATATTTGAGAATAATCTGATTGAGGACAAATTCGGGGAAGAATGTGGTGTTTTTGGAATGTATGACTTCGATGGTACAGACGTGGCAGGTTCCATATATTATGGACTGTTTGCACTTCAGCATAGAGGTCAGGAAAGCTGCGGTATTGCAGTGAGTGATACCGAAGGCCCTAAGAATAACTTTAAATGCTACAAGGATATGGGGCTACTTAATGAAGCTTTTTCGCCAGATCTGATTAACGGATTAAAGGGAAATATTGGTGTTGGCCATGTAAGATATTCAACTGCCGGAAGTTCAGTAAGAGAGAATGCTCAGCCCTTGGTTATTAATTATGTTAAGGGTATTCTGGGACTTGCCCATAATGGTAATCTTATAAATGCCAACGAACTTAGAGAAGAGCTTGCTTATACAGGAGCTATATTCCAGACAACCATTGATTCGGAGGTTGTGGCTTATCTTATTGCAAGGGAGAGACTTTATTCTACTTCTGTTGAGCAGGCAGTCAAGCTTACTATGAGGAAGATTAAAGGAGCATATTCGCTTGTGGTAATGTCTCCAAGAAAGCTAATTGGTGCCAGGGATCCGTATGGCTTCAGACCGCTCTGCATCGGCAAGAGAGACAATGCATATATTCTTGCTTCAGAGACCTGTGCGCTTGATACAATCGGGGCGGAATATGTCAGAGATGTACTACCGGGAGAGGTGGTTACTATTTCACCTGAAAAAGGAATCGAGTCAGATACATCAATGTGTCTTGAACCGGAGAAGCAGGCAAGATGTATATTTGAATATATTTACTTTGCAAGACCTGATTCGTATATAGACGGAATGAGCGTATATCAGTCAAGGATGCTTGCAGGCAAATATCTTGCAATTGATTCGCCGGTTGAGGCGGATATGGTAGTAGGCGTACCGGAATCCGGTAATGTGGCTGCGATGGGATATGCGTCAGAATCGGGGCTTCCCTATGCTCAGGCATTTGTTAAGAACGGATATGTAGGTCGTACCTTCATAAAGCCGGGCCAGAAAAGCAGGGAGAGTAGTGTAAGGGTTAAACTTAATGCACTTAAGGAAGTGGTTAAGGATAAAAGAATTATTATGATTGATGATTCAATTGTAAGAGGAACAACTTCTGATAGAATAGTTAGAATGCTTAGAGAAGCAGGTGCTAAAGAAGTGCATATGAGGGTAAGCTCACCGCCATTCTTATATCCATGCTATTTTGGAACAGATGTTCCGGCCAGAGAGCAGCTGATAGCTTATAATAGGTCCATTGAAGAGATAAGGCAGGTTATAGGAGCTGATTCACTTGGATATCTTAAGGAAGAGAGACTTCATCAGATAGCTAATGAGCTTGGAATATGTAAAGGATGCTTTACAGGTCAGTATCCATTGGAACCTCCTAAGGATGATATCAGGGGTGAGTTTGATAAATAAACCTAAGAAAACGGCGCATCATGATAATGCTGTTTAGTGGCAATATTATGGTGTGCTTTACTATGCTGTATGATATAATAACGCTTGCGTAAAAAACAAAAACGGAGGATAAAAAGGTATGAAGTATTTCGTTAAGAGATCAATTGCGAGTATTCTTGCAGCTCTCATGGTAGTTACTTCAGTTCCGGCTGCTTCTCTTGCAGCATATGCCGAAGAGGTGCCGGTAGCTGAGGCAATTGAGACTGTAGAAGAAAGTGTAGTTACAACTACTGAAGAGGTTGTGACAGAGGAAAACACTTCGGTTGAGGCTGCAGAAGTGACAACTGAGGAGGAGACTTCTGTTGTAGAAGAGACAACAACGGAGGCCACAGTTGAGGAGACGAGTGAGATTGAGCTTGAAGAAGCCGATATGAAGATAAAGCTTGTTATTGAGGATGAATATGAACTGGTATCAGACATTGAGCTTTTAGGCGGAGAATGGGATGAGTCCAAAGAGTATTTTTCATTATACAGTGATATGGATATTGCTGTTAAGGTGACCGAAAAAGCAACTGACTCAGAGTATATTCTTGATAAGATACAATATAAAATTGGAGCTGGAAGCTATAGCGACCTATTAACTGGTGCAGCATATTATTATCCGACAGTGCCTAGAAGTGCATTAAAGGATGGTGACGTGTTAACTATTTGCGTATGTGCAAGAGAAAAGGCGCCAAGCTATACAGTTGCCGTTACCAGCGATGAGTTTATTGGTAGTTTATATTACTGTACTTCGAAAGGGGTAACACCAACCAGTGCGGAATTAAGTCAGGTGAAGTCTGTTGCTCCAGTTGAGACTACTGAGGATCATAATACTTTTGAGATAAAAGTTGAGCAGGGATACTACCTTTCGCTTTTAAATATGCCAAATGTAGAGGTTAAGAAGAACGGAAGGATGATTACCCCTACTAATGTTGGTGGATATTCACTTGGAAAGATTATAAGTGATTCAAATGATACTGTTATTAAGTCTATAATCAGAGATGTGGTACTATTCGAAAAGAATGATAATATTACGGCAAGTTTCAAGTCAGGATATGCTTTAGTAAGAGAGGGTAAATATACTTATAATTGTGTGAATGCTGACAAGGATTTAGATGTATCCATAGTTCCTAAGACAGGATATTCAGTTAAAAAAGTAGTAGCTACTCCATACGCATCAGAACTTGCATTTGAAAATGGAGAAGAACCATTAGGTGAAGAGATAGAGTTGGTAGCTTTTAGTGACAGTACACATGTGAACTGGTATAAGCTCAGTAGTGATAAATTGTCAAAGGTTATGAAGGTAAAGGATAGCAATGGTTTTAGAAGAACTTGCTGTTTTATTATCTCTGCTGAGACAGAGGCTAAAGAATATACGGTTACACTACCAAGTGATGATAAGGTAGCAACATATGAGGTTGTACCTAATGAGGATGGTACGGTAAACTTTAAAGATGATAGTATAGTATCATTTGCTGCATATCACGATAATACGGTATATTTCTGGGTGGATGTAAGAGATTCGGTGCATAACATTCTTGGCACTGTATCCAAAGCTTCTGGTACAGCTACACTTACAAAGCTCACTGCAAAAGATGGCAGAGTATATTATAAGCTTGCAGGTATTAAGTCAGATGTTACTATCAAGGCAACTACAACACTTACCAAGGCTAAAGGTGGTGCAAGATTTATACTTGATAATAAGTCAACAGTTGGAAATGTTAAGGTTACTTCAGTAAAGAATGCAACCTATGATAGGGCTAATGATGAATATAAGGTTAATGCAAATGTTGCAGAAATATTAGTAACACTTACTGCAGATGCCCCTGTTGTTCCTTCTTTAGGTGGTGCTGAGGTGGCGCCTAAGCCTGCCGGAGCAGCATATTCATATACATTTAGTATCCCTGCCGTTGATATTAATAATACTAACCATGGTGAAACTGTTGATATTGCTGTATATGATATTACATCTGAAGCTAAGGCAGTTGATTTGACAGCTGTAATGGATTCTGAAACGACAGAACTTGTGTCAATTGCTGAAGGATCTACAGGTCTGTATACAGCGACGGACAAGTGGGCCGTTCCTTTTGGAACAACTATAACTGTAGTTGTTAGTGCTAAGGATAACTGCAAGCTTACAGCAGCATATGTTAATGATAAAAAGGTTGCATTTGCTAAAAATGAAAAGATTACATTCAAGGTAACTGACCTTGAGGCAGATACATTTAAGATTGATTCACAGAAACTTCTTAAGACTATAGTAGAGTCTAACGATGCAGCCATTACAGGAAAGGGCACAACATATAATATTCTTAAGCAGTATAGTGCAGCAGTATATGTTCAGGAAGGTGCAGATGGAAAACTTGACCTTGATGACGAGAATGTTGCAATTACAGCCAAGATTGGAAAAGATGATGTTGCATATACTGTAGAAGAAGACAAGATTGTATTTGCAGAGGCTACTCTTGATGAGGTTGCAGGCAAGACAATTACTGTAACAATTAAGGACGGCAAGAAGATTGTTAGCACAACAAAGCTTGTGATATCTGCTAAATGTACTTCTGTTAAGGTACAGGGTGAGAAAAAGGTCGATGGCGTTGATACTGTTTATATTGAGATGGCAGCTAAGAATAATCCAGTATTAAAGATTACTTATAATGCAGGAGTTAATCCGGCAGATATGGTTTTAGCGTATGCTGGTGCAAATTCGACTAAGGGTTCCTTAGACATTAGTGACGGTAAAATTGATGTTAAATATATGGATATGATATCGTCTGAGGATCGTTCACTTAAGAAAGAGATTGAGGTCAGATTTGTTGATAGATCACAGGGTGATAAAGTCGTTGCAACTAAAAATTTCGTATTTACTACAAAAGGATTTGAAAATGCAGCACCAACTGTGAAGGCAGTGTCAAGCAGCGATACAGAAGTAGTTCTTTCTATTGCAGAACCTAAGGTTTTAGGTACTGAGATGTCTTGCATCTATAATATTACCGCTACACAAGTAGTAGCAAAGGGTAAGTTACCGGTTGAAGGAATGTATGGTGATGATGTTGCAGATTCAGAAGTGGTATTCAACAATGTTAAGCCAGATGAAAATGGAAAGGTAACACTTAAATTAACAGATTCACCAGCTGGTTCAGGTAAAGCTTGTAATTATTCATTCACTGTATCCGGCACATATTATGTACCTAGCAATGTTAACTGCAAGCCTGTAACTGTTAAGGCAGCAACAAAGGCTCCAAAGTATGAGACAGCACTTAAGCTTGTTAATAAGAAGGTTAAGTTCTATGCAGACGAAGGAGAGGTACTTGTAGGTACTGCTAAGTTCAGTACAGCTACAACACATAAGGAAGATCTTAAAGCAACATTCTTTATATATGAGGATGATAAAAGATATCCGTTAGCAGATAATGGTGATATTGGACATGTAAGAATAGATGATGATTATAATATCTATGTAAATGTAACGCAGTATGGTGAATTGACATTCGAAATACCTGCAGGTACATACTATCTTGAGATTGAAGCAGCAAAGGATCCAAATGCCGAAAAGGCTAGTACTGCCAAGACTGCAATTACAATTTTGCAGCCAATTAAAGAAATAACTGCAAAATATGTGTCTAGTGAGACACTTACATCATATAATCAGACTCCGGTATACAGATATGAGCCGGGGAAGGCGCTGACTATCCCGGCACCAACAGTTAGCTATGTTGGCGATTCTGTACGTAATGTAGTTCCGACTACTAAGAAGGTACAGTGGTCTATTGAAGATTATACGCCTGACTGTGGAATTAATATTGATGCTAATACAGGTAAGATCACAATAGCTAAGGACATTAGTTTTGAGGGTAGTTTTACTCTTTGTGTTAAAGCAAAAGCTGCTGATTTTGAAAAGAATGGCACAAGTACAACTTGTGTACTCGTTATATTACCTAAGGTTGACTTTGAAGTAGAAGTTATGGAACAGAGTCCTTATGAAGGTAGGCCTGATATAACACGTGAACCTGATATGTATGAAGAGGTTAAGCTGTTTACATCTTATACTGATAAGCGTATTGAGGTTAAGAATCCGGTGGCAGGTGCAACATATACATATTCTTCCTCAAATAGCGAAGTAATAGAGATTGCTCCGGATGGTCATTTTACTTTTAAGAATGACCCTAGCGCAAGTACTTTAGGAGCAATGATTACTATTACCCAGAAGAAGGGTACTGTTACCAAAAAGTCGAGAGTTTATGTGTATTATGAGAATTCTGAAGACTAGGGTTAAAAGCAACAAATAGGCCGGAAAAGCCGGGAATTGTTGTAAATAAGCCGAGGTGCAAAGTTCTAAATACAGAGCGTAAATGTGTAGTAAAGTTAAAAAATAAAGTGTTGACAGATTTGGTATTATTGTATACAATAGTACACGTGAATGGCGAGAAGGTCGTTTTATACGACCCTTCTCGCCATTTTTTGCGTTAGCTACAAGCCATGCAAAGATGGAGCGGTTTTGGATATATCGCATATATGCGGGATATACAAAACAGGTTCAGATTTATAGGGCGCCAGCCCGACACCCTGAGTTCGAAGAACGCGAGGGTGCACGGCGAAGAGATAGCTTGCGCATCCATAATACGCAGAAGGAAAGATACGAAAAGCAGAATCGTATCAAGGGAGGAAAAAATTATGTGTTCGATAATGGGTTATTTAGGAACCACAATCACAAAGGAAGAATTTAAGAAGCATTTTGATGAGACCATTTCACGTGGTCCGGATATGCAGAGAATCGTAGAATTCGAAGGAGGTATCTTAGGATTTGAACGACTGTCTATCATGGGCTTATCAGAAGCCGGTATGCAGCCATTCTCCCTTAATAATAATCTGCTTGTCTGCAATGGTGAGGTTTATTGTTTTAGACCAATAAAAGAAGAATTATCTAAGAAATATACATTTAGTAGTGAATCAGATTGTGAGATTATACTTCCACTCTATGAGGAGAAGGGTCTTTCAATGTTTGCTGAGCTTGATGCAGAGTATGCCTGCATTATCTATGATGCTAAGAGAGGAAGTCTCGTAGCTGCAAGAGATCCAATTGGAATTCGTCCATTATTCTATGGATATGTTAAGGAAGGTGAGATTGCTTTTGCTTCAGAGGCTAAGAACCTTGTAGGTCTTGTTGATGAGATTAAGGCCTTCCCTCCTGGACACTATTATGCAGATGGTGAATTTGTATGCTACAGAGATATGACACAGGTGTCAGAGGTTGTAACAGATGATGTTGAAGAGATATGTAAGAATATCCATGACAAGCTTGTTGCCGGAATCGAGAAGAGACTTGATGCTGATGCACCACTTGGTTTCCTTCTTAGTGGTGGTCTTGACAGTTCACTTGTATGTGCTGTATCAGCTAAGATTTTGAAAAAACCAATTAAGACTTTTGCTATTGGTATGAGTACTGATGCAATCGATCTTAAATATGCTAAGCAGGTTGCTGATTATATAGGAGCAGACCACACAGAAGTATATATGACCGATGAGGATGTTATAAGAGAGCTTCCTAATGTAGTTAAGCTACTTGGAACATATGACATTACTACAATCAGAGCCAGCATGGGAATGTATCTGTGCTGTAAGGCAATTCATGAGCAGACAGATGTAAGAGTTCTTCTTACAGGTGAGATTTCGGATGAGCTCTTTGGTTATAAGTATACAGATTTTGCACCAAGTGCTGAGGAATTCCAGAAGGAGTCTGCTAAGAGAATCAGAGAACTCTATATGTATGATGTTCTTCGTGCAGACAGATGTATTTCTGTTAACTCGTTAGAGGCGAGAGTACCATTTGGTGATCTTGATTTCGTTCAGTATGTTATGAGTATTGATCCTGCTAAGAAGATGAATGTATATAACAAGGGAAAATATCTGCTTAGACACGCTTTTGAAGGCGATTATCTCCCTGAAAGCATTCTTATGAGAGAAAAAGCTGCATTCTCAGATGCGGTTGGACATTCTATGGTAGATATTCTTAAGGAATATGCTGAGTCTAAGTATTCAGATGAAGAGTTCGAGGAAAAGTGTAAGCAGTATACATATGCTACTCCATTCACTAAGGAGTCACTCCTATATAGAGAGTTATTCGAAGAGTATTATCCGGGACAGGCGGAGATGGTTGTTGATTTCTGGATGCCTAACAAGGAATGGGAGGGATGTAATGTTAACGATCCTTCTGCCAGAGTACTTTCTAACTATGGTGCAAGTGGTGAATAAAATAAGAAGCAATATTTTAATTTAAATAGAAGCGTGTAGTCCGTGCTTGCATTGGGCTACACATTGCTTTTTCTAATTTATTTGCAGGAAATACAGAAGGAATTAGAGGTAAAGAATGGTTAAATATGTATTTGTCACAGGTGGTGTTGTATCCGGACTTGGTAAAGGAATAACGGCTGCATCACTTGGTCGTTTGCTAAAAGCTAGAGGTTATAAGGTTACAATGCAGAAGTTTGATCCATATATAAATATGGACCCGGGAACTATGAACCCAATTCAGCATGGTGAGGTATTCGTAACCGATGACGGAACCGAGACCGATTTGGATCTTGGCCACTATGAGAGATTTATCAATGAAAGTCTTGATAAGAATTCAAATGTTACTACCGGTAAGGTATACTGGACTGTTTTGAATAAAGAAAGACACGGTGATTACGGTGGAGGAACTGTTCAGGTTATTCCACATATTACCAATGAGATAAAGGATAGATTCTATAAGGCAAAGAGCCCTGATGAGGAAACAATCTCGATTATAGAGGTTGGTGGTACAGTCGGTGATATTGAGAGTCAGCCGTTCCTTGAGGCCTTTAGACAGTTCCAGGCCGAAGTTGGCAGAGAGAATGCTATTATGATTCAGGTCACATTGATTCCTTATCTTAAGGCATCAGGTGAGATGAAGACTAAGCCAACTCAGATGAGTGTTAAAGCCCTTCAGAGTATGGGTATCTGGCCGGATATCCTTGTATGTCGTTCGGATTATCCGGTTGATGATAATATGCGTGAAAAGATTGCTCTTTTTTGCAATGTTAAAAAAGAGCATGTACTTCAGAACCTCGATGCAGAAAGCTTATATGCTGTGCCGTTAATGATGGAAGAGGAGCATCTGGCGCAGGCAGTATGTGAATGCCTGAGGTTGCCATGTCCTGAGCCTGACCTCACACGCTGGAAGCAGATGGTTGATGATTTCCATCATCCGCTTCATAAGGTTACAATTGCTCTTGTAGGTAAGTACGTGTCACTTCATGATGCTTATCTTAGCGTTGTAGAGGCACTTAGACATGGTGGAATTGCTAATAGAACAGAGGTTGATATACGTTGGATTGATGCAGAGAATCTGACACCGGAAAATATTGAGGAGCATCTTCACGATGTAGATGGTATCCTTGTTCCGGGTGGATTTGGTCAGCGTGGAACGGAAGGCAAGATTCTGGCTATTGAATATGCCAGGGTTCATATGATTCCTTATCTTGGATTGTGTCTTGGTATGCAGCTTGCCATAGTGGAATTTGCCAGAAATGTTCTGGGATATCGCGATGCAGCAAGTATCGAACTTGTTCCCGACACTAAGCATCCTGTTATAGCGCTTATGCCGGAACAGGAAGGTGTAGAGGATTTGGGTGGTACGTTAAGACTTGGTTCCTATCCATGTGTTCTCAAAGAGAATTCACTTGCTTTAGCATTATATGGTAGTAAAGAAATTTCTGAGAGACACAGACATAGATATGAGGTTAATAATGACTATCGTGATGATTTGACCGGAGCTGGAATGTCACTGTCGGGTATATCGCCTGATGGAAGAATTGTTGAGATGGTAGAGATACCGGATCATCCTTTCTTCATTGCAACACAGGCTCACCCGGAATTCAAGTCAAGACCAGATGAACCACATCCATTATTTAATGGTCTGGTATCGGCAGCGCTTAGGTATCAGGGATAAAAGCTATAATTTTTATAATATGGGAAAAAAGAAAAAGCCGACCATTCGTGGTCGGCTAAATTTTGCACAAATTAGGCTCTTAATTTTTCGATTTCGGCTAGTAACATTGCAATCTCGGCATCTTTGTCAGCAATCTCAGCATCTTTGTCAGCAATCTCAGCCTTCTTTTCTTCGATTTCGGCAGCCAAAGCCTTAGCCTCAGCTTTAAACTCTCTAATCATAGACAATTCATTATAGTAATCTGCCTCAGCAAGTGATCTTGAAAACATATTTATTAACTCTTCCATATCCAATCTGAGCCTCCATATTTCTTTATAAATCTCGACGAATTCAGGAAAATCACTAATAAGCTGATTTATGCGTTTCATATCTGTACAACTGAAAAATGTTAGCCATGCTTCCAACTCGTTAGTGATAGTTTTATTCTGCATAACTTTGTTAAAGGTGTCAAGAGAAATGATACATATATTTTCAAGAGTGGGGAGAGAAATGCCGGTATCGTAAACAACCTTGCGGATATGCATATAATTTGGCGCTGCTTTTATGAACTCGTTAGGACTATCTTCCATTAGTACAATAAGATAGGCAGGCCGTATCTTGTTATACGAAAAACTTTTTCCCAATTCATCTCTGGCTGTGTTATATTGTCGCATTATCGAATCAGCCACATAGCATTCGGTACGCTGTCCCGGGAATGAATGCCCTATCTTCTGCATTTCAACATTTATTATTGCCCCATCAATGGTTTTTACAATAATATCCATTATTACGAGTGAATTGCGCTCTCTTATAATAAATCCTTCATTGGGTACAACATCGATTATTGTTACAGATGTATTCAGTACGGCAGATAAAAAGGACTCGAGCCTTCTGGGATGCAGATTGGGAGACATTATTCTTTTGAAAAAAGCATCGTAAGTTATGTACAATCCTGATTCTCCCATTATAAAGGATAGTAGTTCATCCTGAATCTCCTTTGGACAGGATAGAAAAGAGTTGTAGACATTAGGGTCTTTCATTAATTGAGCAGTCGCCTCTTCATGCGAAAGGGGTTCGCCAATCATTTCCTCCATTGATATAAATAAGGAATCTGTAATGTGCTGTTTTTCTTTCAATAAAAAGTACCTCCTTAATTATGAAATTAGAATATTTTGCATGGGATATTTGCCAGATTTGGCATGAAATGAAATCCCGATATGTGTGGAATGAGTTTAGGTTATTTTGGGTGAAAAGTCAAGGGAAATGAGGTTATATGACTTCAGCAATTATATTTTGCTTTTCGTGAGCGGGGGAGACTTGACAGATTTGTGAATTTTATAATTTGACTAATTTTCCCATTTTTTTGATTTCAATAAGACGTTTTTTGGTAAATTTTAAGTAAATAATTGACAAATGTTTTTTTTTTGATACATTTTTGATGGAATTATTGAAAGGGGGTTAGGTAATGATTGTCGAATTAAAAGAAAAAGAAAAAAGATTTGTGGAAGAACTTGTTTTCGTTAAAGGAAAATTTAATGAAAGCAGGTATGAGGAGAATAAGCCAACATTGGACGAGAGATTTTGTAGAGACTGCAATGAAGAGGCGCAGAAAGGTAATTGTGCTTTAGTTGATTTTCTTGAAAACCACTGTGTTAGGGAAAAAGAGAAGAGATTTAACGAGTTGGAGTTGGATGAAGATTATGAACGATAGCCTGAACTGAGGAAATTATAATTAAAGGAGAAAAATAATGAAGAAGATAATTGTATGTGCATTATTAGTGGCATTGTCTATTAATGCATTAGTAGCTTGTGGTAAGGAAGATACAAAGGAATCTTATCAGCAGTCATATCAGGATGATTTAGATGATAATGAAGAAGAAAAGAATGATTTATCAGAGATGATAAGGGTATTAAAAGATAAGAATGCAGATGAAGTTCCGACGGTGACTGAAAAAGAAGAGGAAGAATTATTTTTTGACCCCAGTTTTAAGCCACTGTTTGACTGTGATTACTTTAGAATGGCTCCTTCTTACGAGTTCTCTGTGCCATATGAGGAGGTTCTTGATTACTATGTTTCAAAATATGGAGAACCTACAGTTAATAAAAATTTTTATCACTGGAAACTTGATAATGGCGATAGTCTTACAATAGATAATCAAAGTGATTATTATGGTGTTTGGGTTCAATTATCTGCAGGGGATGAAACTTTAGAGGCTTGTAAGGTAAAGGATGATGTAGATGAGAGCTTCTTTAAGGAGAATGGATGGTTAGATGATAGTTCCTTTAAATTGTCACAGCTTAAAAACTACTCGGACTTTGTTGAAGCATTCGGAAATGCCGGGATTCTAGAACTTTATAAACCAGGTAGCGCTACAACGCCGGAAATAGAGGTATTATGGAGTCATGATGGACACCCAATTAACATACATTTTTTCTTTGATGGGACTGTTAGAGATTATTAATTCACCATCGTTCTATCAGTAGAGCGGATTAAAAATAAATGAGTGCTTAGAGTTATATTAGGACTGGTCAACTGACTGGTCCTTTTATAATGCTTTTATAATTAACATTCTACTGCGCGCATTCTACTACGGCATTCTACTGCGCGCATTCTACTGCGCGTTCGACTGCCCCCTCTTTTATTCAAAGTTGCAAAACTATCGCTGTAGAGATATAATAATGCAAAGGTACCATTTTATGAAATAGTTTAAAGATAGTTGCAAGCAATAGGTGGAGTTCAGACATGGATGATAAGAAGACAATTTATCATGGATCAGAGCATATTATCAGCAAGCCGGATAGTAATTATGGTAATTATTCTAATGATTATGGCAGAGGTTTTTATTGTACTGAGAATATGGAACTGGCTAAGGAGTGGGCATGTAAAAAAGGTAATAATGGATTTGTCAATGTATATGAGTTCGACGCAACTGGTATGAAAATCTGCAATTTAAATTCTTCAGAATATAACATACTTAATTGGTTGGCATTACTCACAAGGTATAGAAGCTATTGGCAGGAGAAGAGCATTGCCAAACAGGCTAAGGACTTTTTACAGGAGAACTATCTTATTGATATTAAGGATTTTGATGTGATAGTAGGCTACCGTGCAGATGATTCCTATTTTTCTTTTGCACAGGATTTTATTATGGGGACGATATCACTTCAAAAGATTTCTGTGGCAATGCGACTTGGAAGTCTTGGGGAACAGATTGTACTTAAATCACAGAAAGCATTTGATAATCTAAGATTTTATGAGAGTGAAATTGCTTTGGCTGATGAGTATTATATTAAGAAAACCAACCGTGATTTGGAAGCCCGAAGAACTTATCATGATACTAAGAATCAAAGCAATTATATGGATGACATTTTTATTCTGGATATCATAAGAGGAAGGGTGAAGGAAGATGATCTGCGCTTATAATGAGTTATATCTGCCACTGGCAAGACGTGTTTTGGGCGATATGTATGATTATGCAGTTAATACATTACATTATACTATAGAAGAATTTCATAAAATGTTTATAGCAAGTGGTATGGCTCATCAGTTTGAGATTGGCAATCCTACATACATAGCGGGCAAGAATGGGTGTGAGGTTGCCAAGGAGGTAATTACAGATTGCGGTCTTGATAGGCCTGACACTGAGGATATAATGTTCGTAGATAAGTCAGCAGAATACTGGATAGGCTGGGCGCTGGCATTTTATCAATGGAAAACAGGACAGAAATATTCCGATATTAACAAGTGTGTGCCAATTGAAGAAATGTATAATATGTATACAACATTTCATGAGGCGGATATATCTGTATTTGTAGAGGTAATGGATGCAAGAACCAGGGAATATATGGATAATTCCAGGCTTAAAAGGTTGCGCAGATACGTTAATCTTTCTCAAAGCCAGCTGGCTGAACGGGCAGGAGTTCCTCTTAGACAGATTCAACTATTTGAGCAGGGATATAGAGATATTAATAAGACACAGGCAGAGACTATTAGTAGCCTTGCTATGGCCCTTCATTGCAATATAGAAGATTTACTCCAATAAAATATATGGGAGCATATATAATATGGGGCTAAGTGCCTAAGTAACCCCAAAGCCCGAAATAGAATTTCATAAAAAAGTCGTTGACAACATCAGTATAATTGTATACAATGATACAGAAAAAGAGGCAAGAAGGTCTTTTTATGGGATTTTTTTGCCTCTTTTTGCATGCAGATTAATAGGAGGAATGCAGAATGAGAACAGAGGAAATCAATAATAGCGGCTTATATAACCGAGAGTTTGAACATGATAACTGCGGTATTGGAGCTGTTGTGAATATTAATGGTGTGCGTAGCCATGCACTTGTTGATGATGCTCTCAAGATTGTTGAGAACTTAGAGCACAGAGCTGGTAAGGACGCTGCCGGCGAGACTGGTGATGGTGTAGGTATTCTTACACAGATTTCGCATAAGTTCTTCACTAAGGTATGTAAGGAAGAGGGCATCGAGATAGGTGATGAGAGACAGTATGCTGTTGGTATGTTTTTTATGCCACAGAACGAACTTAAGACATCTCAGGCTAAGAAGATGTTTGAGGTAATCGTTGAGAAGGAAGGTCTTAAGTTCCTTGGATGGAGACAGGTAGCTGTTGTTCCAGAGGTGCTTGGTAAAAAGGCCAGAGATTGTATGCCATATATTATGCAGGCATTTGTTAAGAGACCTGCAGGAATCGAATCTGATCTTGATTTTGATAGAAAACTGTATGTAGTGAGACGTGTATTTGAGCAGAGTACAGATAATACATATGTGCCATCACTTTCATGCAGAACAATCGTATATAAAGGTATGTTCCTGGTTGGTCAGCTTCGTACTTTCTTCAAGGATCTCCAGGATGAAGATTATGATTCTGCAATTGCCATGGTTCATTCAAGATTCTCTACTAATACTAATCCAAGCTGGAATCTTGCACATCCTAACAGAATGCTCGTTCATAATGGTGAGATTAATACAATCAAGGGCAATGTCGATAAGATGCTTGCAAGAGAAGAGACTATGCATTCTGAAGCTTTTTCTGCTGAGGATATGACTAAGGTTTTACCTGTAATTCCAACAAGAGGTTCTGACTCTGCAATGCTTGATAATACACTTGAGTTCCTCGTAATGAGTGGAATGGAGTTACCACTTTCTGCAATGATTATGATTCCAGAACCATGGGCACATAATGATACTATTTCTCAGGAAGGAAGAGACTTCTACCAGTATTATGCAACTATGATGGAGCCATGGGATGGTCCTGCATCTATCCTCTATTCTGATGGTGATGTAATGGGAGCAATCCTTGATCGTAATGGTCTTCGTCCTTCAAGATATTACATTATGGATGACGGAAGACTTATTCTTTCATCAGAAGTTGGTGTGCTCCCACTTGATGAAGCACATATTCTCAAAAAGGAACGTCTTCACCCAGGTAAGATGCTTCTTGTTGATACAGTTAATCATAAGATTATTCTTGATGAGGAACTTAAAGAGAAGTATGCTTGTAAGGAGCCATATGGTGAGTGGCTTGACAGTAATCTTCTTACACTTGGTGAGATTAAGATTCCTAATATTAAACCAGTTAAATATACAGATGAGGAGTTATTAAGACTTCAGAGAGCATTTGGATATACATATGAAGGATGCAAGGAAGGTGTTGCAACTATGGCACTTAACGGAAGTGAGCAGATTGGTGCCATGGGTACAGATATACCACTTGCTGCATTATCTAAGGAATATCAGCCGATGTTCTATTACTTCAAACAGCTGTTTGCACAGGTTACTAATCCACCTATCGATGCAGCTCGTGAGAAGATTGTAACATCTACAACAGTATATGTTGGTAAGAATGGTAACCTTCTTGAAGAGAAGCCTGAGAACTGTCAGATGCTTAAGATTCAGAATCCAATTCTTACTGACCTTGATATGCTTAAGATTAAGAATATGAAGAAGGATGGATTCAACGTTGCAGTTGTTTCTATTCTTTATTATAAGAGCACACCAATTGAGAGAGTACTTGATCATCTTTTTGTTGAGGTTGATAAGGCATACAGAGATGGTGCTAATATTTTAGTTCTTTCAGACAGAGGTGTAGATGAGAATCATGTAGCAATTCCATCACTGCTTGCAGTTGCTGCAGTACATCAGCATCTTGTACAGACTAAAAAGTGTACAGCACTTTCTCTTATCCTTGAGTCTGGTGAACCAAGAGAAGTACATCATTTTGCGACACTTCTTGGTTTTGGTGCAAGCGCAGTTAACCCATATCTTGCTCATGCAACAATAGCTAAGCTCATTGATGAGGGAAGTCTTGATAAGGATTACTATGCAGCAGTTGAAGATTATGACCATGCTGTACTTCAGGGAATCGTTAAGATTGCATCTAAGATGGGTATTTCTACAATTCAGTCATACCAGGGTAGCAAGATTTTTGAGGCAATTGGTATTTCTGAAGAGGTAATTAATAAATATTTTGCCGGTACTGTTTCAAGAATTGGCGGTATCACACTTAAGGAGATTGCTGAGAATACTGATAAGCAGCATTCAAAGGCATTCGATCCACTTGGACTTACAACAGACTTAACCCTTAATTCAATGGGACGTCATAAGATGCGTGCTGGTGGTGAGGAGCATAGATATAATCCTCAGACTATTCATATGCTTCAGATGTCTACAAGAGAAGGTGATTACGAGAAATTCAAACAGTACACAGAGATGGTAGACAGAGAAGAGACAGGATATCTTCGAAGCCTTATGGATTTCAATTATCCGGCTGAGGGAATTGATATTTCAGAGGTTGAGAGCGAAGAAGAAATCGTTAAGAGATTTAAGACAGGTGCTATGTCATATGGTTCTATTTCAGAAGAGGCACATGAGGCACTTGCAATAGCTATGAACCGTCTTCATGGTAAGTCTAACTCAGGTGAAGGTGGAGAAAGTGATGAAAGACTTGAATCAGCCGGAACTGATCATGACAGAAGTTCTGCAATTAAGCAGGTTGCCAGTGGTCGTTTTGGTGTTACAAGTAGGTACTTGGTTAGTGCAAGAGAGATTCAGATTAAGATGGCACAGGGTGCTAAGCCTGGCGAAGGTGGACACCTTCCGGCTAAGAAGGTATATCCATGGATTGCAAAAACAAGACATTCGACACCGGGTGTAAGTCTTATTTCACCACCACCACATCATGATATCTACTCAATTGAAGACCTTGCACAGTTAATTTATGATCTTAAGTCAGCTAATAAGTATGCAAGAATTTCAGTTAAGCTTGTATCAGAAGCAGGTGTTGGTACTGTTGCAGCAGGTGTTGCTAAGGCAGGCGCACAGGTAATACTTATCTCTGGTTATGACGGTGGTACAGGTGCTGCACCTGTAAGTTCAATTCATAATGCCGGTCTTCCTTGGGAACTTGGACTTGCTGAGACACATCAGACACTTAAACAGAATGGACTTAGAAAAAGAGTAATTATAGAGACAGACGGTAAGCTTATGAGTGGCCGTGATGTTGCTATTGCAGCACTTCTTGGCGCGGAGGAATTTGGCTTTGCTACAGCTCCACTTGTAACACTTGGCTGTGTAATGATGAGAGTATGTAATCTGGATACATGTCCAATGGGTATTGCAACTCAGAATCCAGAGCTTCGAAAGAGATTTGTCGGAAAGCCGGAATATGTTGAGAACTTTATGCTCTTCATCGCAAGAGAACTTCGTGAGTACATGGCTCGTCTTGGTTTCAGAACTCTTGATGAAATGGTTGGTCATGCAGAACTTCTTAAAAAGAAGGATGTCCTTACTGATGCTGAGAAGAGAATTGACTTAAGCAGAATTCTTGCAGCAGATACATATGAAGACCCTAACTCAGTTGATACTCCATTTGATTTCGAACTTGAGTCAACTAAGGATGAAACAATTCTTCTTAAGAATGCAGACATATTAAAAGCGATTAAGTCAGGAACCAAGGCAACAGCTAAGGTTGATATTATTAATACAGACAGATCTTTCGGTACACTTCTGGGTGCTGAGATTACAAGAAATAACCACGATGGCCTTAAGGATGACACAATCACTGTTGAATGTAAGGGTGCAGGCGGACAGAGCTTTGGTGCATTTATTCCAAAGGGTCTTACACTTAAGGTTTCAGGTGACAGCAACGATTATTTTGGCAAGGGTCTTTCAGGTGGTAAGCTTGTTATCGCAGCTCCGGCTGAAGCAGCTTATGAAGCTGAAGAGAATATCATCATTGGTAATGTTGCTCTCTATGGTGCTACAAGCGGTGAAGCATATATAGCAGGTATGGCCGGTGAGAGATTCTGTGTACGTAATTCGGGTGCCACAGCTGTTGTTGAAGGTGTTGGTGAGCATGGATGTGAATACATGACCGGTGGTCGTGCTGTAATTCTTGGTCCAACAGGCAAGAACTTTGCTGCAGGTATGAGCGGTGGTATTGCATACGTCCTTGATGAAGACAATCATCTGTATCGTAACCTTAACAAAGATCTTGTATTAATGGAAAAAGTTGAGGTTAAAGCAGATAAGTCTGAACTTAAGGAAATGCTTGAAAAGCATGTTAAATACACAGGTTCTGTTAAGGCTAAAAAGATACTTGATAACTATGAGGAATATCTTCCTAAATTTAAAAAGATAATTCCTGCCGATTATAAGAAACTGCTTCATTTGATATCAATGTTTGAAGAGCAGGGTATGAGCAGAGAAAAGGCACAGATAGAGGCTTTTTATGCAAGTACTTCAGGAAATAACGGCTGAGAATTGATAAACAATGCAGAAGGAGATCTAATTAGGAGGAAATAAAATCATGGGAAAAGCAACAGGTTTTTTGGAATTTGAAAGAGAAGACAATATTACAATTGCACCTCTTGACAGAATAAAGAATTTTGATGAGTTCCATACGGAACTTAGTGAAGAGAAGAGACGTACACAGGCATCAAGATGTATGGAATGTGGAGTTCCTTTTTGCCAGGCAGG
>JAGHUN010000126.1 GCA_018064805.1 Candidatus Colinaster scatohippi
TTATTTTGCCAATGGCTTAACAAAGATAAGAATCATTGCAATAAGAAGACCGTAAAGACCTGTTGTCTCTGCAACGGCCTGACCAAGTAACATAGTACCTGTGATATCACCCTTTGCACCCGGGTTACGTCCAACTGCTGAAGCTGCATGACCAGCTGCAATACCCTGTCCTACACCAGGTCCGATACCTGCGATAACAGCAAGTCCGGCACCAATAGCTGAACATCCTAAAATAAAGTTTGTGTTGAATTCCATAATTCATTCCTCCATGGTAAATAATTAATTTTTATGACTGATAATATCAATCTGTTGTCATTGCATCTGAGATGTATGTCATCGTCAGCATACAGAATACATATGTCTGAATCGCACCTGAGAACAGGTCGAAATAGACATGAAGGGCTGCCGGCCAGACAATTGCAATCTTGCTAAGCAGTCCATATATCAGAGCCATCATGACTGTTCCTGACAGAATGTTAGCAAACAGACGTAACGACAATGAAATCGGTACAGCACAATCACCAATAATATTAATTGGTGCCCAGAACGGCCATGGATCACATAATCCCTTAAGGAATCCCGATACCTTCTGATATCTGATTTTCTGTACAAAAATCAGCGTAAAGGTCATAAGTCCCAACGGAAGCGTAGTTCCATAGTCAGCTGTCGGCGGTCTGAGACCCAGAAGACCCGAAATATTACTGAACAGAATAAAAATAAAAATCGTTCCAATATAATTTCGGAAATTCCTGCCGTTTTTACCCATAGTAGAATCAACCATACCGTCTAGCATCTCTACTATAAGCTCTACAACGTTTTGAAATCCTGTTGGCACATCCTTTGCCTTCTTCATAACTCTTCCTGCGACATACAGGAAAACAAATAAAGTAATAAACACAATCAAAGAACATACATGTGTTGTTGTTATCCACACTTTATGACCAAAGAAACTATATGAAAACACACCGTGTACCATAAAGTCCACTTCGCCATCAGCAGATAACAAAATTAATGGATTCATACGTTCACCTCCTTATCTATAAATTTGTCGTATATTTTCTTCATAAGTGGTTGAACATACGCTCCTATCTTCAACCCCATAATACCTAGAAATGCTGCTAAGGGATAGGCAAAATCCGTAAGACACAGCACAAGAAATACCGCAACAATCACCAGATACCTTATCATATTTGCCCTTATACCATATGCCTGTGCCCCCTTCTCATTATCCGCATTAAGAGTCAGATTACGGTTAAGCGACCAATACATATGAATTGCAGACAATATTGCAAGTAATGCGCCAAGCCAAAGACCTATTGAATATGCCGCTACCGATGTAACGAACCACATTCCGATTAGCTGACACGCAATTGTGAAAAGCAATATTCCCATTAAGAGTTCCAGCAAAGTCTCATTTATCTTTCTTATCATCATTCGCGAATTCCCTTCTCGCCAGAATATAGATATTTCTTGCCCCCGCTATTGCTCCTATAAAAAAAAGAATTATAAAGAAAAACGATGTTCCGAGTTTTAAATCGATAAAATATCCGATGGCAGAGCACAAAAAAATAGGAACCAGCATATTAATCGCAAATTGTGATATATATGTCAGAATCCTTAAATTGTTGTTACTCTTCTTCACATAGTTTTCCTCGCACCTTTTTATTCAGAATTTATTATACTAAATCTATACAAAAGTGTAAAGAAATTTGCCATCCCATATAACCAACAAATTACAGTATTTTTGTGTTTTTTTTCAAAAATTTCAGATTGACTAGTTATCCCCTTGCTAGTAAAATTTTATTCAAATCATTTTCACTTCAAAGGAGGTACGATATGTATCCAAAGCTTTTCAGAAAAAGACTTATTCCCAATGAGTGTATTGAGTTAAAGGATGATGTGATTCTGCATGTAGACGATGAAATTATTGTCACAAAATGGAACACACTTAAGCCCCGTACCGATTTCCATCACGGCTATTCCTGTTACTTCCTAAATGATGGAATCAAAGTTAGCAAATTCCTGCGTCAGGACGGCTCTCTTTATTACTGGTACTGTGACATAATTACTTATGAAAAAAATGATGTTTATAACACCATGACCTTTATTGATCTTCTTGCCGATGTAACAGTTGACGCAAACAATCACATGAATGTTCTCGATATAGACGAACTGTGCGAAGCAAAAGAAAAGAAAATGATTACAGATGAGCAGTTTTTCATCTCTGTCAAACAATTAGGCGAGCTTATTACCACCATTCAGCGTGGGAATTTCAGCAAATATTCTGATGTCTTGGAAAAATATATGCAGGAATAATAAATATCCAAGGCCGTTATGTGTAAATTAGAGTAATCAAACTTGTTGAAGGTCTGTCTTCTTAAAGAGACGTCGTAAGGTTTTTCTTTGAGGTGACAAATTGAGGGTTTGGTTTGAAGGTCTCATATAAAAAACAGGATTAATTAGTTTTTTACGACTAGTTAATCCTGTTATTTTTTGAAGTTTTTTTCAGTTTCCCTTATGAATCGGCCGGATATGAACCTGAACAAGCCGCCACCCTATATTAAGGCAATTGGATAGAAATCCTGCATCAGTATTAATATATAATATTATTACATACCTTACCGGGTAATGCTCCAATATCATATTCGGAATACTATCATTTAATGTCCTATGTAATATAGGGTCTGCCTCGCTTTCATCACTTATTAATTAAAACAAACTAAACTCAACTCCCAAACGCTTTGCCTGATCCATCATAGCCATAGTTATCTGACCACTATTAATAATGCCCAGAAGCTTGATTAACTTAGCCTTATTATCAATTACTACTCCACCGCATACATTCATAAATGTATCCGGCTCATCTTCACTGTAGCGCGTTCTCTTAACCTCTGTTCTCCTGATATTTTTAATATCCGGCATTTCAACACGAATCAATTCACACAAAACCTTTTTGTATAAAGATGCAAGTTTTGGTTCATTCTTTGTGTAGTTTTTATCAATGTATTGTTTGTCTGCTTTTGCTTTATATGTGCCTATAATAGAACATGTCCTGTTGCACTACTGTTACACTTGATAAAACATAGATGAAACACGCTTCGCGAGTCTCATCTATGTTTAGCGGTCGTCAGATGTCATTGCATGCAAGCATGCATTCCATCTTCCTCGTCGCCATAACAGAGACGAGATATGCTTCGCAAATCTCGCTCTGATTAGCGGTCGTCAAATCTACCGGTATGCAAGCATGCCGTCGATTTTCCTCGTCGCCATAACATAAAAAAGGACGTTGCTCTCACAACGTCCTCGAAACTATCTTTCAACTCTTTACACACAACGGCTTTTATACTTTCCATATTCTAATAGAAAATATGTCCACCTATCTGAATTCCACTAAGTCCTTCAATAGGGGTACGGAAGTATACACATGTTCCGACATTAGTATGTCCGGCCATCGCCTCATCGGCTGCTTTATAACAAGCTGCTGTTGCTTTGTCATTAGCAAGTGCAAGTGCAAGATGACCGTCTCCTACAGGTGAAAACTGCTTATTCTGATATATTACTCCCACCACTGTGTTAGGATAAACAGAACTAAGTACTCGGTTAATTACAACAGCTCCAACCGCCAATTGTCCGGCATAAGGCTGATTTCCCGCCTCACAATAGATAAGATTTGCTAAAAGATATCTGTCGTCCTCTGCAAAGGATACTTCAGAAATATCACGCCATGCGGATTTTGCAGCCAGCTTCGACATTGCAATTTCTTCAGCCAGTTTCTTTTTCAGAGCAGATATATTTTTCTCCTCCTCTTTAGCCTGTGCTGCATATGCATCGGCCTTAGCCTCTGCTGCCGCAATCTCATTTGCATATTTTCCAATGGAACCTTTGGTAGCATCAACGAAACCGGATACCTTTGCCTGTTCTTCTTCAACTTCAGCCTTCATGATTTCAAGCTGTTCCATCTCATCTTCAAGCTTCAGTTTGGCATTATTAACAGCTTCACGAGTATTCTTATACTGCTCCAACATTCTTCGATCGTAATCCGATAACTTCTGAATATAATCATTTTTATTCAGGAAATCTGCAAAGCTTGTACTTGTAAAAAGCATTTCCGCATAAGTATGCTCTTTTTTCTCATACATAAATCTTATGCGCTTTTTCATAGCCTCATACTGTTCCTTTTCGATTCGCTCCGCCTCTTCTAAATCTTCTTTGGCCTGAGTTATCTCATCCTGTTTGGAACTGATTTTATTCTCAAGATCTTCAAGATTATCACTAACCTCAGACAACTGATCATTTAATTCATCAAGCTGTCCCTGAAGAGAATCCTTTGTATTATTCAAGGAATCAATATTCTCTTTTGTTTCTTTCAGTTTACCGGTAGTCTCCTGATGTTCCTGCTCTGCCTCTTCAAGCTGTTCCCTGGTTGTCTTGGCATACGCATCTGTCGATGGCAAAACAGAGAAATACATGGTTGCCACCAAAAACACCGCTACCAGTTGTTTCCAACCCATTTTCATAAATAATTCCTAGACATCAATAGTTAATGTTTTTCCGGAATGCTCGTACTTTATGTATTCCACACCCGCTGCATCAAACATCCTTTTTGCAGCAATATTTCCCGGAGTTCCGTTATATTTATCACTATCGTATATTACTGTTCTGATTCCGCACTGAATAATCGCTTTTGCACATTCATTACATGGGAAAAGTGATACGTACAACTTGGATCCGGCAAGACTACCACCACGATAGTTCAAAATCGCATTAAGCTCGCTATGGGTTACATACGCATACTTCGTGCTTAACATATCTCCATCCCTGTCCCACGGGAAATCTTCATCAGAACACCCATTTGGAAAACCATTATATCCCATTGACAGTATTTTATTATCTTCTCCTACTATACAGGCCCCCACCTGGGTATTGGGATCCTTAGATCTCATTCCTGCAAGTTTAGATATCCCCATAAAGTATTCATCCCAACGGATGTAATCTTCTCTCTTCATAAAACCCCCGAATGAAGAACAATTATTTTGTTCCGAAAATTCTATCTCCTGCATCACCCAGGCCCGGAACAATATATGCATGTTCATTAAGCTTTTCGTCCAAAGCGCCTACATATATATCAACATCCGGATGCTCCTTCTTAAGTACCTCAAGACCTTCAGGAGCTGCGATAATGCACATGAAATGAATATTCTTGCAGCCCTTATCCTTTAACATGGTAATTGCCGCTGCTGCAGAACCGCCTGTTGCAAGCATCGGATCCACAACGAATACCTCTCTCTCACCACAATCCTCAGGAAGTTTGCAATAATATTCAACAGGCATATGTGTATCAGGATCTCTATAAAGTCCTATATGTCCAACCTTAGCTGCAGGAATAAGTTCAAGAACACCATCTACCATACCAAGACCTGCCCTCAGAATAGGAATGATTGCCATCTTTTTGCCCTTAAGTTCCTTAACAGTTGTCTCACAAATAGGTGTCTTAATTGTTACATCTGATAACTCAAGTTCTCTGGTTGCCTCATAACAAATAAGCATAGCAATCTCAGACACTGTCTGTCTGAAATCCTTAGTACCTGTATCCTCTCTTCTGATATAACCAATCTTATGCTGAATAAGTGGATGATCCATAATTACTACTTTTGCCATTTTATCTTCCTCCTCGTAAATTTAACTATTCGATATCCCATGCTTCTATCAAATCAACTCTTCTCTGATGTCTCTCACCACCTGAGAAAGGAGTATCCAAGAAAGTATCTACAATTTCATATGCCATATTGGTTCCAATAAGTGCAGCACCCATAGAAAGCATATTAGCGTCATTATGAAGTCTTGTCATCTTGGCAGATAACGGTTCACTGCAAAGTGCACATCTGATTCCCGGTGTTTTATTAGCTGCCATTGAAATACCAATTCCGGTCGTACAGATAACAATACCTCTCTCGCATTCACCCGATGCAACAAGTGAAGCTGCCTTGTGTCCGAAAATCGGATAATCACAGGATGACTTATCGGGACATCCTACATCAATAACTTCGTCGCCACGCTCCTCCAAATGCTTTTTAACAAGCTCCTTGAGATCATATCCGCCATGATCGCTTCCGATTGAAATTTTCATTTCCTTTTCCTCCGTTTTTTGTTATTACCCATTAATTATTATAAATCTATAGTTTGATGCCCTGCTGCTTTAAGAAGACGATTCATAATTGCCTGTCCCAACCCACAATCATCAAAGCTTTCAGAATAAATGGCTTCTACCTTTTCATCATCAAATTCACGAAGTATCGCATACAGTCTGTGAGCTATAGCCTCTTCATCCTCCCTTTTTCCAACACTTTTTACACTGTCAGCATTGTACTTTTCTATATTTTCATCAGTGCCAATAACACCTGTTTTTAATCCTTTATTCTTATCCTCGGAAGTTCTTTTATTTATAAAAGGAACAACTTTTTCCGCTTCTCCGCCTACAATCAAAAGAGTACCCTTTGGCGCATAATGTCTGTATCTCATACCGGGTGCCTTGGGTCTTTCTTTACAGTCCGACGACAAAATAGTAGGATCAGTCTCAACCTTACTATCTAAGGTCTCCTCAATCATCTTATCCGTAATATATCCCGGACGCAATATCATTGGTACTTCACCTGTCACATCAACTATTGTCGATTCTAGTCCAATTCCGGCATCGCCACCATCAATTATCATATCAACACGCCCGGACATATCCTCAATAACATATTTTGCACTTGTCGGACTTGGTCTGCCAGATATATTAGCACTCGGTGCTGCAATATAACCACCAGCAGCTTCAATAAATTTCAGCGCAGTTCTATGGACCGGCATTCTCACCGCCACCGTATCAAGACCACCTGTTGTCTCATATGGCACAGCATCTGACTTTTTCATTACCATAGTAAGTGGCCCCGGCCAAAACCTTTCAGCCAATTTTTTAGCAGCATCAGGTATTTCTGCTACAATCTTTTCTATATCCTGCCACTTTGCTATGTGGATAATCAACGGATTATCACTCGGTCGGCCCTTTGCTTCATATATTCTGCGACTGGAATGCGGATTAAGTGCATCTCCGCCCAACCCGTATACCGTTTCAGTAGGAAAAGCAACCAGTCCTCCGGCTTTAATAATCTCTCCGGCTTTAGCTATTTTATCAGCATCAATATTATTTTCATCAATAGTAACAATACACGTATCCATAATTATGTTAATTCTACCACATTTTGAAAATAGTATAAAGAAAAACCCGAAAGCATATTTGCTTTCGGGCGCTAATTAAAATATTTTCTTTTTCTTTTTGGAATCACTATGTCCTTTTTCTTTGTTCTCGGCATAACGCTTTGCCGCATTTAGTGAGTCATCATTAGCCGCATCAAACTTAGCAAGCAGTTCTTTCGCTTCATGAGAAAGCTTATCAGGAACCTGAACCACAAGTGTAACATAATGATCACCACGTACATCCCTGTTTCTAAGCGAAGGAACACCCTTTCCTTTCAGTCTGATTCTTGTATCTGTCTGAGTACCGGCCTTAACCTCATATATAACCTTACCATCAACCGTATCAATGATAATTTCGCCACCAAGTGCTGCTACCACAAAGGATACCGGAACCGTTGAGAATATATTTATATCCTGTCTCTGGAAAATTGGATGACGTCCAACGATAACCTCAACAAGAACGTCTCCTCTTGGTCCGCCGTTTATACCCGGTTCACCCTGTCCACTAAGTCTCTTACACTGTCCATTATCAATTCCGGCAGGAATATCCACAGCGAATTTTTTCTTAATCGGTATATATCCCGTACCACGACAATCCTGGCATTTTTCCTTGATAATCTTGCCCTTTCCACGACAGTCAGGACAATCCTGAACATTTCTTATCTGACCAAAGAAAGACTGCTGTGTAAATACAACCTGACCCTTGCCGCCACATTTTGGACATGTCTCAGGAGCAGTTCCCGGCTTAGCACCTGAACCTTTACAGGTCTTACACTCTTCCTTTACGGTAAGATCGATTTCCTTTTCGCAGCCAAATACAGCCTCCTCAAATGTAATACGTACACTTGTACGCACATTACTACCCTTCATAGGCCCATTATTTGCCGAGCTGCTTCGTCTTCCACCGCCAAATAAATCTCCGAATAAATCTCCAAAAATATCTGTAAAATCTGAACCTGTAAAATCAAATCCGCCGTAGCCACCGCCACCGCCGCCCTCAAAGGCTGCATGTCCAAACTGGTCATATTGACGTCTCTTTTCGGGATCGCTAAGTACAGCATATGCTTCAGAAGCTTCCTTGAATTTTTTCTCTGCTTCGGCATCGCCCGGATTCATATCCGGATGGTATTTTTTCGCAAGAGCTCTGTATGCTTTTTTTAGTGCTGCTTCATCGGCGCTCTTTTCAACGCCCAACACCTCATAGTAATCTCTTTTCTGTTCTGCCATAATCTACTACTCCAATATTTACACACGCAAAGGGGACATACCCTGCCCCCTTGCGCTGTCCTAATAATTCAGCTTATACCTCGCGGAAATCTCCGTCGATAATATCATCATCTGCTCCTGCTGCCTGTCCTGCATCAGCACCTGCTCCTGCAAAACCGCTCATATCAGGGCCTGCACCTGCTGCTCCCTGAGCCTGCTCATACATCTTTGCAAACAAACTCTGAGCTCCTGTCATAAGCTTCTCCTGAGCAGCCTTCATCTCTGAAACCTGATCGGCTGTCATTTCTGTATCCTTTGTCTTATCAAGGATATCCTTAAGAGCCTGAAGATCAGCCTCTACTGTAGCCTTATCAGCTGCATCTACCTTATCGCCAACCTCATTAAGAGCCTTCTCTGTCTGGAACACAAATGAATCTGCCTCATTACGAGCATCAATAGCTTCCTTACGAGCCTTATCCTGAGCCTCGAATTCAGCCGCTTCCTTAACAGCCTTCTCAATCTCGTCATCTGACATTGATGAGCCTGCTGTAATTGTAATATGCTGTTCCTTACCTGTTCCAAGATCCTTAGCAGATACATTAACAATACCATTTGCATCGATATCGAATGTAACCTCAATCTGTGGTACTCCACGACGCGCTGGTGGAATTCCATCAAGGCGGAACTGTCCAGGAGACTTGTTATCCTTCGCAAACTGTCTCTCACCCTGAAGTACATTGATATCTACTGCTGTCTGATTATCTGCTGCAGTTGAGAAAATCTGACTCTTCTTTGTAGGAATAGTTGTATTTCTCTCGATAAGTCTTGTAGCAACACCACCCATTGTCTCGATTGAGAGCGAAAGAGGTGTAACATCAAGAAGAAGGATTTCACCTGCAGTTGTATCGCCTGCAAGCTTACCACCCTGGATAGAAGCACCAAGTGCTACACACTCATCAGGGTTAAGTGCCTTTGAAGGCTCCTTACCTGATAACTGCTTAACCTTGTCCTGGAGAGCCGGACTACGTGTTGAACGAGCAACTAAGAGACCCTGGCCAAGAGCTGACTTTGTACGTC
>JAGHUN010000094.1 GCA_018064805.1 Candidatus Colinaster scatohippi
AAGTAAGTTTAGGCTAAATGCATAAAAATGAAAATGAATGTTAAGAAGGATTTAACATGGGAATTTCAAAATACAAAGTTGATGGAAATAAAAAGGTTAAACGTATTGGTTCTATTATACTGATTCTAATATTAATGCTAATATTATTTTATGTGGCAACGAATACAAATACGCAGGACCGGGTGGCTAAATTGATGGATACGGCCTGGCAGACTACAGTCGCGGATGCAAAACAAGATTCACTTAGGCGACAGGAGGTTACTGCTAAAAAGAGTGACATTTCATACTATGACTTCGAGAGTGACGACATAAAGTCTTTAGAGATGGATGTATGCAGCATAACAGATGGAACCTATACCATGAAATATATTATGCAGGTGATAGGGGGACCGGATGAGAATGGCCTATATCCACTATATATATGCCTGCATGGTGGTGGCAGTGATGACGAAGAAGGTTTATTTAATAATGAACAATGGCTTGAAATGATTACATATTATCGTGATTCTGTAGAGAATGGCATATATGTAGCCGTTCGAGGAATCACTAATAACTGGAATCTCCATTTCGAGGATGCCTCCTATCCGTTGTATGACCGTTTGATTGAAGATATGACATTACTATGTAACGCGGATCCTAACCGTGTATATCTGCTGGGTTTCTCGGCCGGTGGTGATGGTGTATATGCAATAGCACCTAGAATGGCTGACCGCTTTGCTGCAGTAAATCAAAGCTCTGGCCACCCTAATGGTGTTACACTACTGAATAACGCAAATTTGCCAACCTGCATTCAGTCTGGTATTAGAGATACAATGTTCTCACCCAAGCGTAGTGTCGCATCTGCAGGCTTCGACCGGCAACTTGACGCTTACAATGAGGAGTTTGGATTCGGCTATGCCCATGAGGTGTATATCCATGTGCCGGAGGGGCATAACTACAATGACAGAAATCCAATAGAAGGTAATGGTGAGCTGGTTCTTGAGGATCCACAGGAGTATGTTGACCTGATGAGTAATCCCAAAATCAGTGATCAGTATCCTGAGGAGAATTCCTATTATTACGATGATGAAATAAATAGTGAATATCTTGATTTGACGAAAAAGCTTGGAATGAAAATTGTCGAGAAAGATACTAATGCTGTCCGTTTTGTAAGTCGTTATACGCGCAATGCACATCCTGATGATGTCGTGTGGGATTTGTCTACACGTGCTGAAGAACGGAAAACCAACAGTTTTTACTGGTTGCAGGCCGATAGTGCAGTGAATGCTGGTATTATACATGCTACATTTGATCGAGCAGAGAATCAATTTAATATTCGTTTTAAAGAGAAACCGAATGGAGACTTCAATATTCTGCTTCACCCGGATATGGTAGATTTTAGCCGTCCGGTATATGTCCGCTATGGTGAACGGGTTGTGGAAGCTGATTTTAAGATTGATGAAGCTGAAATTCTTGCGTCAATGACTAATACAATGGATTGGGATTTAGCTTATGCCGCACATATTTCATTCAGCTCTTTAGGGTTTGATGACTGATTGATAGAATAAAAACACTCATTTTGGTATAATATTTTGAAAAAAGTGTGACTAGTTAATTAAGTATATGAAAGGTCGGAATTATCAATGAATAAAAGGATAATTACAGTAATTATTTTAGTGATGTCGTTATCGATAACAGGTTGTGGTGGCGTAAATGCTAACCAAACGGAGAATCAAACGATTAGTGAAGTTACAACTGCAGGAAGTGATACTGTCGCTACTGAAGAATTAGATAATGAAGAAGAAAAAATAGAGGAAAACACGAGTAATAAGGTAAAGTGGCTTACTCCTCAAATCAAAGAAAATCTTCCCAAAGAGCAGCCAGAAATTGCAGATGATTTATTTACACATGTAAATTATGAGTGGTTAAGGGACACAGAACTTCGTGATGGACGTAAATCGGCTTCTGCATTTGATACTATGTCCGATGAGGTTCAGGAAACTGTTCAGGATTTGATTGTTGATGAAGATATAGATGAAAAATATAAGATAATCCAGGATACTTATTATGCATTTCTTGATATGGATAAGCGTAACGAGGCTGGGTTTTCAAGTGTTATGCCTTATGTTGAGAGAATAGAGGCTGTAAAAAGTATTGATGAGTATTTAGAACTTATACTTTCTGATGCTGAAATATGTCGTATGACAGGAGTTACAGGGGTTGGAATAAACTTCGATTTTGAAGATGGAACAATGCTAGTCCCTATTGTGAATAGTGTTTATTTGAGCCTTGAAGATTCAGCAGAATACAAAGAACTTACAGACAGAGGAAGGCTTTATAAAGATGCAGCAAGTGTTTACTGGAAAAAGCTTTTGAAAAAAGCAGGATATAGTGATAAACAGGCAGATACTTATATAAACTCCTACTTTGAATTAGAAACCCAGATGGCTGAGCATATTTATGACCTTGAGACTAGCTATAGAGAAGATTATGTTCAGATGATATCTAATGCATATACAAAGGAGGAACTTAAGAAATTAGCTGGAGATTTCCCTATCGAGAAACTATTGATATCAGAAAATGTGAATTCATGTGACAGGTTTATAGTACCCGAACCAGAATACATTAAGGAACTTGCTAGCATTGCGTCAGAGGATAATCTTGACATGCTTAAGGCATATTCAGTAATAGATATTCTAAGTTACGCATCAGACTGTACAGATGAGGAAGCTAACGAGATAAGCATAGAATACGAAAACACTATTAGTGGTGTTACTGGTATGAAACCAATTGAAGAGCAGGCATATGACTTTGTGAATGATACATATAACGAATTAGTAGGAGATATGTATGCAAGGAGCACATTTACAGAAGAAGAAAAGCAAGCTATAGAGGAAAATGTATATGATATGATTGACATCTTCAGAGAAAGAATGAAGGTGAACGATTGGTTAAGTGAGGAAACTAGAAATACAGCAATTGAAAAGCTTAATAGCATGGATGTTAACATAGGCTATCCAGAAGAAATGTTAAATGACTTTTCAGGAATTAAATATGATAATAATAAGGATTTCTTTCAGAACATGCTTGCAATAAAAAGTGAAGCCCAAAAAGCGTGGAAATTTGCAGCAGGAAAGAAGTTTAACAAAAAAGCGTGGGGAACTATCATGTCTGCCGCTACGGTAAATGCATGTTATGTACCAAGTCAGAATAGTATTAATTTCCCTGCGGCAATTTTAAGAAAGCCATTTTATGATAAGGACGCAACACTTGCCTATAATATGGGTGGAATAGGTATTGTTATTGGTCATGAAATGTCACATGCTTTTGACACAAATGGAAGCCAGTATGATAAAGATGGAAACTTAGTTAACTGGTGGACAGATGAAGACAGAGAAGCTTTCAGACA
>JAGHUN010000004.1 GCA_018064805.1 Candidatus Colinaster scatohippi
TCTGCCATTTTGCGTTGCGAGATTTTCCTTATATATTTCCTCTGCTCTCTTATTCTGGATGCAATCACATCATAATCTAACATTCTTCCATCCCCCGGTTGATGTTACAGCCCTATTCCTTCATACTCTTCCATTATAGATGCATAGGTGTCCGGATAATGTACCTTATACCATCCCAGACGCATAGTCATGAACATATACGAGATGACATGTGCCCTTGGAAAAAGATACTTAATCTGCTCACATGACCTTATATACCAATCCGGTGCTCCTGCCTCTATGAGAAGCTTTTTCCATCCCTGCCATTTGGCATTTCTTCCTCTGGCAACAATCCCCTTACGTACTGCTTCCGCTATCTCAAAAGCCGTTTTCCTATCAAGCCCTAGCGCCAGGTTGAATTCAAAGGCGTCGTCACGGTCTGCTATTATCTCTTTAATTCCTATTGTGCCTTCCTTTACAAGCTTTTCTCCTACTCCATCCCAGACATTGGTACCGTGTGCCAAAGCTACAATCTTAACAAGGTCATCAAAACAACCAGGTCTCATTAGTGCAACCATATCTCTTACATAATCTGTCTTGAAGTCAGGCAAATCTGCGCACGCAACAACTTTTCCATTCACATCTGCTGCAAAAAGCTCCAGAACCTCGCTAGAATCCACAGGCACCGCTTCAATTGGAATCCCTGTCCTACTTGATAATTCTATAAGTAACTCAGGTGTATCATGCTTTAATAAATCGTATCTGATAAATGATCTGTCAATGCTGTGATAATCAAAATACGATGTCTCAAAACCACCGGATATTGTTGCGATAGGCATAATATTCTCGTATTCGCACTCATCAGGAATAACAATCATTCCCCCCGGATGCTTACCTCTTCCAAGATAGTTGCCCGAGATACACCATATGAGCCTATTCCTTATTTCTTCTTCAAAAAAGTTCTCTGTGTCCATCTCATATCTCTCAACCATCGCTGCAGCCAAGGTATGCGATACCAATTGAAGTGTTCCTCCATAGATGGCTTTTTTAATTCCTTCTATCGAGTTAAGCTTACGATGAACCTCCAACTGCCTCTTTACAGGTACATTAATATCTATATCTATTTCCCTATCCTTTGTGAAGGCAAATATCATCTCAGCTGCAAGATTATATTTAATTGGATCAACCTCACTTATGCCAAGCAAAAAAGAGACAATGGAGCCGGCTGCAGTTCCTCTTTGTGATATTTCAGAAGCTTTTAACTGTGACAAATCAAGCAATTTCTTAATATTTAGCACATAAGCTTCCATTTTCGTCTCTGCAAGTGCCTCCAGTTCCCATTCCAAGCGTTCCAGTGCTTCTGCTTTACGTTCCGGATATTTCTGTTCTAAAGCCTTCATGCAGAGTTCTCGAAGTTTTTTATCTGCATCAGCAACAACCGGATAATATTTATCTCTTGGACACACTGATACGCTTTCACACTTATCAACTATCAAATATGTATTGCTGACAACAATGTCATAAGCGACTTCATAAGGTAAATAATCGAAGGCTTCAAGCATTTCGTCAGTAGTCCAAAAATGATTCTGCGGAAGTTCCTCGTCCTCCTTATTCCAGTGATTCATTATAATAAGGGCCTTACGACCAATCTTATCGGCATAGCGAGCATCACTAATCGCAACAACAGGTACTCCCGCTTCGATACTTAACTTGATTATTCTTTGATTAGCAGCCTTATATTCTTCATATGGAAGAACTTCAATGTAATCATATCTGGTCAGCTCTCTGCTTATTTTTTCATCAGATGCATTCGATAAAGTCAGCGAATATATCTTCCCCTTATCTGTTCCCGATCCGATAAGCAATCCTTCTCTGTTATTCAACAAATCTGCTAATGCGAAGGTCTGTACCTTCTCATTAGATGCATTCTGCGAAATCATCCTATAGAGCGCTCTCTTACCCTCTTCATTTTTAATAAGTACTGATACCGTGTATCTTAGCTGATTCTCTTCAACTATCATCTCCATACCGTAGATAGGGCGGGCTGAATATTTTCCTGTATTCCACACCATATCAAGCTCCGGATATGCGATTATGTTAGACTCATCTGTTATAGCAAAAGCAGGCATCCCCTTATCACTCAGGTATCTAATCAATTCGCCCGGATACATTGTTGCCATACCGCCAAACTCACTATGGCAATGAAGTTCTATTCTCTCTCTCTTCTCCATTAATAATTTGTCTCCTTTAATTCCAAAACCTCTGCCAGCATATACTTTTACAGTTCGAACAATTATATTCTACGCTGGCTAATACTAGATTTGGATAGTCCATTTTCTATATTTTCACATGCTATGATGTATATATAACCTTCTCATCCAGATCAACCTTAACAACATGCTTTCCTTTTCCAAATACTTTGATATCTTCGGCGCTAAGCGTTATTTTTTTATTATCTATTTTTAAATATAATGCTTTCTCTTTTTTGCTATATGTAATATCAACCTGGGAATCTGCAACCATCAAAAAGTAAAGCAGCATATCAAAATTGCCGTATCTTTCCAATGTTTCTCCATACGCTTTCAGGCAGTCAGCTGCATAAAAGGCATTGTAAATAAATAATACACATGCCAATGCCGGAACTATCAAATATACTATTGTTTCCATATTGAACAGACTTACAATCCTTCCCATATTTGCAATCATATATAAGTTCTTTACATAAAAGATTATTGTCAAAGGAATAATGATACCTGCTGCCAAGATGCTATATTCCAGGTACTTTTTGGCACGTATTGCATTTCCTACTACACCGTCTCTATCATCAAAAAAGTTACACATCTCTTTAAATTTGGCTAGATTCTCACATCTGGATGTATTCTGATAAATCTCTGTCATATTAATCAATCCTCCTTTATTAAAATGCTAATTTGGGGTGCACTTAATAACGCCACAGCGTTCAATGTGACAAATGGTCCATATTCAGTTTTCAATTCTCATCAATACGTTTACGAATGAAACGCACTAAAATGAATAAAAATATGGGAATCTAAGCCGAACGGCTCGGTGAATAATAGATTCCATGCTATATGTTAGGTATAGCATTGTTGTTAAATAGAATTAATAATTATATTGTTTTACTTTTGTCCCTCACTTTCCGGTTAGATTTTCACCGGAAAACAAATACAAATTTTGATGTCATAAATGACTCCTTACAAATTTAAAATCAATGATTCATTCAATAGTGATTTTTGTAATGAATGCATTCAACTTATGTTTTTCAAGGATACCTTAACCCGACTTCGGAAATTTGTCAATAAGGGCGAGAGACCGAGTACTATAAATCGTACTTGGTCTCTTAAATCAATCATATATCGGTCGGAATGTGCGCACTACCCTTCAAGATGGTCTGCTCACATCGTAGTCACTATCGTAGTTCTATTCAAAATCGTTGCCGAATCTCGCCCAATTTATCCCCATTTCACGGAACTATGCTTTATTGTAAGTGTTGACTGCCGTGGCACACGAAAAGCACTCTAGTCATAAATTTTTCTCCTCTCAAAATGCCCTATAATGCCGTGTTTTGGGGCGTTCTGCCCACTTCTGCAAGAGCATGAATTTTTAA
>JAGHUN010000047.1 GCA_018064805.1 Candidatus Colinaster scatohippi
TACCCTCGGTCATTGTTCCAACTTTGTAAACTTCTTTTTTTCTGTTTGCCATAAATAAAGGCCTCCTTAAGATAATAATATTTTATCTTAGGAGACCATACACATACATGTTTATATGAAATTTACAGACTTTTTTTCACACCCTCAATTATGCATTTGCCATAGCGATAAGTTCTTTTAACATTTCCTGCATTCTTGGCTCATCATCTGCTGTCTGGAACTGGCAGGTACCAACCTTGTGGTGTCCACCACCGCCATACTTAAGACAATGCTTTCCAACATCAAGAGTTGCTGTCTTATTGATGATACTATATCCAATAGCACAAGCAGCACCTTCGCCACCTTTACCACTTGTTATCCAAACAGAAACATTCTGCTCCGGGAACATACTATAGATAAGGAATCTGTTACCTGTGTAGATAACCTCCTCTTTTCTTAAGTCTGTAATTATAAGCTTTCCTTCAACACGAGTATTGGCTGTAACCATCTCTTTAAATTTAGCAGTCTGTTCATTATAGAGTTCTATTCTCTCAACAACATCAGGAAGAGCAAGAATTTCTTCTGTTGTCATTTCAGCACAAGCTACAAGAAGCTTTTCCATAAGCTGATAATTACTAATTGTGAAGTTTCTAAAACGACCAAGACCGGTTCTTGGATCCATAAGGAAACCAACAAGAATCCATCCCTTAGGATTCTGAATCTCATCAATCGTAAGATTACCACTATCAACCTTATCAACTGCAACCATCAGGTCATCAAACTGAGGAAACTTTTCCTTACCGCCATAATATTCGTAGATAACACGGGCACATGATGGAGCTGAGCTATCTGATTTACCAATATACTTGCCTTCGGCCTGAACACGCTCATCTTCACTTGAATGATGATCGAACCACATTCCACAACCCTCAACAAAAGGCACATTAGCAAGACAGTCATCACTTGTAATCTCTACAAGTCCATCCTGAAGATCCTTTGGATGAGCGAATTTCCAATGATCAACAATCCCGGCTTCTCTAAGCAAAGCACCGCAAGCCAAACCATCAAAATCAGATCTTGTTACTAAACGCATAATACTAACCCTTTCCAAATTCTATAATTGAAAGAAGACATACTTTCTTCTCTGCATTTCTATTTCTTATAATAACACAAAGTTCTTCTTTCACCAACAATTCTATGTGTAAATATGGGAAAAAAGTACATAATTTATAGAATATCCATTGCTTAAATATAATGTGTTATATGGTAATAATTGCCAAACTGGATATATTAATAGTAGAATAACAGTTATAAATATATAACCAGTTGAAAAATATATATTTAGAGATTATGAAGGGTTTGATATAAGCAATGGAAAAAGGTAAAAAGAAAAATAAGAAATACCTTGAGATATATGATGATGTAAGACAGGATATTATAAATGGTGTATATAAAGCGGGAACAAAGCTACCGTCAAAAAGAATAATGGCAGATGAAAAAGGGATAAGTATTATTACTGTTGAACATGCTTATGAACTGCTTATTGAGGAAGGTTATATAATTCCAAAGGAAAAAAGTGGCTATTATGTTTCATTTGACAAGGATAAACAGTATGATGCACCGATAATAGCTAATCGTATAAGGAATCACCTTGAGATTGAGATTGATGCAGAAGCTTTTTCCTATAACATATATGCCAAAACAGTTAGAAGAGTCTTAACGGAATATGGCGAAGAAGTAATGATGAAATCACCGGGAAGCGGAACAGTGATATTAAGGGAGGCGATTGCCAATTATCTGGCAAGAAGTCGACATATACAAGTATCCTATGACCAGATTATTATAGGTTCCGGTGCAGAGTATCTCTATGGGCTTATTGTTCAGTCATGGGGAAGGGATATTGTGTATGGAATAGAGAACCCATCTTATGAGAAAATAGCACAGATGTATGAAGCGGGTGGAGTAAGACTTGAGAGGCTGGATCTTGGGCAGGATGGTATTGAAAGTAAAGCGCTTTGGAATTCAATAGCAGGTGTTCTTCATATTACGCCGTACCGCAGTTACCCAAGCCGAATTACTGCATCTGCAGCAAAGAAGCGAGAATATCTTAGGTGGAGTGTGGAGAAAGATGCTATAATTATCGAGGACGATTTCGAATCAGAATTCACACCAAGTCGTAAGCCAGAGGAGACATTATTTTCACTTGATGAAAATGACAGGGTAATATATGTTAATACATTTACAAGGACAATAGGTACTTCTGTTAGAACGGCTTATATGGTAATTCCAAGATCTATGAAGCCTATATTACGTGAGAGAATAGGATTTTATTCATGTCCGGTACCAACCCTGGAGCAGTATGTTCTTGCGGAACTAATAGATAATGGGGATTTTGAACGACATATTAATAAGGTCAGAAGAAATAATCGAAAGAAGAAATGATATTAAACAAAGAAAAGAGATATCGGATATTCGAAAATAGGAGACAGGTATGTACGACAGATTAACAGCATCAGATATTAAAAAGATGGAAGAGGAAATAGAATATAGAAAGCTTACACTTCGACCACAGTTGCTTGAGGAAGTAAAGGAGACAAGAGCTCATGGAGACCTTAGCGAAAACTTTGAATATCACGCAGCTAAAAGAGCTAAGAATAAGAATGAAAGCAGAATCAGATATTTAGACAGAATGATACGTACGGCTAATGTTATAGAAGACAATAGCGCTGATGATGAAGTTGGAATGAATAATCTGGTTACTGTACTTTTCGAGGATGATGGTACAGAAGAGACCTATAAGATTGTTACATCTATTAGGAGCGATTCGCTCAATAATATGATTACTATTGAATCACCACTTGGTAAGGCATTGATGAAGCATAAGGTTGGTGAAAGTGTAACTGTAAAAGTGAATGAATCTGTAAGCTACAATGTTACAATAAAAAATATAGAGAATAATAAAGATGATTCCGATGACAGAATTAGAGGTTATTGACAATTATTAAATTATAAGTTAATTATTAGACGATTTGGAGTATGTGCATGTCAGAGACAATAGTAACACTTAAAAAGGGCGAGGGGCGAACAATTAAAGCCGGTGGCGCCTGGATTTATGATAATGAAATAGATACAATAACAGGTGCTTTTAAAAATGGCGATATTATAAATGTCAGAGATTTTGATGGATATCCAATGGGTAAAGGATTTATTAATCAGAATTCTAAGATACGAGTAAGAATGCTTACTCGAAAAAGTGATCAGGAAATAGACAGAGATTTCCTGGCTATGCGCGTTAGAAATGCATGGGAATATAGGAAAACAATTGTTATCTCAAGTGATGATCTTAATTGTTGTCGGATAATATTCGGAGAAGCGGACTGGCTTCCGGGTCTTGTGGTAGATAAATATGCAGATGTACTTGTTGTTGAGTGTCTGGCTTTAGGTATGGATAAGCTTAAAGAGGTGATACTTAATGAACTTGTGAAGATTCTTGAAGAAGACGGTTATTCGATTAGAGGAATATATGAAAGGTCTGATGCACCAGTAAGAAAAAAGGAAGGCATGCAGCCCTTTAAAGGATTTCTGTATTCCAGTGATAAGGCCGGAGATAACAAATTCTTAAATGGTGGAGAATTTGTGACTGATGTGGAAATAATAGAAAATGGAGTCCATTATATGGTTGATGTCGTAAATGGACAGAAAACGGGTTATTTTTTGGATCAGAAATATAATCGACTCGCAATGCAACGTATTTGCAGGAATCTGGCAAGTGGTTTACATAACAAAGAGGTTAAAGAATTAAAAATATTAGATTGCTTTACTCATATGGGAACTTTTGCGCTTAATATGGGCTTGGCACTTAAAAATGCAGGGTATAACAAGTCTGCGGTAACAGGGCTTGATATATCTGAATATGCTGTCAGTCAGGCGACGGCTAATGCCAGGTTGAATCATCTTGATAATATTGTGAGCTTTAGGGCTGCCAACGTGCTTGATGAATTGCCGAGACTGTTAGAGGCCGGCGAAAAATATGATGTGGTCGTTCTGGATCCGCCTGCTTTTACTAAATCCAGAGAGGCTACAAAAAACGCAATTAAGGGATATAGAGAAATTAACATGAAGGGGCTTAAGCTTGTAAAAGATGGAGGATATCTTGCAACCTGTTCATGTTCACATTTTATGACGCAGGAATTGTTCATTAAGACAATTGGTGAAGCGGCCAAGTCAGCACATAAACGACTTCGTCAGATTGAATTCCGCACGCAAGCGGCAGATCATCCTATTTTGTGGGCAGCAGATGAAAGTTATTACCTGAAGTTTTTGATTTTCCAGATAGTAGATGAGAAATAAAGGTGATATATGAGGCAGAGATTAAAATACCATTTTGAACCGGGTAAGGGTTGGATGAATGATCCAAATGGTCTTATATTTTACAAGGGTTATTATCATGCTTTTTTCCAGCATAATCCAAAGGCTCCAAAATGGGATACGATGCATTGGGGACATGCGATAAGTAAGGATATGCTTCATTGGGAAGAGCAGAAGATAGCTCTGTATCCTGATATGCCATATGAGAATGATGGAGGTTGCTTTTCAGGGAGTGCAATTGAAAAGGATGGCAGACTGTATCTTTTTTATACTTCTGTATCACATGAATTGGGGCAGACTCAATCAGTGGCATATAGTGATGATGGAATTAATTTTACAAAATACGAAAATAATCCAGTTATAGATCATTATCCAATTGATGGATGTAAGGATTTTCGTGATCCAAAGGTCATAAAATATCAGGATAAATATCTTATGGTAGTAGGATCCAAAGGAAAACAATTTGGAAGAGTACTATTATATTATTCCGATGACTTACTTAATTGGGAATATTCGGGAGTCCTTTTTGAAGATACGGCCTATACAGATACAATAGAATGTCCCGATTTATTTTTTCTTGATGACAAATATGTGCTTATGTATTCAAAAATCGGCTGTAGTATGAGTGCCACACAGTTTGTTATTGGCACATTTGACGGGCAAATATTTTATGAAGAATACAGAGTGAGTCCGGAGATGGGACCGCAATTTTATGCTCCGCAGACCTTTATGGCTGAAGATGGGCGTAGAATTATGATTGGTTGGTTCTATGATTGGAAGTTAAAGCCCGGAAAAGATGATATATATGCAGGGGCATTATCTCTTCCACGGGAACTGGAATTATCTGGCGACCATATCTTAGCTAAACCTATTCGTGAGGCGGATGGGCTAAGAGTCAGTGAAGATGAAAATGTGACTGTTCTGCCTGATATTGATTCGGGTAAAAAGGTGATAGTTACCGGTACGACAGAGGGCGATATCGAGTATTGCTGTAATCTTCACAATATATGGATATATCGCGATGGAATAGGACTGGAAGTATTTATTAATAATGGTGAGTGTGTAATAAGCGCGAGAATGGAAAAATAAAGTGTATGTATAGGATAGGTAATAACAATGAATAATAAAAAATATGATTCCTCAATATTTATCGCTGATGGGGCGAAGATAGTCGGTGATGTGGAAATTGGTAATAACAGCAGTATATGGTATAACGCAGTTGTAAGAGCCGATAATCATAATATCATTATAGGTAAAGGTACAAATATTCAGGATAATGCAGTATTGCATGTTGATAAGGATGATATTCTGAAAATAGGAAGCAATGTCACAATTGGTCACAGCGCAATTGTTCATGGTTGTACAATTGAAGATAATTGCATCATTGGTATGGGTTCAATAATAATGAATGGTTCGGTAATAGGGAAAAATTGTATTATCGGAGCAGGTGCATTAATTACTGAGAGAACAGTTATACCTGAAGGGTCGATTGTTATAGGTTCACCCGGAAGAGTGTTAAGATCTGTTACTTCAGATGAGGAAGTCAAGATTTCTCAAAGTGCCATCCATTATATGGAGCTGGCTAAAATGTATATGTAAACATATGCTTTTCTCTTGTATTGTAGAAAGTGCCCATAGTGAATTATTTCACTGCTCTAAATAATTCATTTTTGCAAATATTATATTCGCTAAGATGTTTTGCCTTGATTATTTTTTTGGAAAGCCTTTCGTCTATATTATATTTATCAACAAGATATGGTCCCATATAGGACCATATCTCTTTCATTTTATGCAGAACGGGTATCTCGCCCGAGAAGTCTCGCATATAATCATCCCGTATTTCGTCTATAAAAGAACATAATTCGTCTGCATTAGCAGAAGCTCCCCCCTTTATTTCTCTAAATAGAGAAGGATTTGAAAGCATTCCACGGCCAATCATTACGGCATTAGTGGAGTCTAATACACCTTCAATATTATGTAAACTGTCGAGAGATGTAATATTGCCATTGTATACGGTCAAAGAGTTACTTTTTTCGTTGGCTGCTTTATAGATATCATAGTGAGGAACACCCTTGTATAATTCAGCACGGACACGTGGATGTATTATCAGTTCTGAAATAGGATATTTATTATAGATGTCTAATATTTCATCAAACTCTTCGGGATTATGTAAACCAAGCCTTGTCTTTATTGAAATTCTATAAGGACTTACAGAAAAAATTCTATCCAGAAATTCATCCAGCTTCATTAAATTGCCTAGTGCGCCTGCACCTCGCCCCTTGGAAACAACTGTGCCTGAAGGACAACCGAAATTGAGATTAAACTCTTCGTACCCATAATGTTCATTGAGCCATCCTGTTAATTCAAGAAAGCCGTTTGCATCCATCGTAAGAATCTGTGGAACGAGGAGATATCCTTCATTGTGTTCGGGACATAGCTGATTACGTTCTCTGTCGGTAATGATTCTTTTTTCGTAAGGGCTGATAAATGGTGCAAAGTATTTATCTATACCACCAAAATATTTATGGATTGCTTTTCTATATATATAACCTGATATTCCCTCTAAAGGAGCCTGATATAATTCCATTTGTCTGAGTCCTCAATAATTAATTGGTAATATTTAATAACCTGTCAGTTATTATACTATAATTGTGATAAAATACGAAAAAGAATAACAATAAGAGCTACATAAGTAAATAAATAGGGCACTGGTAATGAATAAGGAAGATGAGATTTTACAAAACAGAATAAGAGATTTAGCGGATAGATGCTATAAAAATAATATGTATACTTTTTCGGATTTCTTAAGTCTTGCAGATGCCGGTGTATATTACTCTATTGAGAGGGAGCTTAATTATGTAAAAGCGACCCTTTGGGGTGGTAGTGAGATCTGCGAGAGAGTTGTTCTTCGCTTTGGAAGTGAGGAGCAACTGGGTTATGAGGAAGAATTTCCGATTAAGCTTTTATGCATAAAGCCTCTGATGGAGAAATTCTCAGATAATCTGACGCATAGAGATATACTTGGTTCACTTATGAATCTTGGAATTGAAAGAAGTGTCCTGGGAGATATCTACCTGATTGGTAAAGAGGCATATGTATTCTGTCTGGATAATATAGCTGAGTATATATGTGACAGCCTGAGTCGCATCAAACATACTTCTGTGATGTGTACAATAACGGAAAAAGTACCGGAGTTTAATAAGTCAGAAAAATCGGATCATGTAATACAGATACAATCTGAAAGAATAGACGGTGTAATTGCCAAGGTGTGCAATATGTCAAGAAGTCAGTGTGCGTTGCTTTTTACGGAAAGAAAAGTATTTGTAAATGGAAGGCTTAATGAAAACAGTAGTTATTTATTAAAAAACGGCGATAATATAACGGTCAGGGGATTTGGAAGATTTGAATATATTGGTGTTGGCGGAGTTAGCCGTAAAGGCAAACTCAATGCTACAGTAAGATATTAGTAAGGCATAGGTGGTGCTTGAGATGAAGAAAAGAATTCTAAATTACAGATATAGAATTGATGACTGCTTGTCAGGAAAAATAGTAGTTGAGGACTGGAACAGGTTATTGGAAGAGCATCTAATCCAAATAGGTTTTTTTCAGCATGAGAGGCTGATACATTTGTTGGTTACTCTTACATTTGCTTTACTTACATTTGGATCAGTTTTTGTAGTAATAGTAGCGTCATATTTTCCTATGCTTGCTCTGACGCTTATACTTCTTGTTCTGCTTGTGCCATATATTATGCACTATTATCTCCTGGAAAATGAAGTTCAGAAGATGTATGTGCAGTACGATGAAATAATCAAAAGAATCTAAGCAAACTATTGTTGCAGGAAGTTAAAAATGTGCTTTTTGACCAACTCAAGCTTTTCTGCGGTTTCTGGTTTGGATGGATGCTTATCAAGCAGAATATCCAGATATCCCTGCTTTTTTAATATTTCGCGACTTAATGGGAAAACGAGCTCCTGCATCATAGAAGCATGGGCTACGACCTTATCCATAGGGGTCATAGGATAATTTCTTTCGACAGCATGTCCTGCCATAAGGGCATCCATAGCCTGCTTGGAAATATCTGAATCGATAAGCTCCTGCTCTGTTACGTTATATATTTCTTCTATTGTAAATTCCACATTTACCCTTATAATATCCAATTTATCGGCATCTCTGATAATATTGCAAAAAAGAAGCTCCCGTTCTGATAAATCTGATGGTAGCTTAAATCTACTGTGGTTTCTGATTGCTGTTTCAACTAAAGCCGTATCCGGTATATCAAACTGCAAACGGAGATCCTTTTTATCAGGGTTAAAGAGCAAATCTGCACCAAAAGAAGCATGGTCTACAGATTCCTTATCTGCAAAGGTACCAAACCGGGTCACCTGTTCAAAGCGGCCTATATCGTGAAGCACACCAATTAGCCACGCTAATTCAATATCATCCGAAGAAAGTCCGGAAATTGAGGCTGCTATCTGTTGTGAAATGTCAGCGACTCTGAAGGTGTGCTCATATTTCAGTCTAATCTTAGGATTGGCTAAATCGTAAAAGGAAGTATATTCATTAAATTTATTGATAATAGTCTGTTTGTCCATAGTCGCACCTTGTGATTGTTATGTTAGCTTGCTTTTAGAAGCCGCATAAGCAGCAAAGTAGAGCAATGCCGAATGTTATGTAAACCAAATTAATTTAAGCACAGAAAAGCACCGAGATTGCCTCTCTTTCCATGACTGGCTCTGTGTGAGAAAAGCAGTTCCGGATTACAGCAGGTACAAATATCCGTAACAGCTATATTTTCCCGTTTAACACCTGCGTCCACCATAACAGTTTCACAAGCCTTCCATAGATTAAGCTGGAACTTACGCTCACCGTTAACAGGTTCTTTTTCGTAGATAATGTCATTAATGTTATTGGGGAATTCCTTCATAAAGGCTTCTGCCACATCAAGGCTGACTTCGTAGCAATCCTGACAGATGGATGGGCCAATTGCACATACAAGGTTGGAAGGAACGGTTCCGTATTCACTTGCCATGGCATCAATCGTAGCTTTACCGATTCTGCCAACTGTACCCTTCCAGCCGGAATGTGACAGACCAATAGCCTTATTAACCGGATCCACAAAGTATAGAGGAACACAGTCTGCATAGAAGGTTGAGAGAATAAGTCCCGGAACATTAGTAATAAGTCCATCAATATCCGTATAGTCACGATTGCGCACAATTCCCTTACCGGCATCCTCGATAGTTACCTTTTTAATATTAGTTGTGTGAGTTTGATCCGAAAAAACCATATTATTGATATCCCACCCCTTAGCATCTGCAAGGAGGCGGAAGTTAGAAGTAACGGCTTCCGGATTATCGCCACGGCTATAGCTTAGATTCATGGAGGAATATATTCCTTTGCTGATTCCACCTAATCGCGTTGAAAAGCAATGAGATACAACCCCGGTTGCGTTTAGCAGTGGATATTCAAGTAAAACAACCCCATTATCGTGTTTGGTTGACATAAGTTTTGACACGGAGTCGCTTTTTCTGATAAATTCAGTCATAAGATACCTCGATATTCATATATCAATTAATAAAAAAACCGCAATATAAATTAATAAGTAATGAATATATTATATCAAGTGAATATTAATATTCAAAATGCATATAAAGAAGCCTTGAAAATTGGTAGTTTTTTCTATTGTTAAAAAATTGTCAGAACACGTTTGCTGATATATAATGATAATAGTTTATATGTGTAGAAGGTCAAAGGTGGCGGGTGGTTACGGATTGCTACGTAAAAAGACCTTTATGTGATTGTAAGGAGGATTTTACAAATGGCAAGATTTACATTACCAAGAGATTTGTATCATGGTAAGGGAGCTCTTGAAGCACTTAAGGATTTCAAGGGTAAGAAGGCTATCATCTGTGTAGGTGGTGGTTCAATGAAGAGATTCGGTTTCCTTGACAGAGCAGTTGATTATCTTAAGGAAGCAGGAATGGAAGTTGATATTATTGATGGTATCGAGCCGGATCCATCTGTTGAGACAGTAATGAAGGGCGCAGACAAGATGCTTGAGTTCCAGCCTGACTGGATTATTGCTATGGGTGGTGGTTCACCTATCGATGCTGCTAAGGCTATGTGGATTAAGTATGAGTATCCAGAGTGCACTTTTGAAGATATGTGTAAGGTATTTGGTATTCCTGAGCTTCGTAAGAA
>JAGHUN010000098.1 GCA_018064805.1 Candidatus Colinaster scatohippi
TTGCCATAACCGCGATAAAACACGCTTCGCGAGTTTTATCCGCTGATTAGCAGTCGCCAAATGTCCATCCATGCAAGCATGATGTCCACTTGGCTCGTTGCTATAACAAAAAAGAGATCGATACAAAACCGATCTCTTAGATATCATAGCTTATACATATTTTTTAAAAAATTCTATCTCATCATTATTACATCTTGTTGCTTCATCGAGCTTAATATTAACATGGAATACATGACCTATTTCCTTATTACCTTTTTCACCGTATATTTTAACGACAGACTGAACCCCCATACTCTGAAGTTTTTGATACATGGGTTCTGCCTTTGATAATAAGAAGTCCTCTTGCGCGCTCATAACAAAGGATGGCGGAAACTTAGCAGTGATATTACCTATCGTGTCAACCATACCTAGAAACTTCTCATCTCTAATATGCTTACCCTTACCAAGATAGGCTAAAAACATATCTTCTTTTTTCCCCATAGCCATTTCTTTACTATCATAAATTCCGCAATTCAAGCCAAGCGCCCTGATTGTAATATTCGGAATACTAAGCTTAAGCATTTTAGCAAACTCAGAATTTGTTGCATAAGTAGCATAATGACTAACTAACTGACCACCGGCAGAATCTCCTACCATTACAATTCTGTCCTTGTCTATATTATATTCACAACCATGCTCTTCAATGAACTCCATCACAGTGTTAATATCAATAATGGCAGCCGGAAAAACATTTTCAGGTGCAAGACGATAATTAATATTCACTACAGCAAATCCCGACAGTGCCAGTTGCATACAGTAAAACTGATACACCTCTTTGCTGCCATATACCCAAGCACCACCGTGCACATTCACTATTGCAGGCTGCAAGCCTGTAGCATCCTTCCTAATATATATATCAAGAAGATTGTCATTCCCATAAGGACCATATGAAATATTATCATATCTTTTTATCTCATCCGGAGTTACCAATCCAAAATCACGCTTTGCATCACTTTTTGCCCAGTTTTTTCTAATTGACTTAACCTTAAAATTTGTAAACATACTACCTCACTTATTTATAACTATAAAAAGGGTCATCCACTTTAGGACAACCCTTTCATATTACAATCTTTATAATCCAAAACCTACTTCTTTGTTAAGAATGAAGGTATCTGAAGATCCTGTGAATCAACCTTACTCTTAATATCAACAGGTCTCTGACCAAATTCACGTCTCACCGGCTGTGAAGGAGCCTGAGGTGCTGTACCTGCACCTGCCTGTGGCTTTGGAACTGCAGGATTAACCGGTCTGGTAGGTGCTCCTGATGTCTGAGGTCTTGAAATACCTGAAGCACCCGGTCTACTTGTAAGTGTTGGACGTCCCATCATTCCGCCTCTGCCACTTATCATATTAGTCTTAACTTCATCAAGACCTGTAGCGATTACAGTAACCTTACAGAAGTCTGCCTCTGAATCGTCATACATTGCACCAAAGATAAGATTAATATCTTCACCTGTTGTATCCATAATATAATTAGCAGCATCATCTGCATCAAACATTGATATATCACCTGTAACATTAAGGATAACATCTGTAGCTCCCTTAATTGTTGTCTCAAGAAGTGGTGACTCAACTGCCTGCTGGATAGCATCCTTAGCCTTTTCATCACCCTTACCGGTACCAATACCAATATGAGCGATACCCTTATCACGCATTACAGTCTGAACATCTGCAAAATCAAGATTAATAATTGAAGGAACATTAATCAAGTCTGTAATACCCTGAACTGCCTGCTGAAGAACCTCATCAGCCTTCTTGAAAGCCTCAGGCATTGTAGTGCGACGATCTACTATCTCAAGAATCTTCTGGTTAGGAATTACAATAAGTGTATCAACACTGTCACGTAACTTTTCAATACCACCTAATGCATTCTCCATACGAGTCTTTGCTTCAAAATTGAATGGCTTGGTAACAACACCAACTGTAAGGATTCCCATATCCTTAGCAATCTTAGCTACAACCGGAGCAGCACCTGTACCTGTACCACCACCCATACCACATGTAACAAATACCATGTTGTATGACTGAAGTGCTTCTGCAAGTTCCTCGTAACTTTCCTCTGCAGCCTTCTCACCGATTTCCGGCTTAGCTCCCGCACCAAGTCCCTTTGTAAGCTTCTCGCCAATCTGTAAAAGATTAGGAGCCTTACATCTCTGAAGCCACTGCTTATCTGTATTAACACCGATGAAATCAACACCGGTGATATCCTCTTCTATCATTCTGTTAACAGCATTATTACCGGCACCGCCTACGCCAACTACAAGAATTCTTGCGCCGTTTTCTGCTTCATTATTCTCAACTAAAATCAAAGGACTACCCTCCTTATCCTAAAAATACACACACTCTATAATATAATTATTTCGCCATTTAATCAATGCCTTTTTTACAAAAATGTAACATTATTTCAGTTCTGTAAGCACCAATTTATTATGAATCCATCTCAAAAGTCACAATATCATCAGCGCCTTTATAATTATCCAGCCTTAGCACGCCCGATTTCCCCTCAAGTTCAGGCAAAATAGACTTGAGCTTTATTATTTTTTCATCAATATAATCAAAATTACCCACTCTGATTCGGGCATCCCCAAAATAAAGTGTCATGTTATATTTCTTATCAAAATATATTTTATCCATTTCAATCTCATATTTTGTAAGAAGCTGTGTCATTTCAAGAATCTGACCAAATATTTCCTCATTTTCAAGCGGAAGCTTCTCATACATAACAACATGGTCAAAATCAAGCCCCAATACCTGGGGAATACCTGTAGTCTTGATATTTGTAGACTCAATTACCGTACCATCTTTGTCAAAATAGAAATATCTGTCCAAATATTCAATATATCCTGCTAATGCCTTCTCATAGACAGTAATCTTTATAGTTTTGGAATCAACAATCTTAACACTCATTGTCTGAATGAAAGGAATATCCACTATTTCTTTATTCTTGTATTTCATCGAAAGATAGATTGAATTGGTACCAATCTTCTTATCTCCAATAACAAAATTATATATCTCATCATTGGTATAATGTACATTTCCTTCAACTATTACTGTATCAACCGTATATTTACTGATAACAAAAAGACCCGCAAACAGCAGTAAAATCAAAATCCCAAGTGCAATCCATAAGCGCATATGCTTACGAGGATTAAACTCAAAATCCATCTCACTTAATTGAGGCATGCGAATCTTGAGTCTTGGTCCTTTAACCGGCGCATCAAGTGCTCTCCCCAGTACCGGAAGTTCCGCAGTAATCTGTCCAAGAGGTGAAATCTTCTCTATTTTTTTCTGGCGCTCAACAGCCAGAACTGTTGCGGATTTAGGCATCCCACTATATTTTTGTGAATTGCCTCTCCCCTTTTTAGAAACACTTCCACCCTTAGTTTTCGAAGAAGTTGTCGTTTTAACCGAGGTTGTCACCTTCTTTTCTGCAGAAACTGCCTTCTTAACCGAGGCTGAATTTTTTTTATCAGAAGCCATCACCTTTTTATTTGGAGATGCTACCTTTTTAGCCTGTGACGAAAGATTTTTTTTAGTAGGTGTTGCACTCTTTTTACCTGATGAAGTTGTCTCATTCTTCTTATCAGCAGACATTTATTTTAGTTATCATCCTTAAAAACAATTTTTCTGGAAACACTGAAAACCAACCCCATTTCCATCATAAGGAAAAGGACCGAGGACCCTCCGTAACTGATAAACGGAAGCGAAATACCGGTATTCGGAATCATATTGGTAACAACGGCAACATTAAGAATAACCTGAATCGCTATATGTCCCATGACACCAACTACCAGCAAACCACCATATAGGTCCGGAGCATTATTGGCAATTACCAACAGTCGCCATAAAAGAAGTACAAATAATGACAACACACATATGCCGCCAAATACTCCGAGTTCCTCACATATAATTGAAAATATCATATCATTCTGGGCTTCAGGAATAAATCCAAGTTTCTGGGTACTCTGCCCCAATCCATTTCCAAAGATACCACCTGATCCAATAGCATATAAAGCCTGAAGTGTTTGATATCCGGTATCTGTAGAATATGCTTCAGGATTAAGCCATGCCCTTATTCGCGCACCTCTAAAACCAAAAGCCGAAGACTCTGACATCTTTACTATCATAAATACAAGCACAGCAGTGATTCCTGCAACAACTCCCGAAAAAACAACAAATTTCTTATACTCCGGACTTGCAACAAAAAGCATCAGGAATGCAATACCAAAAATAATGATTGCTGAACTTAAGTTATCTGTAATTCTCCAAACAGCCAGACACATTATCATTGGTGAAAAAAGGACAAACCAGAATCCACGTCTGGTCCGAATACCTGTGCCCAATCTGTTAACAAAGGCTGCAAGAAAAAGGATCATCGCAAGCTTGGCAATCTCCGCCGGCTGAACCGACATACCAAGGTTAAGCCATCTTCTGGCACCATTAAGCTCAATTCCAAGTGGCGTAAGTACAAGTACCACCAGAATAAGAGCTGCTACATAAGCAACAAGACCATATCTTTCCCATGTATGATATGGAATAATAGCCATCAATGCCATTCCTCCAAAGCCAAACAGGGTAGCTGTTGCCTGCTTTCTTAAATAGAAATTAGGATCATTCTTTGACAGTGCTGATATGGATGCGCTGTAGGAACTGGTTGAATATACCATAATAAGTCCAAATCCAAGCAACAATATCAATATAAAAATCAAAGTATAATCTATATACCCTTTTTGCTTTTCATTCTTATTGCGGGTCATTTTCGTCATCCTCTTTGATAGGTTCTCCTGTCTTTGTGTCAAGTATAGCTCCCGTAAGCGGTGCTGTGTCAACATCATCAGAGTTCATTTCGGCGTCCGTTACTGTTGTTGAAGAAGTTATATCTCCGCCATTTGCATCTATGACATCATCCTTTTCTTCATTCTCGTCTCCGGTTTCTGTCTCTTCTTCTTCCTCAAGGTCTCTATTCTTGATTGTAATATTGAGTTCCGCGAGCTCTGCCTGTTCCTTTTCACTAAGTTCTTCTGTCATATAAATATTCATATATGGAAGTACTTCCGTAAGAATGTTTCTTACAATTCGTGTTGCATACTTTGCATCATCCTGGAAGACCGCATTAGGTCTGTCAACTACTACATAAATTGCTATCTGCGGATTGTCAGCAGGTGCATATCCCATGAATGAAACAACATAATTTATCTTATCTCTCGGAATAGTCTCTGCTGTTCCTGTCTTACCACCAATTGCATATCCGGCAGGTCTTGCCGTCTTACCTGTACCATTTACAACAACGCCGTTACAATATTCTATGATTTTTGCCGATGTTGAAGCGGATACTGTCTGCTTTAATACACGTGGACTTATCTTTTCAACTACCGAACCATCCGAAGCAGTTATCTGTTTTACTACATGTGGTTCATAATAATATCCACCATTTACCAAAGATGAAAAAGCTGCAATGGTCTGAATCATCGTAACATTATATCCCTGTCCAAATGTAGATGTTGCAAGCTCCGTATCACCCATGTTTGTTTTATTAAACACAAGAGTATTTGTTCTTGACTCACCATATAAATCAATATTGGTTTTCAAACCAAAATTAAACTTGTCCTGATACTCTAGGAAGGTTGTTTTACCTATCTGTTTTCCCATAAGCATCAAGGCCACATTACAAGACTGCTCTATTGATTCCTGTACTGAAAGTGTGCCATCACCACCCATTTTATAATTATGACACTTTATATCATGATCACCTACATGAAGCTGACCATTACAGGTATAATACTCATTACCCGTCATTCTGCCTGATTCAATTCCGGCCGCAACAGTAAATGGCTTTGCTACCGAACCCGGCTCATAAGTATTACTAATACAAAAATTCTTCCAAAGATAATTCAGATTCTGATATACCGCATCGTCATTACCAAGAAGCTCATTCTTATTTTCTTCTGTAATTACTTCTGCTTCATAATCGACATTGCCCTTTTCATTAACAAACGGCGTACCTACAAGTCTGTCTATATCCCTTGGATTATTTAGATCAAAATTAGGATAATTAGCCATGGCAAGAATCTCACCACTATTAACCTCCATTATGATACAGCCAACGTTTCTTGCGCCATTACCGGTTCTTGCCGCATCTTTATGTTCTTCATTGAATTTGTAGAGATACTTTTCGACAATCTGCTGAATATTACCATCTATAGTGGTAACCAGATTATATCCATCTGTCGGAGAGATAGTTGTTCTCTCCAATGTCTTATCATCATTAAGATAACCATACTCTCGACCATTAACACCATTAAGAGTATCGTTATAGTATTGTTCAAGACCATAAGATCCCTTATTATCCTTACCGGTAAAGCCAACGATATCACAAGCAAGGTCATTATTGGGATATATTCTTTTATATTCTTCCTCAAACCATACTCCTGTTATATTTGGATTTGCCTCTTTATCTTTCTGCATATCCAAAAACGTTGTAACAGAATCATAGCTAAGCTGTTTGAGCGTAACCAAATACTTAGAATTTTTATTATCAGCAACATATTTCCTGACTTCATCTTCATTAAATTCAGGAAAACATGTTTTAAGCGCTGTCATTGTACCATCAAGCAATTCCTGATCAATTTTTTCATCTTTATCCCAAAACTGGTTACTGTCAATTATAAGATTATAAACCTTCTCACTCGTCGCCAGTTTATTGTTGTTGGCATCAAAAATATCGCCTCTTTTAAAAGGGATATTTATACTTGTATACTGCTGCTGACTAAGCACCTGTTTCTTATAGGTCTCCCCACTATATTTAGTTACAAAAAACAATCTTAGCACTAACCCAGCAAAAGCCAGTAATACCAAAACATAAAGTACTACCAGCTTCTCTTGCATCTTCCTATTAAACGGTCTAATTACAGGCTTGTGACTATCGATTAGATATTCGAAAAAATTCACGTTAAATACTCCTAAGCTTACTGAAGAGATTTAAGCTGTCTTACATAATCGCTTCCTGCGCTCTCTATAACTACAACCTGACCCTCTTTAGCATATGTCATTCCAAGTTCTTCTACTGCAATCTTTTTGATATTCTCAAGATTGATTGAGCTGTTAATTCTGTCAAGATTTTCATCATTTGACAATTTAATATCATTAAGTTCTCTCTCAAGTGAAGCTACAGTCTTAATGCTTGTTGTAAGCTCTGACTGCATCTTAAGGTATCCTAAAAGTGTTACCGCAACTAAAAGTACTGCTGCAGTTAAGAATACCACATATCCGAGATTCATGTAACGTGCTTTATCACGATTTTTTCTTGCAGCATGTTCAACTCTTCGAATCTGCGCTTCATTTCTTCTTACAGGAGCTGCTTTTCTAACTACATTTCCCTGTACATAATAGTTTCTCTGTGAACTTCTCATATTGCTTCTTGTCTGGTTGTTACTCATTTTAATCTCTACCCTTTATATATGTTTTTCAAATATTCTCAATTTAGAGCTCTTTGAACGGCTGTTCTCTTCCATTTCCTCATCACTGGGAATTATTGGTTTTCTCGTTATCACTTTCCCCTTGCTCTTTTTCCCGCACACACACATCGGAAACTCCGGCGGACATGTGCATGGATTCTCAGCATTTCTAAAAGCTGTTTTTACCATCCTGTCCTCTAACGAATGGAATGTGATTATTGCAAGTCTTCCTTCATCACCCAGCAAATCAATCATGTTATCAAGAGATTCCCTAAGCACTTCGAGTTCTCTGTTGCACTCAATCCTTATTGCCTGAAAGGTTTTCTTCGAAGGATGACCATTCTGCCTCTTTTTTGCAGGAATCGACATTTTTATAATTTCATTCAATTCAAATGTCGTTTCAATCTCCTTGTTCTGTCTGTATGCAACAATATGCTTTGCAATATTCTGCGCGAACTGTTCTTCTCCATAATCTTTGATAATCTTAAACAACTCACGCTCTGTATATTCATTAACGATTTCTTTGGCTGTCAGTGTCTGACGTCTGTCCATCCTCATATCGAGTGGCGCATCATATCTATAAGAAAAGCCTCGTTCTTCAGCATCTAACTGATATGATGAAACTCCCAGGTCGAGCAATATGCCATCAACCTTATCAATACCGAGTTCATCAAGAACCTGTGGCATCCGCACATAATTACTTCTAACTATGGTTACCTGACCGGCACTTCCTATCCTCTCAGTGGCCGTTCTTATCGCATCCTCATCCTGATCAATCCCTATCAGTCTGCCTTTATCGCTCAATCTCCCCAGTATCTGCGAAGAATGACCGGCGCCACCGAGTGTTCCGTCTACATATATGCCATCCGGTTTTATATTCAAGCCCTCAATCGTCTCATTCAACAGCACCGATTTATGTTCAAATTCCATCGAATCTATGCTCCGTTACGTCTGTCTGCAAATTATATGCTAAGACCAAGCTCAGCCATATGTTCTGCTATATCTTCCATATCATCAAAGTTCGCTGTACCATCCCAACGTTCCTTGCTCCATATTTCTACTCTGCTCGCCACGCCTATAAGAACAACATCCTTTGTCAATTCAGCGAACTCTCTAAGCACTCCGGGAAGAAGTATTCTACCCTGCTTATCAACCTCTACCGTGGTTGCTCCTGCCAAAAAGAATCTCACGAAGCTTCGTGCATCTTTGTTGGTTATAGGCAATGTTTTCAGTTTTTCTTCAAACGCTGACCATTCAGTCTTGTCATAAACAAACAAGCATCCATCAAGTCCTTTAGTTACCACAAACTCTTCGCCGAGCTGTTCTCTGAACTTGGCCGGGACAATTACTCGTCCCTTAGGATCAATTGAATGGTTATATTCACCCATGAACATAACAACCACTCTCTTCTGAATACGATTGCAACTCTTTCTGTGGTTTTTTCCGTTTTTCCGGAAGTTATCCACCGAGTTATCCTACATATCCACCACTTTCTACCACTTAGTGACCACTTTCAACCACTTTTAACCACATTATACTGTTTTTTGTAGTATTTTGCAAGCGTTTTTAGGCACAAAAAATGCCCAAAAACCTTGATTTTTCAAGGTTTCCGAGCATTCCGCTAGTAACTTGTGGTCATTTTTAACCGCAACCACAATATATAGTGGTCGCTTCTCTTTTCTATGTGACTTTTTTACAATATTTTTGTCGAAAGTTTGTTGAATTCTTACAATTTCGAGACGTATTTTGCTCATTTTTATCAAAAGTGGGGGAAAAGTGGTAGAAAATAGCAACTATATCTTGTGGTGGTGGATTTTTCATCAAAAATGATAGTTTATTCGTGTCACAATGAGTAAATATACTATGGTGCAAAGGAAAATACTCTGGCGCATAACAGGATTTATTAGCGGTCGTCAGATGTCATTGCATGCAAGCATGCACTCCATCTTCCTCGTCGCCATAACCGCGATAAAACACGCTTCGCGAGTTTTATCCGCTGATTAGCAGTCGCCAAATGTCCATCCATGCATGCATGATGTCCACTTGGCTCGTTGCCATAACAAAAAAAAGACCGATTCACTTCGAATCGGTCCACTAATGTACTATTCTCTATTCAATATCAGTTACAAATACATTGCTGATACTATCACTCTCTTACTCTAATGCCTCCCCTGCCGGCACTGCCATCTATAAATGCATTCCGGAAACCGTTGCTCTGGCTACTGTCTTATCTACATCTGATATAGTAACCTCATAGTAACAGGATCTCTTGCCGTCCTTCACTACCTCTGCCACTGCAAAAACCATATCACCTTTAACAGGTGATAAATAATTAATCTGACAAGTCGATGTGACTGTCAAATGATCCTCACAGTTGGCTGCTACCGCAAACGAAAAGTCAATAAGCGTAGCGAGCGCTCCACCCATCACTTGCTTGACCGCATTATAATGTCTCCTGTCAAGAGATAGCGAACATTTACAATATCCTTCTCTTGCTTCTTCAATTACTATTCCGGTAGCTTCAGTTGCAAATATGTCATTCGCGAACTTAGCTCTAATTTCTTCAAGACTTCTCATCCTATCCTTCCTCAAAGTTCTCCTACAAGGCAGCATCTCCACCACAAGACAACTATGGCAAACTAAAGTTTACACATTAAATCTAAAGAGAATTACATCTCCATCCTGAACAACATAGTCCTTGCCTTCCATACCAACAAGTCCTTTTTCTCTCGCTGCTGCAAGTGAACCAAGCTCAAGAAGATTCTTATAATTAACAACCTCCGCCTTAATAAAGCCTCTCTCAAAATCAGTATGAATCTTACCTGCTGCCTGAGGCGCCTTGGTTCCAACCTTTATAGTCCAGGCACGGCACTCATCCTCTCCTGCCGTCAGAAAACTCATAAGATTTAAAAGCTTATAGCTTGCTGATACAAGCTTATCAAGACCTGATGATTCTACACCCAGATCTGCAAGGAACATTGCCTTCTCTTCATCATCAAGTTCAGAAAGTTCTTCCTCAAGTCTTGCAGATACAACAAACACCTCTGAACCCTCTTCAGCTGCCATTTTTCTTACTGCTGCAACATGAACATTGGATTCACCATCATCTGCCAAATCATCCTCTGCAACATTCGCTGCATAAATTGTTGGTTTAGCTGTTAAAAGATTATATGAATCAAACCAGATAATCGAATCCTCATCCTCAGGCACTTCAAAGGTACGAGCCATTTTCCCTGCCTCAAGATGGGCCTTGATTGCTTCTACAAGTTCAAGTTCTCTGGCAAGCGTCTTATCCATTCTGGCCTGCTTTGATATTTTAGCAATTCTTCTGTCAAGAATTTCAATATCCGAAAAAATAAGCTCAAAGTTAATAGTCTCAATATCTCTTGCAGGACTAACATTTCCATCAACATGAACAACATTGGTATCCTCAAAGCATCTTACCACGTGAACAATTGCATCTACCTCGCGAATATTAGCCAGGAACTGATTGCCAAGACCTTCACCCTTTGATGCACCCTTCACAAGACCTGCTATATCAACGAAGTCAATAACCGCATGCGTCACTTTTTTAGTATTATACAGTTCACCCAGCTTCTCTATTCTTTCATCCGGTACCTGAACCACACCTACATTAGGATCAATTGTCGCAAATGGATAATTTGCAGCAAGCGCTCCGGCTTTAGTAAGTGAATTAAATAATGTAGATTTTCCGACATTAGGAAGTCCTACGATTCCAAGTTTCATATATATATTCTCCTTTATAATTATTGCCTATTTTATAAATTCAAAATTCCACATCATAGAATTTCTTTTTAATCTCTGTGTCATCATGCGAAGCAAATTCATCAATTATTCTCGCAATCTCAGAAGATGTGTTGCCTTTTCCATAAGGATTATTTTGCGCATCAATTCCAGCCTTAAATTCTACACTTCTGGCTTTATCAATTGCTCCGACTATAGACTCTGTATTAGGTTCACAGCAGATAACTGAATCAGCCATGATTCGTCCCTTTTGCCTATCCCCAATATTTACCGTGGGAATTCCAAGCGCCGGCACCTCACCAACGCCACTGGATGAATTACCTATTACAAAGCTTGCACACTTTACTGCGCTCATATATCTTCTAAGTCCAAGAGAGTTTACAAATTCAACATTGTCATTTTCATTTGCAGCCTCCACAAGTCTGGCATTTATAAGTCTTCCATCGACATCTGCATTTGCCCCCGTGAAAAGGAATTTGATATCAGGATACTTTTTAATAGCTGCCAAAAGTTCTTCAATCTGTTGTTTTGCTGTATTGTTTTCTAATGTCACCGGATGAAAAGTCGCAACTGCAAACTCTTCCCCAAGGTCTATACCAATTTCTTCCTCTAACTGTGCCTTATCTATCGTCTTAACATTCCGCGCATTCTCAACACCTGTAGAGCCAACCCAGAATACTCGTTCAGGCGCTTCTCCAAGCTGAATTACACGCCTTCTGTATGCTTCGGTTGTAGTAAAATGAAGATAGCTCATCTTACTGATAGAATGACGTACTGCCTCATCAACAGCCCCCGCTGTTGTCTCACCACCACACATATGAAGAATCGGAATTCGCTCATTCATTGCCGCACAACATACAGCAAGTGTCTCATATCTGTCTCCAAGAACAAGAAGTGCATCCGGTCTGGACTCCGCAAAATAATCAGCAAAGCTTATCATCGCTATGCCCATTGTTTTAGAGATAGCAGCGGTAGAGTCCGACGCCAGCAGGATGTCAATCTTTCGGTCGATTTCTATCCCATCATTTTCAATCTCATTAACTGTCATACCGAATTCAGGTGAAAGATGAGTACCTGTTACAGCTACCTTTACATTCACGTTTTTGCACTTTTTCAACTCTCTTATGACAGGAAGCAACAGTCCATATTCAGCTCGTGTTGCGGTCAAAACGCATATCGTTTTCATAATTTTTATCCCAATCCTTCTATAGGAGCAACATAACACTATGCCTATACATGGCTCAAAGCAAGCCAAGTTATCCATTAGATTTCTATCAGCTCGTCTTCACAAAAATCCCTAATTGCACTTTTCCCAAGTACATCATCCCACAACATAGCCGAAATTCCATTGCCCGGCCTTTTTGTTGTAAGATTCTCTTCCGTATATATTTCACCCTTTTTAATAGGGCATTTTGCTACTATACTCTTTCTTGCAACAGTAATATTGGCAATTTCAGATTCTTTAGGATTCTTAATACCGTCTCCAAGAGAGTTTTCCACGTTTCTGATAGCACATACCATCGCTTTAAGTTCATCCGGTTCCAAACTTGCTTTATGATCAGGGCCTTCCATATTGCGATCCAATGTAAAATGCTTCTCAATTATTGTGGCTCCCATAGCAACAGCTGCAATAGGTACCTCGATACCCCTGGTATGGTCTGAATATCCTACAGCAACACCGAATTCCTTTTCAAGCGTAAGCATAGCTTTAAGGTTCACATCCTCATATGCTGCCGGATAATCTGTCGTGCAATGCAAAAGAGAAATATCTCCGGCACCATTCTCCTCAAGAATTCTTACCGCATCCCTTACCTCTTCTAACGTACACATACCTGTTGACATTATAACCGGCTCATGAAAAGAAGCAATATTTCTAAGATATGGCAGATTAGTCACCTCACCCGATGGAATCTTCCATAGCTTTACTCCTATTTCATGAAGATAATCCGTGCTCTCAAGATCAAATGGCGTAGAAAGAAACTCTATCCCCACCTCTTCACAATATCTTTTTAGTTCAGCAAAGTCCTCATATCTCATAGCAAAGTCATTTGCCATTTCCAACTGAGTATCATCCGACTTCCCCGTATTCTCAATCTGGTACTCTGCCTTCGGGGCAAATCTTGAGATTACATTTTTAGGCAACCCCGTCTGAAATTTAATAATATCAACTCCTGCTTCCAGCGCTGTATCAATCATCCTCTTGGCAATTTCAACACTGCCATTGTGATTAACACCGGCCTCAGCAATAATAAGAACCTTATTCACACCAGCATCCTCATAAACATATCTATATTCAAACAAATATTACTTTTTTCTCATATTAAGTGCAAACGCACTTTTAAGATAATTTTTAGATACAATCTCCATCGGATTGCCTCTCACAACAAGATTATCGGCAACATCCTTATTAACTGCCGTCCCCATTGATACAATTACGTTGTCTCCAACCTTCACAAGTTCCTTTACAAGGCTGCCAAGCGCAAGATATGTATTATTACCTATCTCAGTTCCACCGGCAATTACAGACTGCGAAGATACTATCGAATGCCTTCCAAGCTTAACATCGTGCCCAACTACTGCATTAGACTGGATCATCGAATTGGCACCAAGTATTACATCAACAGAAATATAACAGTTATCCCTTACAATAACCCCTTCCTCAAGCTTTGTTGTCTTTGGAATACTCACATTCGGTGCCACAATTGTTGCAAGCCTGTACCCATTATCCTTAATCTGATTGTATATTTTTTGCCTTAAATATACATCACCAACTGAAATAGTAAATTCAATCTCATCAGAATTATATTTTTCCGCAAGTTCTTCGAAAGTATATACTTCTTTATCCATAAACACTCTGCTGTCATCTTCAACATATTTATCGCAAAAAACAACAGTAGGCCATATGTCTATTCTTTCTACTAAATCAAGTATTTCCCTTCCTGCGCCACCAAGACCGCAAATCGCCAATACTTTCATTATTCAATCCCCGCTTTCCAACTACTTCACACGTGTTCCTGCCGGCACTGACGAGGTGATAAATGCATTACCGCCAATGACACTATCATGACCGATAATGGTATCTCCACCAAGAATTGAAGCTCCCGAATATATTACCACATTATCCTCGATAGTAGGATGACGCCTCTTATTCTTAAGACTTTGTCCACCCCTTGTTGACAGAGCTCCAAGTGTAACACCCTGATATAATTTTACATGCTCACCAATTACTGTAGTCTCACCAACCACAATACCGGTTCCGTGGTCAATAAAAAAGTATTTGCCTATTGTCGCTCCCGGATGGATATCAATACCGGTCTCGGTATGTGCATATTCTGTCATAAGTCTCGGTATAAGCGGAATGCCCAAAAGATACAATTCATGAGCAAGTCTGTTAACTGTAGAAGCCATAAGTCCAGGATATGCAAGTATAATCTCGACCTTGCTTCCTGCCGCAGGATCACCATCAAACTCTGCTTCAAGATCGGTCTCAACATACTCTCTTATCTGAGGTATTTTAGCCAAAAACTTTTCCGTAAAATCCTCAGCCGCGTCCTCAATCTCTGTACGGCTGGCATTCTCAAATCTTTCATCAAATCTAAGTGCAAGCTCAATCTGCTGATTAAGTCTGTAAAATACATCCTCCATAAGTACCGCAAGTGAGTTCTTCGCACTATAGACCTTATACGATCTGTCCATAAAATACCCCGGATATACTATTTGAAAAAGTTTTTTAACAATCTCAATAACCGCTGCTTTATCCGGTTTATCATATACACCTATTTTATCAATATCTTTGTTGCCATCATAATCTTCCTGAATAAGCCCAATTATTTCCTGAACTTTATCCTCAATTTTTCTTTTCATATCAACCTCATTCTCAGTTAAATAGTTTGCCATAGGCAGGAAATATTCCCCTGCCCAAGACACAAATTAATTTGATTATAACACAAAACTACAATTGCCATCAGATTAATGATTCCACCAGCTATAATCTTCCATACCTGTATAATATCTCTGAATAGGTGTAAGCTTTCCGTTTCGTATCTCAAATACTTCCCATACCACGCCTTCCTTATTAACCGGCACATGGTAGGTAGCCACATGACCACCACTGGAATATACATTAACAGTGGCATTTGAGTATGACATATCTGTGCTAATATAATTGCCCATACTTGAATTAGTATAATCGACAATACAATACTTATAATACTTATTTGGATCAAATGTCCTGATTGTAACAGTCTCCGGACCATAAGACGACGTGTCATCAACATCCAAAAAGCTGTTGTAATTATCATTCTTATTCCGGTACCATACGTGCTGTGAATCCGTTCCTCCGCTTGTAAACAGATGCGAATCCAGATCACTTGGTGTTTCTCCCCACGAAAGTACTATTGCATATTCACCCTCCGAAAGAGTCGGTGGAGTATAATATTCATACCAGTTATTCTCATATGGATTAGAAATAATAGTATAGTAAATACTTTCAAATCCGGATTTGCTTGCTTCAACTGTATACATTCCCGGCAACAGGAATATCTGAACATATCCTTCCGCATTTGTTTTGAGACTTTCAAGAACACTTCCGTCCCTATTATTTATTCCACTTCTTACATATACATCCGCATCTCCGACCGAGGTTCCATAGCCGTAGAAGGCGTTACCAATATAAAGCTGAACCTCCTGCTTGCTGGTATTATCACTAAAGAACAGCACTGAATCCACATATATGATAAATGAATTTTCATCCATTCCAATTTTATAAATATCACAAGATGAGTCACCATTTAGAGAGTATACCCTTACATTATAGGTATATTCCATATATGGTATAAGAATTACATACTCACCGTTTGAATCAGTAGTTGTCGAATATAATACATTTTCAAAACTCTCATCATATAATTCAACAACCGCTCCGGCCATTGGCGAATACTCATCTCTGTATGCAACACCGATAATCTGTCCAACACCCTCATTATTGCAAACCAAATCATAAGTGTTGTAAGCGAAATTAATCATTCGCTTTTCCATATCATCATAGAGCTGACGTTCATCCGTTCCCAGTTTATCATATCTAAAGATTGATCTCTTATTCCACGACCCCTCTTTAAGTCTTGCCTCTTCAGTCTTATTACTACACAGATTTGTAACCTTATTACCACCCTCAATAATTCTCCAGGTTGTCATACAGTCTCCATCAAAGAGAAACCTGTTTCCCGGCTTATTCACAGTTGCATAGGTTGATACATAATTATCCGTAAGATAATAGAAAATGAAATTAATCTTTCCGGCATTATCATAGTAATATTCCATTACTTCGATTCCGCCATCCTTATACTCTATGCTGACAATCTTATTGGGAAGTCCGGTATCCGGATTCATATAGGCATCATAATCTACCAGGTTTCCGGTTAATTGGTTTCTAACCTGAAGTTTTTTCAATAGACAATAATTCTTGTCATAGTATCCTGCACTCTGATGATGCTCCTCAAGGGCATAAAAAACAGTCTTATCCCACGCCTGCTCTTCATTTCTTATCCCGGTCTGATAATTGTCAGCTGATGGATCAAAATATTTAAGCGTCTCACTATATCGGTTCAGCTCTTCAATCTGCACCTTAAATCTACCTGTAAAATCAAGTTTTATTAACTGGGTCCACTTATTCGTCCCACCACAGTCACCAAGATATTCATTTACTAAATTAAAGCTTCCATCCTGAGTTAGTTCACCCACACACCAGATTGGCGAATCATTGCCGGCATCTGCCACATATTCGCCCTTTACACCTGTCGAATCGTAATGTGTAATGGTAATACCATCTGCCTCCATTGTAGATACTGCATCACTAACTACAGCAGCCGAATCAACCGCATACAGTGTCCAGTTACCTGTTGCTAACAGTTCCTTACTAAGATAAAACAATTCATACCTGCTGTTACTGCCATTGTCCTTCTTAATGCACCCTGCATAAGCATCTACAGCATTTCCAACAGACACATACTCATCACCTGACTGATTATACATACATAAATCGATATCGTGTTCACCGTTCCAGTCCACTCTGAACACATTCATGCCATCCACTGGTTTTGGTGTCACAAATATATCCACAGAACCCTCATCTGAAACTTCTATATCATCTATGTATTCACAGAATCCATCAACCTTAATATCAAAGCGATATGTACCATCCTTAATCTTCTTAATGGCGTAAGTTTTTGCCTCTTCGTCGTATGTAACCTTAGCCTTAGACTGCTTCTGAAAGTCTTCACCCTCATATATATCTATCTCAGCGCCTTCGAGGCATATATTAGAATCATCATCTGCAGCATATAGATGCACACCATATACGCTTCCGCCCAAATGTATTCCACCACCGGACTCGCCCTCTTCTCCTGATGACTTTCCGGAGTTAATGAAAAATAATAATACCCCCAAAAGGATAGTCAGTGCCACAATACAGCCAATCATAAGTGCAATTATTACATTTTTGCCCTTATCAGAAGGCTTATTGACAATATATTCATCTGCAAAAACCGGATTATTTAATCCTCCTCTTGCCGGTTCCGCCTGAGGCATCTGAAAATAAAACGGCCTATTCTCCACACCATTTACAACTTCTGTTGCATCTTCTTTGGATTCACCTGCCAAAATTACGGTAGCATCTTCTTCTGTTTCATTCGTCAGAATTACTGTCGCATCTTCTTCTGTTTCATCTGTCAGAATCACGGTAGCATCTTCTTCTGTTTCATTTGACGGGATTACCGTCACATCTTCCTTGGACTCTTCCGGCGAAAATGCTTTAGCATCCTCTTTTACAGGATTCACCTTCCATTTTATTTCCTGACCGCACCTTGTGCAGTATTTATTTCCTTCAATAAGTTCATTTCCACATCTTGTGCAGTACATATAATCATCACTCCAAAGACATTTTCATTAATAGGCACCAAATCATCATATAACAAAAGGTACTATAGCTGTATCTCATAGCCATAGTACCATTTTATCATTATTCATTCCAAGACTATCTGTTCTGATTCATCCCGTTCAAAAGCAGCTACAAGCTTATCCAAGAATTGCTGAATCTGATGTGAATTCCTCACCACTAACCTTCTCAAATTCATGCAGAAGCGACTCAACTGTCAGCTTCTTTTTCTCTTCACCGCGAATATCAAGGATAATCTTACCGTCATTCATCATAACAAGTCTGTTTCCATGCGCGATTGCATCCTTCATATTATGCGTAATCATAATAGTTGTAAGATTATTCTTAGTAACTATCAGTTCAGTTGCCTCAAGCACCTTAGCTGCCGTTTTAGGATCAAGCGCAGCTGTATGCTCATCCAAAAGAAGAATCTTAGGTTTCTCAAGCGTTGCCATAAGAAGTGTCAACGCCTGACGCTGTCCACCCGAAAGAAGTCCCACCTTACTTGTCATTCTTTCCTCAAGACCAAGATCCAGAATGGAAACAAGCGCTCTGAAATCTTTAATATCTTCCTTACTAAGATTTGCCTTAAGGCCACGTTTTTTGCCTCTTCTCTTAGCAAGAGCCAGATTCTCGTCAATCTGCATTGTTGGAGCAGTTCCCATCATCGGATCCTGGAACACTCTTCCCACATATGCAGCTCTCTTATGCTCCGGAAGAGAAGTCACATCTATCCCATCTATAAGAATCTGTCCATCATCAACCTGCCACACACCGGCTATTGCGTTAAGCATTGTTGATTTACCTGCACCATTACCACCAATAACAGTAACAAAATCCCCTTCTTCAAGCTTTAACGAAAGGCCCTTAAGCGCTGCCTTTTCATTAACTGTTCCGGGATTAAAAGTCTTATAAATATCCTTAATCTCCAGCATTATTTGCCTCCCTTCTTAGCACCCTTTGCAAGCAGTTTGTTCTTCCAATACGGAAGTGCCAGGAAAAGAGCTACTACAAGCGCTGATAACAGCTTAAGATCATCTGTTGAAAGACCAAGTCTTAATACTATCTGGATAACAACATAGTATATAATTGCACCAAGTACACAACCGAGAAGTTTCAGACTGAAATTTCTGAATATCTTGCCGAATACAACCTCTGCTATAATTACGGCCGCAAGTCCGATTACAATCGCACCACGTCCCATATTTACATCTGCAAACCCTTGATACTGTGAGAGTAATGCTCCACTAAGTGCTACAAGCGCATTTGAAATCATAAGTCCAAGTACTTTAGTGAAATCTGTATTTATTCCCTGCGCTCTTGCCATATTACCATTAGCACCTGTTGCTCTGAGGGACGCGCCGATTTCTGTACCAAAAAACCAATACAGTACAAATACAATAACCGCAATAAATGCCACAAGAACAATCATAGGATTATTACCTGCCAAATCCCTCACATAACGTGACGATACCCAGAGTTTATATTTATCCACACTGATAGGAAGATTAGACTTACTTCCGTTATCTGTTCCCCAACCCATTATATGAAGATTAACAGAATATAAACCTAACTGAGTAAGGATACCTGCCAGAATAGGTGGAATACCAAACTTGGTATGAAGTATTCCCGTTGCAAAGCCGGCAAGCAAACCTGCTATTACAGCCATAAGAAGAGCAAAGCCCATAGGATAATGATTAAGCGTAAAAATAACACAGACCGCACCACCTGTACAAAGTGAACCATCAACCGTAAGATCCGCAACATCAAGAATCTTATAGGTAATATACACGCCTATCGCCATAATACCCCAAATAAGTCCCTGAGATATAGCTCCCGGCATTGAATTAAGTAAACCTGTTATAAATGCCATTATCCATCCTCCATCATAAAAGCAATAAAACTGCCTATGGCAAAGGCCACAGGCAGTAATAATTGTACACTATTTTTGACAACTAGTCACTATTATTCTGCAATTGCTACATAATCTTCCGGAACTGTAATTCCAAGTGCCTCGCAGTTAGCAACATTGTATTCCTTAGTTACATTTGGAGCATACTCTACCGGCATAGTGCTAATGTCTTCTCCTGCATAGAGAATCTTAACAGCCATAAGACCTGTTGCATAACCAAGGTCATAATAGCTGATTGAAAGTGTTGCAATACCACAACCTGAACAGATACCCTCTTCACCTGCGATAACAGGAACCTTTGCAGGAATAACTACATTGGCAATTGCCTCTGTATTAGCTGCTGCAGTATTATCTGTTGGAATATAGATTACATCAGAAGCATCTGCTGCTGCCTGAGCAACTGAAGTAACATCATTTGTATCTGTAAATGCATACCATGTAACTTCATAACCATACTCCTTAAGGAACTTCTCAATTTCAGTACACTGATATACAGAGTTAGGCTCTGCAGAACAGTAAAGAAGACCAACATTCTTAGCATCTGGGAAGAGCTCATTAAGCATTGCTGCCTGCTGATCAAGTGGAGCAAGATCAGATGTACCTGAAATATTTCCGCCAACTGTACCTGTCCATCCTTCGATCTCAAGAGCTGTTGCATAATCTGTTACAGATGTACCAAGAATCGGAATAGTATTAGTAGCTGATGCTGCTGCCTGAAGTGGTGGTGTAGCATTAGCCATAATAAGGTTAACATCTGATGAAACAAAACCATTAATAATTGTTGCACAGTTTGCAGACTCACCTGATGCATCCTGTACATCAAACTTAACTGCATCACCAAGCTGAGCTGTAAGGGCATCCTTGAAGCCCTCTGTAGCTGCATCAAGTGCAGGGTGCTGAACGAACTGACAGATACCTACTGTGTAGTTACCCTCAATAACCGGTACATCTGAGTCAGCTGCTTCAGCATTATCTGCCGGCTGAGCATCATCTGCTACTGCTTCAACTGCAGCATCTGCATTTGTTTCAGGAGCTGCAGCATTACCGCAACCTACAAGTGTGGCAACCATTGCTGTTGCCAGACATAAAGCCATAATTTTCTTCTTCATAATTTACCTCCTCTGTCGACATTTACTGCGTCGACGCTTTACACTATTAAAGCACAGTAAAATTATATTTATACCTACTCCTTTTGTCAATAAAGCGTTTCATCCAAATTTATGGCATTTTACCTTATTTTTTTGACAATTTGCACACATAGATAAAAGCGCCATCTGAGTTTTCTTTCAGATAGCGCTTATCTTCACTAATATTTTCTTTTAGCAGCAAGTTCTTCCAACAAAAGTAAATAATTATCATACCTGAGGCGGCTTATCAGCCCCTTTTCAACTGCCTCCTTAACACCACAGGACGGCTCATTCTGATGAATACAATTTAGGAATTTGCAATTGCATTCATATTCATAAAACTCGGAATAATAATCTTTAAGTTCACTTTTTTCCATATCAAAAAGTGACAGCGAACTGAATCCCGGTGTATCGAGAATATATGTGTCATCATCGATTGCAATCATTTCCGAATGTCTCGTGGTATGCTTACCTCTGTCTATCTTCTCACTAATCGCTCCCGTCTCCATTTGTGTTCCATCCTGGAGCTTATTTATCAGACTGGACTTTCCAACACCGCTTGGACCTGCAACCGTCGTTGTCTTATGGGCAAGAAGTTCCTTTACTGTTTCCAGTCCATCACCCTCAATGGCACTTATAAATACCACTCTGCAGCCTGATTGCTCATAGCTTTCCGCTATCTTCTTTTTCTCGTCTTCAGAAGCAATATCCTGCTTATTAAAGCAGATTATGCATGGCAGTCCCTTCTGCTGCATATATATCAAAAAACGATCTAGAAGATTAAAATTCGGATCCGGTTTCTGAATTGCAAATATAATCATAGCCTGATCAACATTAGCAACTGCCGGTCGAATTATTTCACTTTTTCGTGGCAAAATACGGACAATATTACCGATAAGCTTCTCCTCATCGATAACCTCAAGTTCGACATCATCTCCAACAAGTGGTTTGATTCCGTCTTTTCTAAATATTCCCTTTGCCTTGCATTCATAAATATGGCTTCCATTATGTACATAATAGAAGCCACCAATTCCACGTATAATCTTTCCCTGCATATTCACCCTTTTATTCCTGAGTAAATGTTATATCCCTTGATATTGTCCTCTCATCCGAAATAGCCGGTATCTCTACAAGTTCTCCATCTTCATTAGTCATTGTCGACCCCGGAATATTAACAGTATATATAAGACTGACAATGCCTCTGTCACAATCCGGAATACCTGTTATATTCATGGAAACCGGGAATGATGTAGTAGTCTCCCTCTTCAACTCCACACCGGTAATAGTACTCACCACAATTGTACATGATGTCCCACTCTGATAATCCCCATCTTCCTTTGCAGGACTTTCAACATTACCAACATAGCTATATGTCACCTCACCAACACCAATGCTCACTCGCATATCAATAACCGTTCCTGCATCTACCGCAGAATCTGGTGTATAGCTCTGATAACAAATCTTATCTATTAACTCCGGATCAGAGTTAGTAGTCTCTTCAATAGTACCCGGTACAAGTCCACATTCAATAAGAACTGCAGTCGCCTCCATCTCATCAAGACCTATAAGCTTAGGCACATGAACCTTTGAATTACTCGGTCCGGTACTTATGCTAAGTGTAACCGTAGAACCACGAGTGACTGCCTCATTTGCAGCCGGAAGCTGTGCAACTACGCTTCCCTTATCCACCGAGTCACTTGGAACCTCAACCTTCTCAACTTCAAGTCCTTCTCTATTAAGCGTTGTAACAGCCTCAGCATATGTCATATTCAAAACACTCGGCACAAGAACTTCGTTCTCACTAAGCGTTGCCGATACTGTTGCTGTCTCAGTCTCATCTATAGGAAGCAATGTTGCTTCAGGTGATTTTGCGATATTGAAATTAAAAAGACCAAATGCTCTGCCAACGGCAAAAATAACAATAATTCCAATAATTATTGCTGCAATAATAGCTGCAACTGTAGTAATCTTCTCAGCTCTGTCGTCTTCAACCTGGTTGCCTGCCGGTCTTTTCTGCGGTCTTTTCTGACTGCTTCTTGCAGGTCTTTCATCTATATGTGCCGGTCTTCTTCCACCATTAGCCGGTCTTCCGTTTGACTGTGGCTTCTTACCACCACTTCTACCATTTCCCTGAGTATTCCTTCCGCCATTCTGACCATTGCCGGAAGCCCCCTTACCACTCTGTCTTACTTCATCAGAGGTACGTGGTCTTACCTTACCTGTAACCTGAGCAATCTCGTCGTCAGTAATTGCTCTTGTAGCTGCAACCTCATCAGGATTATTGAACTTAACAAAATCCTCATCCGGAGTCATAAGCGATCGTTTAAGATCATCTATAAGCTCCTGCATATTCTGATATCTTCTGTCAGGACTCTTCTGAGTACATTTAAGAACGATTTGTTCAACACTTACAGGTACATCCGATACATATACTCTCGGCGAAGGCATTGGTTCCTGAATATGCTTAATGGCAATTGCAACTGTTGTCTCACCATTAAAAGGAACACGTCCTGTAATCATTTCAAAAAGAGTAATACCCAATGAATATATATCACTCTTCTCGTCAGAATAACCACCTCTGGCCTGTTCAGGCGATGTATAATGTACAGACCCCATCACATTAGATGTAATAGTATTACTGCTTACCGCCTTAGCAATACCAAAGTCCGTAACCTTAACCTTACCGTCCTTGGAAATCATAATATTCTGAGGCTTAATATCCCTATGAATAATATGATTATTGTGGGCTGCCTCTATTCCCATTGATACCTGAATGGCAATACTTACAGCTTCCTTAACGGACAGGCGTGATTTCTTCTCTATGTACTTTTTAAGGGTTATACCCTCAACAAGTTCCATTACGATATAGTGGATTCCACCCTCTTCGCCAACGTCATATACATTGACAATATTAGGATGCATCATTCCTGCTGCAGCCTGCGCTTCAGTACGGAATTTGGACACAAAATTAGCGTTCTCAGAAAATTCCTGCTTTAGGACCTTGACTGCTACAGGACGACTGAGCTTGTGGTCCTTGGCTTTATATACATCTGACATTCCGCCAGTGCCTATTTTATCCAGGATCTCGTAACGATCACCTAACATCATACCTAACTTAATCATCTATTATCCCCATTTACAGCCGGACTAATCAGCACAACTGTAATGTTATCTTTTCCACCATTGTTATTTGCAGCATTAACCAGGCATTCCGCTTTTTCAACCAAATCACGCTGTCCCTGAAGAATCATTCTGATTTCTTCATCCTCAAGCATATTGGTAAGTCCATCGGAACACATAAGCACAAGGTCATCCGGGTCAAGCTTAACCTTGAAGAAATCTATTTCAAGGTTTTGCTGCGCACCTATTGCTCTTGTAATTATATTTTTATCCGGGTGTGTACGCGCCTGCTCACGCTTTAATCCACCCATACGAACCATCTCCTCAACCAAAGAATGGTCCCTTGTAATCTGTGTAATCTCACGGTTACTTACTACATATAATCTGCTGTCTCCAACATTGGCAACACACATTTCATCACCATCAATGCAGGCAGCCACTACTGTAGTACCCATGCCATTCAAGGCTTCATCTGATTCCGCCTTTTCAATCACAACCTCATTAGCCTTCAAAATGGCCTGCTCCAAAACTGCTACAATACCGGTATCATCAGCATTCTCAGCATATTCAACCATTGTTTCTATTGTACATCTGGATGCATAGTCACCTGCCTTATGTCCACCCATTCCGTCGGCAACAACAAAAAGATTCGGTAATGCACCTACCGGAGTCTCAGATGTGTAAACATAATCCTGATTCAGTTTTCTCTTACGACCAATGTCGGTTATTGAAAAAGTCTTAATCATTATTCTATCTTTCTTAATACAAATTAGCCTACGACTTTCAACAGAGTTATCACAGCCAATCTACTTAAATATTAGGAATTCCGGCTATTTTCCGTCAGTTTTCTTCGTCTAAGCTGTCCACAGGCACCATCTATATCCTGGCCCATTTCTCTTCTTATTGTACTGTTTATTCCGTTTTTTTCAAGTATATTTTTGAAAGTACGAATCGCTTCATCAGCACTGCGTATATAGTCACGTTCCTTTATAGGATTAACCGGTATCAGATTCACATGCGCTTTAACACTACCGGCAAGAGCTATAAGTTCATCTGCATCCTGCCTGGTGTCATTCACACCACCAACGAGACTATACTCAAAAGTAATTCGACGTCCGGTCTTATCAAAGTAGTATTTGCATGCCTCCATCAATTCACTAATAGAATATGTATTGGCAATGGGCATAAGTGTTCTTCTCTTTTCATCTGTTGTTGCATGAAGAGAAAGAGCCAGAGTAAGACTCAGGTTCTCATCTGCCAGTTCCCTCATTCGTGGAACTATTCCACATGTAGAAATTGTTACATTTCTCCCCGAAATATTCAGTCCATCTTCGCATGTCAGCAGCTTATAAAATCTGACAACATTGTCATAGTTATCCATCGGTTCCCCGGTGCCCATTACCACAACATTTGATACTCTTTCCCCTGTAATTCTGCTTATAGCATATATCTGGTCAAGCATTTCTGACGGAAGCAGATTTCGTTCCCATCCATCAAGAGTAGATGCACAGAATTTACATCCCATCTTACATCCAACCTGAGAAGATATGCATACTGAATTACCATGCTTATATCTCATGAATACACTTTCAACAAGGTTTCCATCAGGTAGGGCAAAAAGGAACTTCTTGGTTCCGTCAATTTTTGATTCCTGTACTCTCTCCATTTCAAGAGTCGTTAAAGGATATTCCTTCTCAAGTCGCGCCCGCAAATCCTTAGACAGATTGGTCATCTCATCATAGCTTCTTGCAAGCTTAACATGCAGCCACTGATATATCTGATCCGCTCTGAATGCAGGCAATCCCTTTGCCTTTAGTTCTATTTTAAGTTCTTCCTTTGTAAGTGATTTAATGTCCATAATCTTTAATATACTAAACTACTGCTTTGCCATTATTCTTTCAATTTATATGCCTTCGACAAAGTTTACTTGCGAATAAGTTTTGCAATAAAGAAACCATCATGATCTTCATTAATGAATAACTGTTTAGTCTCAACTAATTCATACTTTCCTGTACTGAGAATATAATCCACATTTTCATCGTTCTCAGCTTTCCTCATGGTACAGGTACTGTACATTAATGTCCCTCCCGGTTTGACATAACTGACAGCATTGTCAATTATTTGTCGTTGAAGTTCAACTATTGATGCAAGCCCTTCAGATGTCAGATTATATTTGATGTCAGGCTTACGACCAATTACACCAATTCCCGAGCACGGAACATCGGCGATTACCACATCAGCCATCTCATTCATCTCATCATCCATTATTGTGGCATCCCACAGTTCAGGCCAAATATTTGATAAACCCAATCGTTCTATGTTATCTTCAATCAGTCGCACCTTATAGTCAGTCACATCACGACTGATCACACGACCGCGTTTAACTCCTACGGAAGCATCGGAATTTTTAGAGTTTTCTGCATCAGCTATTGCAAGTTTAATGGCTGCATGTGCACTTTTTCCTCCAGGAGCTGCACACATATCAAGCACCGTATCCCCTGCCTTAATACCGGCCATCTCACATACTAACATGCTACTCAAATCCTGAACGGCATATTTACCCTCAACAAAGGCTTTAAGTTTGCCAAGCTTATCGGCTCCACTTAATTTGTATGCATAAGTCAACTCCTCACTCTGAACGAATGAAATTTCGTTCTCATCCCACTCTGCCTTAATCTCGTCTATATCACTTTTATTCAGTCTCTCATCCAGTCTAACATAGAGGTTACTCTCTTCCAGTGATGCAGCAAGACATCTCCTTGTCTCTTTCACACCATAGTCATTAATCAGACTTTCCACAATTAACTCCGGGCAGGAAAACAGAACCGATATTGCCTTAACAGAATCATCCTTATCAGAAGGCCAATTAATCTCATCCTTACCTCTGGCTATACTTCTAAGTACGCCATTAACAAAGCCCTGCAGTCCCCTAAAGCCCCTCTTGCCTGCAATCTTAACTGCCTCATTACATACAGCACTGTCAGGCACCTTATCCATATATATAATCTGATAGACACTCATTCTAACCAGATTGCGAATAAGAGGCTTCATCTTATTAACGGGTGTCTTAGAAAAACTGTTAATTATATAATCAATCCTGATTCTGTTTTCCAGCGTTCCCTCAGTAACCCTCTTAATAAAATTCTTATCATTTTGCGGAAGATAGTCATACTTATCAAGCACATTCTTAATTAGTATATGGCTATGCTCCTCACCCTTATCTATGCTTAGCAGTATCTCTGTAATTAGTTCTCTGATGTTTATTGCATTGTTGTTTCCCATATAATAAAACAACTTCCTCCATGCTTGTTCTAAATCTTTTCAATGATGACAAACATAGATGTAACACGCTTCGCGAGTTTACATCTATGATTAGCGGTCGTCAGATGTCATTGCATGCAAGCATGCATTCCATCTTCCTCGTCGCCATAACAA
>JAGHUN010000073.1 GCA_018064805.1 Candidatus Colinaster scatohippi
GCAACGAGCCAAGTGGACATCATGCTTGCATGGATGGACATTTGGCGACTGCTAATCAGCGGATAAAACTCGCGAAGCGTGTTTTATCGCGGTTATGGCAATGGGGAGAATCGAGCCATGCTTGCGTGAGCGAAAATTCGAAGAGAGTGAGATTTGATAAGTGTATCTCACATCTGCTTGAAACGGAGTTCTTATGAGTGAAATGAAAAAAGAGAAAGCAATTGAAATCAAAAACCTTACAAAGATATTTGGAACTGTTAAGGCAAATACAAATGTAACAATGGATATTTATAAGGGTGAGATACTTGCTGTACTTGGTGAAAATGGTAGTGGTAAGACTACACTTATGAATATGCTTGCCGGTATATATTATCCTGACGAGGGCCAGATATTTATAAATGGTAAGGAAGTAAGTATTCAGTCGCCAAGAGACGCATTTGATCTGGGTATTGGTATGGTTCACCAGCATTTCAAGCTAATTGATGTGCTGACTGCAACTGAAAATATTACTCTTGGTGAAGAAGGAAAGCTTGATATTAAGAATTCTGCAGTCAAAATTAAGGAAATATGTGATAGATATGGATTTGATGTGGATCCATCAAAGAAGATTTACAATATGAGTGTATCTGAAAAGCAGACAGTAGAAATCGTAAAGGTTCTTTATCGAGGTGCAGATATCCTTATTCTTGACGAGCCAACGGCAGTTCTTACTCCCCAGGAGACAGAGAAGTTGTTCAAGGTTCTTCGTAATATGAAGGCTGATGGCAAATCTATTATTATCATCACTCATAAGCTTAATGAGGTTCAGGAAATTTCTGACAGAGTAGCAGTACTTCGTCAGGGAGAATATATAGGAGATATGGTTACGGCAGATACAAATCCACAGGAAATGACGGATATGATGGTAGGTCGTAAGGTTGTTCTTAATATTGAGCGTCCTAAGGCACAAAAAGAGCCTGAACCGAGAATTGTTGTTGAGAATCTTTCAATAACGGATAAGGACGGAGTTCAGAAGCTCAAAGATGTCAGCTTTATAGCAAATAGTGGTGAGATTCTTGGTATAGCAGGTATCTCCGGATGTGGACAAAAGGAACTTCTTGAAGCTATTGCAGGTCTTCAGCCGGTAGACAGTGGTTCGATTACATATATTAATCCTGATGGAAAAGGTGAAGAGCTTATTGGTCTTGACCCACTTAAGATCTCAGAGCTTGGAGTTGCATTAAGCTTCGTACCGGAAGACAGACTTGGTATGGGTCTTGTAGGTAATATGGATCTGGCCGATAATATGATGCTTAGATCATTTAGAAAAAATAACACACCGTTTACGGATAGAAAGACACCGACTGATTTGGCAGAGCAAATTGTTGATACTCTTGAAGTAAAGACTCCGGGAATAGATACACCGGTTAGAAAACTTTCAGGTGGTAATGTACAGAAGGTGCTTGTAGGTAGAGAGATTGCCAATTCGCCAAGTGTACTTATGACAGCTTATGCAGTGCGAGGTCTTGATATTAATTCTTCATACGCAATATATGATTTGATTAATGCGCAGAAGGTCAAGGGTGTTGCAGTTATTTTCGTTGGTGAAGATTTGGATGTTTTACTTCAGTTGTCTGATAGGATTTTGGTACTCTGTGATGGACAGGTAAGTGGTATTGTTGATGGACCTACAGCAGACAAGAATGAAGTTGGTATGATGATGACTAAGCTTGGAGGGGAGAAGAACAATGAATAATAAGAAAAATGAACCTCTTTTCCATGTGGTTAAACGAGATGATATAACAAGGAAAAAGGCTTGGGGAATCAGAGCGATTGCAATTGTCGCAGCATTAGTTGTATGTGCAGTTATAACAATTGCTTTTACAGGAGACAATCCAATTTCCGTATATGCAACTATGGTTCAGGGTGCGTTTGGTTCAGTGCGAAAGACCTGGGTAACATTGCAGAATTTATCAATTTTGTTATTAATATCACTTGCACTTACACCGGCATTCAGAATGCGATTCTGGAACTGCGGTGGTGAAGGACAGGTCCTTATGGGGGGTCTTGCGGCAGCAGCATGTATGATTACGCTTGGAGATAAGTTGCCGAGTGCGGTAGTAATTATTTTAATGATTATCACAAGTATTCTCGCAGGAGCAATATGGGCAGTAATTCCGGGTGTATGTAAGGCTCTGTGGAATACTAATGAGACGCTTTCGACACTTATGATGAACTATATAGCTATGCAGCTGGTTGCTTATTATACTGTATTCTGGGAAAATCCCAAGGGTTCAGGTAAGATTGGTATCATTAATCAGAATACCAATGTTGGCTGGCTTCCGGAGGTTGGTAACAAATACCTGCTCAGTATTATTATTGGTCTTTTGATTACAGCCTTCCTCTATGTGTATATTTATTACAGTAAGCACGGATATGAAGTGTGTGTAGTAGGTGAGAGCGAGAGAACAGCGAGATACGTTGGCATTAAGGTTGAGAAGGTAATCATTCGTACAATGGTTCTTTCAGGAGCGCTCTGCGGACTTGTTGGACTTCTTCTTGTAGGTGGAATTAACCATACAATTACAACGACAATTGTTGGTGGACAAGGCTTTACGGCTATTATGGTTTCATGGCTTGCCAAGTTCAATCCAATTACAATGATTTTCACAAGCTTCCTTATTATCTTCCTTGGAAGAGGTGCCGGTGAGATTGCTACAGTATTCGAGCTTAATCAGTCATTCTCAGATATACTTACAGGAATTATTCTCTTTTTCATAATTGGTTGTGAGTTCTTTATTGCATATAAAGTTAAGTTTAATAAGAAGAAAGGGGGAAATGAATAATGTTTAACTTTTTGATTTCGTTTATCCCCAGAGCGGTTGGTCAGGGTATTCCACTTCTATATGGAAGTACCGGTGAGATTATTACTGAGAAATCAGGTAATCTTAACTTAGGAATTCCCGGTGTAATGTATGTAGGTGGTATTGCCGGTGTAATCGGAGCCTTTTTCTATGAGCAGAGTGGTAATATGAATCCATTTTTAGGAATTATGATTCCGTTACTATGTTCTCTACTTGGTTCGTTTTTGATGGGATTGCTCTATTGTTTTTTAACTGTAACACTTAGAGCGAACCAGAATGTAACAGGTCTTGCAATGACAACCTTTGGAGTTGGTATCGGTAACTTCTTCGGTGGATCGCTTATTAAGATTTCCGGAGCCGATGTTCCGACAATAGCTTTGTCACAAACAAGCATATATTTCAGTAAGACTCTTCCTTTTGCTTCAAAGTGTGGATGGTTTGGTCAGGTCTTCCTGTCTTATGGCTTCCTTGCGTATCTTGCAATTGTGATTGCTTTAATTGCATCTTATATACTTAAACATACAAGAACAGGCCTTCATTTAAGAGCAGTAGGTGAAGATTCTGCTACAGCAGATGCAGCAGGTATTAATGTAACAAAATACAAATATGTAACAACCTGTATCGGATGTATGATTGCCGGACTGGGTGGTCTTTACTATGTTATGGATTATGCCTGTGGCGTATGGAGTAATGATGCCTTTGGTGACAGAGGCTGGCTTGCAATCGCACTCGTAATCTTTACAATCTGGAGACCGAATGTAAGTATTTTCGCATCCATTTTGTTCGGTGGATTATATATTCTCTATCTGTTTATTCCAACAGGTATGGAGCATATGGAGGTTAAGGAACTCTACAAGATGCTTCCTTACATAGTAACTCTTGTAGTACTTATTGTCTCAAGCATGCGCAACAAGCGAGAGAACCAGCCACCGGCTTCGCTAGGATTGTCATACTTTAGAGAGGCAAGATAATTTTGCACCGGGGACGTAGCTTTTGTCACGGTTACCAAGAATATTTCAGCACGCAGAATTCCCTTGGTAAAAAGGAGACTAGTACTAGGACAAATACAAAGGAAATAACAGCAAGTTTACTTTTCTTGGTAAAAAGAAGACTAGTACGAGGGCAAATGCCAAGGAGATAGTATCAAGCTTACTTTTCTTGGTAAAAAGGAGACTAGAACCAAACATAAATACCAAGATTTTTAGCGTTAGAGATTGGCTCTTGGTAATACAAGGAAATTTAAAGAAAAAAGACAACAATTGTTTGGGATTTGCCAGGAATTGTTGTCTTTTCTTTATTTGTGATTTCTTTGTAATATTTGAAATACTTTCATCAGCTATTTCCTTTTTAATGTTTTGGGATAAGGTTTCTTGATATTAGTTCTGTTGAGTATATAATCGACGCTTGTACCGTGGAAATCGGCGAGCTTAATAAGAATAGCGGTTGGAATATCATTTTCACCGGTTTCATATTTGGAATAACCAGTCTGAGACATACCTAATATCCCTGCCATCTTAGTCTGAGATAAATCCTTATCTTCGCGCAAATCGCGTATTCTTGAGTACATAACAATCACCTCTCAAATAGAATAATATAAAAGTTTATTCTTAATCTGTTTTAGAGCATTGTGGTTTAACCTGAAATAGGTTAAAATATGTAAAGAATTGATGTTTTGAAGAAGGAGCGGAGACAAAATGAGAAAACTAATTGAGAAATTGAGCATCATAGTATTATGCGCAACGTTGGTTGTCAGTAATAATGCGATGAGCTTATATGCATGTGAAAGTCAAGATGAGCAAACTGGCGAAAGCGAAGAACTTATTGATGAACAGAATGCATCGATTGAATTTTCGGAAGAAACAGATGAATATAGTTTTGAAACGAGTACGGAGCGTGATGAAGAAATTGAATCATCAAGTGAAAGTGAGATTATTGAGTCGAACGCATTTGAAATGGAATCAGATGAGGAAATCAAATTGTCTGAATCGACATATACAATAACTTATACAGTTCAAAAATACTCGACGGTTGCTACTGTAACTGGATATACAGGAATAGCAAGTGGAGACTTAATTATTCCGGAATATTTAGATAATGTATATGTTGTTAGAAATATTGCTGAGGGTGCATTTAAAGATTGTAAAGGTTTTACTGGTAATCTAGTATTACCAAATACTCTTCAAACAATTGGAAAAAATGCATTTTTTGGTTGTAGTGGATTTACAGGTAATCTAAAAATACCAGATAGTGTAACAACAATTGGTGATAGTGCTTTTCATGGTTGTAGAGGCTTTAATGGAACATTATCACTTGGTAGAAGGGTGACACAAATCGGACAAGATGCATTTGGCTTTTGTGAAAAACTAAATGGAACTATAATAATTCCGGATTCTGTTGTTAGCATTTCTGACTATGCATTTTACAATTGTTCTAATAACACCGCATTACTTATAGGTAAATCCGTAGAATCAATTGGTGCACTTGCATTTGCAAGTTGTTCAGGACTTAAGGGAACACTTACTATTCCTAATTCAGTTAAATCAATTGGCCTCTCAGCATTTTCGTATTGCAAGTTCGCTGGCAAAGTTATAATACCTAGTAGTGTTACATCTATTGGAGGTAGTATTTTTGTAGGTAATGATTTTACTTGCATTGTAAATAATTCTAGTGCGGCATTATCACTATCAAATGATGAATATTGGTATAATAGATCTACAAACGAAAGAGTAACATCGATTACTAGTGGAGTGGTAGTAAAAGGCACATCTAGTGGTATTACTCAATGTTATGGAGGAAAAGCAACTTGTATAAGTAGGGCAATTTGTTCGCATTGTGGACTAGAATATGGTGACCTCAACCCAAAAGTTCATGAAGGAGATATAGAAGTCAAAAATGCATTATCTGCAAAATGTTATAGAGAAGGGTATACAGGTGATAAATACTGTTTATCTTGTTATGAAAAAATAGCAGATGGTCAAGTATTATCTAAAACAAGGCATACACCATCAGTAGCTATTAAGGAAAATATAATATCATCGACATGCCTTACCGAAGGCTCATATGAGAATGTAGTATATTGTAAAATTGAGGAATGTGGAGCAGAAATAAGTAGACAAGTTATTAAAACAAAGGCATTAGGTCATACACCATCAGCTACAGTTAAGGAAAATATAGTTCCATCGACATGTCTTACAGAGGGTTCATATGAAAATGTAGTATATTGTAAAGTTGAAGAATGTAAGACCGAAATAAGTAGAGAAATTATTAGTACAAAAGCATTAGGTCATATCGATGATAATCACGATGACAGTTGCGATAGATGTGGAGAAGACTATTACGCAAATGGTTTTTGGATAAAATATATAGAAGATCAGACATATACTGGAAAGGCAATTACCCCAGCAATAGAAGTGTATGATGGCAAAAATTTACTTAGTCCTAATGTTGATTATTCTGTGAGATTTGCTAATAACACGAATGCCTCGAGTGACAAAAAGGCGACGGTGACGATTACTGGCAAGGGTAATTATTCAAAAACAGAAACTGTAGATTTTACAATTAATCCGCGTTCCATTGATGAGGATACATTTAGTGCAGAAGATATTGCGCTCGTGGTAACAAAGACAATCCAGAAGCCTAAACCGATACTTATGTGGAATGGAAAGGTATTAGCTCCCACTAATTACAAATACGAGTATTATATGTTAGATGAAAGCGGAAATAAGATTGGTGAAGCTCTTTCATCTGTTAAGGATGCAGGCGACTATATAATAGTAATTTCTGGTAACGAAAAGAATTTTACAGGAAGTAGAGAGATAAAACTTACTCTTACATCAGAAAAAAAACTTGCCTCTAAACTTACTGTAACAAAAATTGCTAATCAAACTTATACAGGTGAAGAAATTAAGCCTGTACTTATTGTAAAAGATGGGAAAAATCCACTTACATTAGAAGATGATTATATTGTTGAATATGAGAACAATATAGATGTTGGAACAGCTACAGTCATTATCACAGGCAATGGAAATTACATTGGAACCAAGAGAGTAAACTTTAATATCACAGGTACACCTATAACTAAGTCTACAGCAGATAACATTCCTAAGACAGTTTTATATAAGGGTAACGATTACACTGTTGAAGACTTTGAAAATGTAAAACTGTATATTAAGGCAACTGCCAAGACAGATCGGATTGACTTAACGGAAGGAACAGACTATACAGTAAGTTATCTGAACAATAAGAAGGTAGGAACAGCTACAGTTGTATTCACCGGCATTAATGGATATACAGGTGAACTTAAGAAGACTTTTAAGATTACACAGTTTAAGTCGGCTGAAGATACTGAGGGCAGAATTAGTGTAAATATAGTCCCATCTATTGAATATAGTAAAGGTGGAGCAAAACCAGAGGTTACAGTAACATATAAAAATGCTGATGGAACAACTGATACGCTTGTCGAAAAGACAGATTATACTCTTGCATATACTAATAACACAGCTGTAAACGATGGGAGCAATGAAAATAAACTTCCGACAGTAAAGGTTACATTTAAAGGTAACTACAATGGAACTTTAAGTGCTAATTATGTTATAACACCTAAGGATATCTCGAAGACTGAAGCAACCGCACCAGATAAGGTATATGCTAATAAGTCTGGAGCATACAAGTCTGTTGTAACAGTAACCGATAAAGATGGAAAGAAGCTTGCTGCTAATAAGGACTACAATGCAATAGTAACTTACAGAATCAAAGATGCCAGCGAAGATCTCGATGCAAAGGCTATAGTAGATGCTGATACAATAATAGTTGCAACTATTACAGCTAAGGATGGCGGTAACTATACAGGTACAACTACTTGTGAATACAGAATATCCAAGGCTGCAATATCACCAGCAAATGTTAAGTTTGAAAGTCAGACCTACACAGGCAAGACAATTGAACTTGATCCTGAAAAGGACATTATTTCTGCAAAGATAGGAACCAAGACAAACCTTGTATATGGCGAAGACTATGAGATAGTACCAGGAAGTTACACCAACAATATTAAGAAGGGTACAGCGTCGGTTATGATAAGAGGCATTAATAGCTACGGTGGTACCAAGAAGGTTAACTTTACAATTAAGGTCAAGGACTTTAGATGGTGGTGGAGATAAACTTTTTAAATTAATAAATATTTAACAACAAATGCTTTGGTGAGTATGCTATAATCTCACCAAAGCATATTTCTTTTTTCTGAGGAACTTGTACTGTAAAAATAACAGTTCAAATCATGTCATGAATCATATCTATTATCTAAGAATTTCGTGCTTTTATTTCCAATTAACCAAAGCAGGAGTTTCAGGATGAGAGATAAGGACAGGTGACTCCTGTGATATCACAAAGGAGGGTCATCATATGACTAAAGAAACAGAAAAGAAATTTTATGGAATGAAGAACGATTACATGTTTAAGGCAGTGTTGCAGGAGAATCATGAGGTTCTAGTTAATCTTGTGGCGACACTTATGGGGATTTCGGAGGAAGAGATTGTTTCCTGTAAAATAAGCAATCCTATTAAACTTGGCAAAAGTATCGATGCGAAAGATTGTGTGTTAGATATTTGGTGCACCGGGGACGTAGCTTTTGTCACGATTACCAAGAATATTTCAGCACCCAGAATTCCCTTGGTAAAAAGGAAGCTGGTACGAGGACAAATACCAAGGAAATGTTTCCAAAATTCATTAATATAACTTATAACTATAAATGCTTTGGTGAGTATGCTATAATCTCACCAAAGCATATTTCTTTTTTCTAGGTGGTTTGTCCAAGAAAAGCATTTCAAACCATATCATAAATCATATCTATTATCTAAGAAATTCATGCTTTTAAATTCACATTAATTAAAGCAGGAGTTTCAAGATGAGAGATTAAGAATAGGTGGACTCCTGCGAATTCACAAAGGAGGGTCATCATATGACAGAGAAAACAGAAAAGAAGTTTTATGGCATGAAGAACGACTACATGTTCAAAGCGGTGCTGCAGGAGAATCAGGATGTGCTGGTTAATCTTGTAGCAACACTTATGCGAATCCCGGAGAAGGAGATTGTTTCCTGTAAAATCACTAATACCATTGAGCTCGGTAAAAGTATTGATGCGAAGGAATGTGTGCTAGATATTAGACTTGTGCTTAATGGAAATGTGACAATCAATATTGAATTACAGATTGATAATGAGGGGAACTGGCCGGAGAGGTCACTTTATTATTGGCCAAAGTCATTTGATACGTTAAAAGCCGGTGAGGATTATGAACTTCTCAGGCCAACCTATCAGATTGGGATTCTTGATTTTACATTATTTAAGGATTCGCCGGAGTTTTTTTCTGAATATAAGCTTCAGAATGTAAGAAATGGAAGAGTATACACGGATAAGATAAATATTCGTGTGTTGGATTTAACAAATATCGAACTGGCCAAAGTTGGCGAAGAAGAATTGGCACACTGGGCAAGAATCTTCAAGGCGAAGACTATGGAGGAGCTTAAGCAGGCTGCCGGTTCAACGGAGGTTATGCAGAAAATGGTAGTAACATTAGCAAAATTATCTGAAGAAGAGAAGATTAGACAGCAGTGCGAAGCTCGTGAAAAAAGTGAGCGTGATATGCGGAGTATGTATAAATTTGGAGTTAAGAATGGCAGAGAAGAGGGAATAGAGATTGGCAAAGAGCAGGCAATTCTTTCCCTTGTTCAGGACGGGACCATAACTCTGGAGGCTGCAGCAGAGAAGTTAGGTATATCCTTAAAAGAGGCAGAGAGTAAACTGAAGAATATGTAACTGTAGTTCTCTGCAGGCTTGCAACTTCAGAATATAGAGGAAAAAATATGTGGATGATATTTGCGATATTATCAGCTGTATTTGCAGCACTTACATCAATATTGGCCAAGATCGGTATTGAAGGTGTTAATTCCAATCTTGCAACAGCCATCAGAACGATAGTAGTCGTTGCAATGGCATGGGGAATGGTATTTTTAACACATGCTCAAAGTGGCATAAGTGAGATAAGTAAAAAGAGTTGGATATTTCTGATACTCTCGGGTTTGGCAACAGGTGCCTCTTGGTTGTGCTATTATAAGGCTTTGCAGATGGGAGAAGCATCAAAGGTTGTGCCTATTGATAAGCTTAGTGTTGTAATAACGCTTATTTTGGCCTTTGTTTTCTTACATGAAGAGTTTAATATCAAATCGGTCATCGGATGTGTGCTTATTGCAGCAGGAACATTAGTGATGGTTTTGTAGAGACAAAAAATATAGTAGGTCTATAGTGCAGTTAATCAGAAGGAATAGTCATTTTCTAACGTTTAACTGCATTTTTATTTCTTCTTGCAAAACTATCGTTACAACGATACAATATGTATATAGAAATTGTGTAGGAGACAAAATATATGCGTTTATATCATGGTTCAGAGCATATTGTTAGACAACCAAAATATGGCATTGGCAATAGGAATAATGATTATGGTTTAGGCTTTTATTGTACTGAGGATAAGTGCCTTGCTATGGAATGGGCAACCAACTCGGATAAAGGTGGTTATGCCAATGAATATGATTTTTCAACAGAGGGGATGTCGATATTAGATTTAAGCATACCGGAATATAATATTCTTAATTGGCTTGCAATTCTTCTGGAAAATAGAACCTTTGAATGTAGTACACATATAGCCGAGGAATCCAAAGCATATATATTGGATAATTTTATGATTCCATATAAAGAAGTGGATATTATAAAGGGATACAGGGCAGATGATTCTTATTTTACATTTGCAAAAATGTTTCTAAATAATTCGATTACACTTGATCAGTTATCAAGAGCAATGAGGCTTGGTAACCTTGGAGAGCAAGTTGTGCTTAAAAGTGAGCGGGCATTCAGTCGAATCAAATTTGTTGAAGCACTGCAAGCTGATTATTTGAAATATAGTATTAAAAGGAAAAACCGTGATCAATTGGCAAGAGAAGAATTTGTACAGATGAAGATTAGTGCCTTGAATGGAATATTTGTAACGGATATAATTAGGGAAAGGTGGTCGAAAGATGATGAACGCTTACAATAAATTATATCTGAATGATGCAATGGAAAATTTAGCTGTAATGCTGGACTTTGCCGTTAATGGTCAAGGTTATAACCTGGTAGAATTCTGGGAGGCTTTCGTCTATTCTTTTTATGGTAAGGGCTTTGGACAGGGAAATCCCACATTTATTGCTGGAATGTCCGGAATAGAACTTGCTATCAAGGTAATCAAAGAAGTCTATGATGAGATGGTTACTTTTTCTCAGGATAAATATGTGGTTGATTACGGTTCAAGAGAGTATTGGGTTGGTTGGATAATGGCCTATTATCAGTGGTACAGAGGCGAAAGTTTCCGAGCAATTAATGCACAGGGGCTTAATATACAGAAGGTAGTTGATGCATATATTCTTCATGAAGCGGATATTACCAAGTTCACTCAATGGGCAGATTCAATGTGCAGAGTTGAAGATAATAAAGCAAATCAGCTTAGAAGATTACGCAGGTACTGGGAATTATCACAAAAAGAGTTGTCAGAGCGTTCCGGTGTATCACTTAGGATGATTCAGCTTTATGAACAGGGGCAGAATGACATTCGTAAAGCGCAGGTAGGACAGGTTAAGGCTTTGGCAACAGCACTTGGAACAACAGTTGAGGAATTGATTTCATAATAAAATAAGAAGCAAAAAGGGGGACAACAAATGTCAGAATCAATGAACGATTTTAAGGATGAACTTGAGAAATCATATGGTTATATGGGTGACGGAATCCATAATACCGATGAGCTCCTGGTATGGCAGAAGGCAGAAGAACTTTTGGCGAGCAAGGAGGCGGTTACGCTTACAATTACTGAGGTTAAGGATGCCGGTGCGATTGTAGACTTTGAGGGAGTAAGAGGATTTATTCCCATTTCAAGAATTTCTAATGAAAGAGTTGAGAGCTTAAAACCATATCTGTTCCAGGAGATAACAGTTCAGGCGATAGAGGTTAATATGGACGAAGATAAGCTTGTTTTCTCTGCGCGTGAGCTTTTGAAAGAAAAAGCAGAACAGGAGCAAAGAAAAAAGGTACAGGCAATCTCTGTCGGTATGATTATGGAAGGTACAGTTGAGTCGCTTAAGGAATATGGTGCATTTGTAAGACTTGAAAATGGGCTATCCGGACTTGTACATATTTCACAGATTTCGGATAAAAGAATTAAACATCCGGGAGTTGTGCTTGAGGTAGGACAGGATGTGTCGGTAAAGGTAATTGATATAAAGGATGGAAAGATATCTTTATCGATAAAAGCATTAAATGAAACTTCAGAAGAGGAAAACACTGAAGAAAATGTTGAAATTCCGGAATGCGAAGAAATCGGAACCTCTATGGCATCTTTGCTTAAGGGGTTAAAATTTGATTAAGTTTGCAATGTTTTGAATTATTTTTATAAAAATAAAGATAAAAAGAGGGTAAACTGTTTTGTTTTTTACCAAAAACTCATATGTCATGCTATAATATTTGAAATGGGGACATGGTAAAACAAAAAGGGAGATAGGGTTAAATGGAATTAAGTGAACTTATAAAGCAGGCAAGGGCAATGGATTGCTCGGATTTACATATTACTGCGGGAACAGAAATAGCTGTTAGAAGATATGGTGAATTAAAGATTCTTGATGCGGAGGATGACTATAAGCCAACCCTTTTAGAGGCTGAAGCAATGATTCTTTCAATGCTTAGTGACGAGCAGAAGGATCAGGTTTTGCACGGTAATGATCTTGATTTGGGATTAATGGCAGAAGACGGAACAAGAATTAGAGCGAATGTTTACCATCAGCGTAATCATCTTGCCGCAAGTATTCGTCTTCTTAGTAGTGAAATTCCATCAATTGAAGAACTTGGACTTCCAAGATCGGTTCTTAAGATGTCGGAGGAGAGAAATGGTCTTGTGCTTGTAACAGGTCCAACAGGTTGTGGTAAATCTACTACTCTTGCATCTATGGTTGAACATATTAACGCAACAAGAGAGAGCCATATTATTACAATTGAAGATCCTATTGAGTATGTATACGGTCATAAAAAGGCGCTGATTCACCAGCGAGAGGTTGGAAAGGATATCGATAATTTTGCTAATGCGCTTCGTAGTGCACTTCGTGAAGATCCGGACATAATTCTTGTTGGAGAAATGAGAGATTTTGAGACAATCAGTGCAGCGATTGCTGCGGCTGAAACAGGACACCTGGTTCTTGCAACTCTTCATACATCAAGTGCTGCGCAGACAGTAGAGCGTATTATTGATGGTTGTCCGCTTGATGCTCAGAATAGAATTCGTGTTCAGCTTGCAAATGTTCTTAAGGGAATTATAACGCAGCATCTTATTCCAAGAGCAGATGGTGAAGGCAGAATTGTTGCGACCGAAATAATGATTAACAATAATGCAGTATCTAACCATATTCGTGAAAATAAGGCATATATGATTAATAATGATATACAGTCCGGTTTCCAGATTGGTATGCACAGTCTTCAGAGTGATGTGCAGAGGCTTCTGCAGTATGGTACCGTTAGCAGGGATTATGCTAATCGCCTCTTACAGTCATAAAAGGGAGCCGACGGTGTTTCGTTTTGTTAATATATAAAAATTAAGTGATAGTCGATAAAAAAGGCTGATTCCTATACGGAACAGCCTCTTTTTATTATATATGGAAACTAAATTGTTTCCTTGATTTTAATATTTAGTTCTGAGTAATAGCATTTTTCAAGAATAGGTTTTTCAACCGATGTAAGATATTCAAACATTAATTCAAGAGATTTTGAGCCCTGCCATTTAGGTTGTTGACAGATAGTAGCTGTAATGATTCCTTTTTCTATCATATCAAGTGTTGTTGGCATATCATCATGAGTAATAATGCGAAGTGAACCTGCTTTATCCAGATCCTGTATTGCTTTGCATCCTCCGTGCACACCGGCTGCAGTAAAATAGAGAGCATTAATTTCGGGATGCCTGCTTAACATATCATAAACTATATCGTAGCTTTTAAGATCGTCATCAAAATTCTCTTCACAGGCAACTATATCAAATCGGCTGTCGTTTTGCAGATGATTAACAAAACCGGAATGACGCTGAGAATGGCAGAGAATATGTGAATCTCCCATAATTACACCGGCAGTGACCTTGCCGATTGTAGTTAATTGCATAAGTGCTCCTGCTGCTTCACCTGATTTAAGATAATCGCTTCCGACATAAGTTAACCGATTAATATTCTCAGCATCGGAGTTAACAGTGATTACAGGAATTCCCTTTTTGTTGAGAGAATTAAGTGCATCACATATCTTCTTATCATTATATGGTGTAATAATTAAGCCATGAATTCCTTCATTAATACAGGATTCTATAGCAGATATCTGAGCATCCGGATGGTAAGCAACTCGCTTGACTAAAATCTCACAGCCGTAGAAAGAAAGCTCAGCAGCTTTTTCTTCAAATCCGGCAAGAACCTCATCAAAGAAGGGATTTTTTTTGCTGAAAACAATTATTCCAATGAGATATTTCTTTTTTTGGGCGGCCAGTGCCATGCCGGCTTTATTTGGTTTGTAATCCAGTTGTCTGGCTATGGTCATAACCTTTTTGGCGGTATCTTCATTAACACCGCTTCTATTATTAAGTACACGATCGACAGTGCCTCTTGAGACACCTGCTAATTCGGCAATTTCTTTGATGGTTGCCATTATTCTACCTCTTTAATGTTGATGACTTGTGGGTTGGCAATTGTAAATTGTATATGGCTAGTAAGGTTGCTTAAGGAGCCATAATAATAGCATTTTTTAGAAAAATATTGTCTATGTATTCACCTGAATTATGTATTTACCTGAATATAAAAACACAATTATTTCAAAGACATTGTAAATAATAATTGTGTATTAATAGGGTTCAAAGCTAAAAGTACAATAATATATTTGAAAATATGTTTATTAATTGTGTATTAGTCAAAATAAACACAGCAAAGACAATTAAATTATGGAAAAACCAAAGAAATAATTGTGAACTTGCCAAGATAAACACAAAAAAGACAATTAAATCGCGGAAACCCAGAAAAATAATTGTGATCCGGCCAAGGTAAACACAAAAAAGACAATTAAAAAAAGCTAGTTTATAAAAATAATTGTCTGGTAGGTAACCAAAGTTGTATTTGTGCTTATGTGCCAGTTATCACCACATATATTAACCGTGCTATGTGCGATACAAATATTCTATCATATATGTCATTATCGTGCGCGAGCAAAATACACAAAAAGCACTATGAAAAAATGTGACAATTCACGAAATTAAGTTAAATAAACTAAAAATAATTGAAAGAAAAAGCGCGTTGGTCTATCATAAATATAGTGTCGACCGTGCACGCGCACGAAAATAGGTAAAATTACTTAAATGTGTTGAGGCTGAAAGGCTTCAATAGCATTAAGAGAGAATGTCTATAAAATGTAAAAGGCACTACTGCAAATTGTAAAGTAAAATTTGGGAGGTAATTATGTTATACGTAGGTATTGACCTTGGAACATCGGCTGTAAAGCTGTTGCTTATGGATGAGACAGGTAAAATCCATAAGATTGTATCTAAAGAGTATCCATTATATTTTCCTAATCCGGGATGGTCTGAGCAGAAGCCGGAAGACTGGTATGAGCAGTCTATGGCAGGATTAAAGGAACTTCTCAGTGAGTGTGATAAGAGCCAGGTTGCAGGAATCAGCTTCGGTGGACAGATGCATGGTCTTGTAGTTCTTGATAAAGATGATAATGTCATCAGACCGGCACTTCTTTGGAATGATGGACGTACTTTTGAAGAGTGCGATTACCTTAATAATGTAATTGGTAAGGATAAACTTTCTGAATATACAGCTAATATTTCATTTACAGGATTTACAGCACCTAAGATTCTCTGGATTAAGAATAAGGAACCTGAGAATTTCGCTAAGATTGAGAAGATAATGCTTCCTAAGGATTATCTTGCATATAAGCTTTCAGGTGTTCATTGTACAGATGTTTCTGATGCATCAGGAATGCTTCTCTTTGATGTTAAGAACAGATGCTGGTCTAAAGAGATGATGGAAATCTGTGATGTTAAGGAATCACAGCTTGCTAAGATTTACGAGTCTTATGAGGTAGTTGGAACACTTAAAGCTGATGTGGCAGCAGAGCTTGGGCTTTCTACAGATGTTAAGATTGTTGCAGGTGCAGGAGACAATGCGGCGGCAGCAGTTGGTACAGGAACTGTTGGTGATGGAATGTGTAATATCTCACTTGGAACCAGCGGAACAATCTTTATTTCATCTAAGAGCTTCGGTGTTGATGAGAATAATGCACTTCATTCATTTGCTCATGCTGATGGAAGCTACCATTTAATGGGATGTATGCTTTCTGCAGCTTCTTGTAACAAGTGGTGGATGGAAGAGATTATGAAGTCTGATGATTTTGCAGGTGAGCAGAAGGCAATTGAGAAGCTTGGTGAGAATCATGTATATTTCCTTCCATATCTTATGGGTGAGAGATCACCTCATAATAACCCTAATGCAAGAGGAACATTCATTGGTATGACAATGGATACAACAAGAGCAGATATGTATCAGGCAGTACTCGAAGGTGTTGCTTTCGCACTTAGAGATTCCTTTGAAGTTGCTAAGTCTCTTGGAATTAAGATTGAGAGAACTAAGATTTGTGGTGGTGGTGCTAAGAGTCCACTTTGGAAGAAGATGATTGCCAATATACTTGGAATTAAGGTTGATGTAATCGAGTCTGAGGAAGGCCCTGGATACGGTGGAGCAATGCTTGCAGCAGTTGCCTGCGGAGAGTTTGCTTCTGTTGAAGATGCAGCAGCTAAGCTTGTTAAGGTAGTTGATACTGTTGAGCCTGATCCGGAACTCGTAGCTAAATACGAAGAGAGATATAACCAGTTCAAGCAGATTTATCCTGCTTGCAAGCCTATATTTGATATTATCAAATAGTTTTAGGGATTGATATATTGCGATTATTCCTATGAGATAATGCATAATCACAGTAAAAAAGTAACCGGGGGGTTACTTCAATATAGGAGGATAACAATGGAGATTAAAAATGTAAGAGATGCTGCATTCCGTAAGTATGGAAGGGTAATCTCAGAGATTGATTTCTCAGAATTAATCGAAGCAATGGATCAGACACCACTTCCGGAAGGCGTTGAGTATGAGCCATCTGTAGAGTGTCTTGAAGCAACTTCTCTTATGGAGAAGCTTACAACAGTGTGTTATGGTGAACTTCCAATTCAGATTGGATACTGTAATGGACACAATCATCTGCTTAATGCAGTAGAGTATCATCGTTCTTCTGAGCTTGATATTGCTGCAACAGACTGCATTCTTTTACTTGGAAGTCAGCAGGATATTACAGATGATTATACTTATGATACCAATAAGATAGAAGCATTCCTTTGTCCTAAGGGTGTTGGAGTTGAACTTTATGCAACAACTCTTCATTATGCACCATGTTCAGTTGGCGATGAAGGATTTAAGGTTGTAATTGTACTTCCTAAGGATACAAATCTTCCGCTGGATGAGAAGCATTCAGGTTATGAGGATGCACTTATTACTGCTAAGAACAAGTGGCTCATCGGACATGCAGAGGGTGGTCTTCAGGCAGGTGCACACATTGGTCTTATTGGCCCAAATGTTAGCGTATAGTAAATAATTTGTTTAGAACAATAACAAATAGTAGATAGGAAAAAGGAGGAATTTCCCAATGAACAATTTACCAAAGGTAAAAATCGGTATTGTAGGCGTTAGCCGTGACTGTTTCCCAGCTGAGCTTACAATCAGAAGAAGAGCAGCACTTGTTAAGGCTTATGAAGCTAAGTATGATGCATCAGACATCTATGAGTGTCCTGTAACAATCATCGAGAGCGAAATCGATATGCAGAACGCACTTGCTGATATTAAGGCAGCAGGATGTAACGCACTTTGCGTTTATCTTGGAAACTTTGGTCCTGAAATTTCAGAGACAATGCTTATCCAGCAGTTTGATGGCCCAACAATGCTTTGTGCAGCCGCTGAAGAGGACTATGAGTCAGTTACAACTTCAGGCCGTGGCGATGCATACTGTGGTGTTCTTAATGCTTCATACAATATGGCACTTCGTAATATTAAGGCATATATCCCAGAGTATCCTGTAGGTGATGCTGAGGATTGCGCAACAATGATTAATGAGTTCGTTCCAATCGCTCGTGCAGTTGCAGCTCTTAAGAGCCTTAAGATTATCTCATTTGGTCCTAGACCACTTAACTTCCTTGCTTGTAACGCTCCAATTAAGCAGCTTTACAACCTTGGTGTTGAGATTGAAGAGAACTCAGAGCTTGACCTTTTCGAGTCATTCAATGCACATGCTAATGATCCACGTATCGCAGATGTAGTTAAGGATATGGAGGCAGAGCTTGGTGATGGTAATAACAAGCCAACTGTACTTCCTAAGCTTGCTCAGTATGAGTTAACACTTCTTGATTGGGTTGAGGCTCATAAGGGATCTAAGGAATATGTTGCAATTGCCGGTAAGTGCTGGCCTGCATTCCAGACACAGTTCGGATGCGTACCTTGTTATGTTAACTCTCGTCTTACAGGACGTGGTATTCCTGTATCATGTGAGGTTGATATCTACGGTGTTCTTTCTGAGTTCATCGGTCAGGCAGTTTCTGATGATATCGTAACACTCCTTGATATTAACAACTCTGTTCCTAAGTGTATGTATGAAGACTCTATTAAGGGTAAGTTCGATTATACACTTCAGGATACATTCATGGGCTTCCACTGTGGAAATACATGTTCAAAGAAGCTTGTTAAGGGACATATGGAGCATCAGGCTATCATGGCTCGTAACCTTCCAATCGAAGTTACACAGGGAACACTTGAAGGTGA
>JAGHUN010000025.1 GCA_018064805.1 Candidatus Colinaster scatohippi
CTGGGTTCTATATACATTTTTTCCTGCTAAAAACACAGGTACATATTCTTCAAAAAAGCCCTGAAACCCGCTTAAACTGGGGCTTTACGCGATAGCAAGCAAACGGTTTCAACATGCACACTATGCGGGAACATGTCAACAGGGCATACCTTCTTAAGCTTATATCCGCCATCCACAAGAATTCGAAGGTCTCTGGCAAGCGTTGCCGAGTCACAGCTTACATAGACAATACGTTCCGGTGACATTCTGAGCATTGTATCAAGACACTTATCATCGCATCCCTTACGTGGCGGATCAACGACAATAACATCAGGGTTAAGCATTTCACCATCAGCATTTGTGCCTTCTTCTCCGCTACCATTTGAATTCTTGCCGGATACTGATTTTCGTTCATAGAATTCCGGCAGTACCTCTTCAGCTTTTCCAACAAAGAATTTCACATTTTCAATGTCATTTGCTTTTGCATTCCTATTAGCATCTTCAATGGCCTGTGGTATTATCTCAACACCATAGACACGTCCTGCTTTCTTAGCCATACATAAAGAGATAGTACCAATTCCGCAGTATAGATCCCATACTGATTCATCTCCGGTAAGCGCTGCATATTCGATTGCTTTTCCATATAACTTTTCGGTCTGAATGGGATTAACCTGGTAGAATGATAATGGTGATATAGAAAAAGAAATTCCATTTATCGTATCATGAATAACATCCTGTCCCCATAATGTTATGATTTGATTACCCATAATAACATTCGTATTCTGAGTATTGATACTAACTGACACACTTGTCATTCCATGTACACTTTTTAACTCATTTATTAGTTTATCCTGGCTCGGAATATATTCTTTAGATTCACTTGCATTAGTGAGATTTATTACAAGACATACCATAATCTCACCTGTGGCAAATCCTTTTCTAATTAGGGCATGTCTGATAAGACCTTTTCCGGTTACCTCGTTATATGCCGGAATATTATACTTACGCATATGTGCAAGTATTAACTCAAGAATTTCCTTATTTTCTTCCACACCGATTATGCAATCTGTATTTGCAATAATTGAATGAGTTCTTCCTGCATAAAAGCCTGTAATTACTTCTCCATCCTTATTGGTTCCAAATGGAAACTGTGCCTTACCTCTATAGCGATACGATTCTTCCATTCCTATAATTGATTCCATAACTGAATCAATTTCGTTTTCTGCAAAGCCACCCAGGCGCACTATATTGTTTCTCACCTTATTCTGCTTAAATTTAAGCTGTGCAGAATAATCAAGAGCCTGTATTTGACAGCCTCCACAGGATCTTGCATACTGACACCTTGGATTAACGCGAAATGGAGAAGGCGTAATTACCTTCTCCAAACGGGCATATGCATAATTTTTCTTGGCCTTCATTATCTTGGCTTCCACAACATCACCAATTACAGCATCTTTGACAAATAGTGTATAACCATCTATTTTTCCGATTCCCTCACCATCGACACCCGTGTCAGTTATTTCGATTGTAAGTCGATCATCCTTTTTATATGTCATTAAACTAACCCTCGATTATTGTACCACGAACATTTGATTCAAGAAGCCTGTTAAAGCCTTGCCAGGTTTTTGGTTCCTGTGAATTTTCAAGCAATTCATCAAAAGTCTCCATCTTTGCATCCAGATTATCTGCAAAGCTTAGCGCCACGGCTTCCATAAGTGCCGGCTTTTTAGGTGAACCAAATTCAAGTTCCCCATGATGCGCCAGAACACAATGCTTAAGTTCATTAGCAAGTACCACCGGGAATCCATCAATATTACGGATTTTGTCACTTATCATTTCTGACCCCATAACGATGTGGCCAATTAAATTACCCTCATCACTATAATCATTCTCAGGGAATGCCGTAATTTCATGTATTTTTCCAATATCATGGCAAATCGCTGCAGTTACAAGCAAGTCCCTATTCAGTCTCGAATATTTACCGGCAAAAAACTCGCAGCTCTCGGCTACGCTTAATGTATGCTCTACAAGTCCACCAACAAAGGCATGATGTACTGTCTTGGCAGCTGATGAAAACTTAAATGCTTTAATAAAATCTTCATCCTTTACAAAAAAAGCTTCCAATAACTGCTTAAGATATGTATTGGTAGTTTTTCCAATCATATCCAGAATTTTATTATACATTTCATCAATATTCTTGTTACTTACAGGAAGATAATTAGCCGGCTCATATTCACCCTCTCTGGCAATTCGAGCTCTTTTTACACTAACCTGAAGCGCGCCATTATAGCTTGATACATCTCCAATTATTTCTACATAATCCTTATCATCAAACTCATCTATTCCTGCGCTGTTAGGATCCCATACCTTTGCATCCAACGTTCCCGTTTTATCCTGAAGTTCTACATTCCAATAGCTTTTTCCATTCTTTGTAACAGCATTTGACCTATGCTTTATTAGATAGATATCTGCAACTCTGTCGCCTTCTTTTAATTCCTTTAAGTACCTCATCTTTTTCCTCGCTAATAATAACAATCTTCTTAACCGGACTTATTCGGCTTTCCTTAATGTAACCTCTACATCCATATCCTGATATGAATCACCACTTTGCCTTTTTAGTGATACATTCACAGTTGTATCCGGTGTATACATATTAAGACAGTTGGTAAGACCCGAATATGATAATATTTCTGTTTTATCTATTTTAACTATAATATCCCCGCTCTGAATTCCGGCATTCATGGCAGGCGAGCCTATCACAATATTTGTAACAAAAGCACCCTTAGGCACACCAAGCGATTCATTTATTTCATCATTCACATCCGTACCTATTATACCAAGACAAGCCTGTTCTTTATCATTCGACATTCTCTCGATTGTTCGCTTTAAGTCCGATATTCCAAGCGCTGTAATGAGATTAGGACACTCTTCAGAACTATATTTCTGATCAATTATTCCAAGCACCTCACCACGTATATTAACAATTACTCCATTAGCATATCTACTTCCGTAGATATCAGTTGTAAGTATCTGATAATTCTGATCCTGAAGATTTGCACTTCCACTTTTTGATGCCAGAATACCATAAGCTACTGATTCTGTATTACCATATGGCCTTCCAATTGCGATTACCGGTGATGCCAGAATATTAGACACCTTTGAGTTGGCCAAAGTTGCCGGATTAACATTATTCTTGGTCGGAAGAGGAACATCATCCCTGAGCACAGACACAATCGACAATCCTGTATTTGCATCCGACTGCTTAATTACTCCTTTTGATGTCGTTCCATCATAGAAAGTAACGGTTATATTTTCTGCATTTACAATTTTATCCGTGTATGCAAGAAAAAGGAACTCCTTGCCATTATTTGCAACATATAATGCAGTTGATGTACCCTTGCTTTCATATTCATTATCAAACCAGTCAGTATCCTGCTTAGCACTTGTAAGTGTAACTATTGATTTAAGAGATAACTGTGCCACTTCATAGATTTGCTCATACTGCTGCTCATATATCTTAACCGGATTGATGGATGTATTTTTCTCAATAACCTTAATTGTCGTCTGGGCTTCTTCTTCAAGCTTCATATCTTCCGGCAGAATCTCATCCGTATCCTCGGGAATTACTACAAGATTGGCTTCCTGCTCAGGATGCAAAAGATTGGTAAATACCGGCTCCAATACCAAAAAAGTAAAGCAGGCAAGCACACCAAATATTACAGCCATAAGAGCTGTAATTATAGTCCTTCTCATCAACTTTTTTCTATTTATTGGGCGCTCCTTAACGCGCTCCTTTATATATTGAAAATCTTCGTTATTTTTAATATCATCCATACTCATATAAATTTTATGCCCCGACCAAAGCCGGGGCCTTTTTGATAACTATCTATTATTTTTCTCTTCCCTAAGCTTTTCGACGAATTTCTCTATTCTTCCAAGTGCTTCTTTCAAAGACTCAATTGAATAAGCATATGAAATTCTAAGGAAACCTTCACCACTATCACCAAAAGCAGTTCCGGGTACTACCGCAACTTTTTCTTCTTCCAGAAGACGAAGAGCAAACTCATCCGAACTCATGCCAAATTCCTTAATACACGGAAAAGCATAAAACGCTCCAAATGGTTCAAAACATGGTAAACCAATTTTATCAAAGGTATGCATTAGATATCTTCTTCTCTGATTATAGGATTCACACATTTCAGCTACATCTGAATCACCATGTCTAAGTGCTTCTATTGCTGCATACTGGCTTGTAGTTGGAGCACACATTATGGCAAACTGGTGTATCTTAGTCATCTGCTCTATGATAAGCTTGGGTCCGCAAGCATAACCAAGTCTCCATCCTGTCATTGCAAAGCCCTTTGAAAAACCATTTATTACAATTGTTCTCTCAAGCATTCCCGGAATTGAGGCAATTGATATATGCCCTTTTTCATTATATGTAAGCTCCGAATAAATCTCATCAGACAGAACATATAAGTCATGATCAATTATTACCTTAGCAATTGCTTCCAAGTCTTCCTTTTCCATAATTGCTCCTGTTGGGTTATTAGGGAACGGAAGAATTACAAGCTTTGTCTTATCAGTAATTGCATCCTCAAGCTCCTTGGCTGTCAGTCTAAAATCATTCTCATTCTTAAGATTAATAATTACAGGTGTAGCATTCGCTAAAATAGCACATGGCTCATATGATACATAACTCGGCTGAGGAATAATGACCTCATCACCTTCATCAATCATTGCTCGAAGGGCAATATCAATAGCTTCAGAACCACCTACAGTTATAATGACCTGCGACTTCGGATCATACTTAAGTTCATATTTTCTATTTAGGTAATTGCATATTTCTCTTCTAAGCTCCATCAATCCGGAATTAGAAGTATAGAAGGTACGTCCCTTTTCAAGAGAATAGATACCCTCATCCCTAATGTGCCAAGGTGTATCGAAGTCCGGTTCACCGACACCAAGTGAAATTGCATCAGGCATATCATTGACCACATCAAAAAACTTACGAATACCTGATGGCTTTAATGCAACTGTTCTTTTGGATAATGGATCTCTCATGGCATTATCTTCTCTCTGTCATCAGCTGGCTGAATAATAGTACCGTGGTCCTTGTACTTTTTTAACACGAAGTGTGTAGCTGTGCTCAAAACGGAATCCATTGTCGAAAGCTTGTCTGATACGAACTTAGCCACTTCCTTAAGTGTCTTACCCTCAAGATTAATTAATAAGTCATAACCACCTGAAATAAGATATACTGCATTAACCTCAGGATAGTTATATATACGTTCAGCAACCTTATCAAAACCCTGTCCTCTCTGTGGAGTAACCGTTACTTCAATAAGTGCAGATACTGTTTCAATATTAGTTTTTTCCCAATCTATAAGTGTATGATAACCGCAGATGATGCCTTCATCTTCCATTGCCTTAATCTCATTAGCAACTGCAATTTCATCTTCTCCAAGACGAATTGCTATCTCATCAACACCAACTCTGCTGTTCTTTTCAATTATCTGTAATATTTTTTCTCTCATAATTGTCCTTTCCAGCATTTTAACTCATGCTCATTGTACATAATTATAGCATAACCCCCTCATCTTGACGAGGTTCTTCCAAAAATCTTCGATCCTCAGATGTAACAATAACCCTATCTATTCCATCAATGATTTTTCC
>JAGHUN010000066.1 GCA_018064805.1 Candidatus Colinaster scatohippi
CCCTTGTTTTTATTGTGTTTTGACACGGCTCTCTGCCGAAAAAACAATAATTCAACCACTTTTCCTTGTTTTTATTGTATTTGGCCACTTCACTCTGCCGAAAAAACAATAATTCAACCGCTTTTACTTGTTTTTATTGTGTTTGGCCACTTCACCCTGCCGAAAAAACAATAATTCAACCGCTTTTACTTGTTTTTATTGTGTTTTGACACGTCTCTCTGCCGAAAAAAACAATAATTCAACCACTTTTCCTTGTTTTTATTGTGTTTTGACACGTCTCTCTGCTGAAAAAACAATAATTCAACCGCTTTTCCTTGTTTTTATTGTATTTGGCCACTTCACTCTGCCGAAAAAACAATAATTCAACCGCTTTTCCTTGTTTTTATTGTGTTTGGCCACTTCCCCCCGCCGAAAAAACAACAACAAAACCGAATTCCCATACTTTCGTTGTACTTATCTCCTATTGCTTCATATTTTTAAGCGTCTCAAACAACTCTAAATCCGATTGCGTTATTTTAAGATTTGTGCTAATAGGTGTACCATCAGGGTCCGTAATATTGATTTCTATTACTGTACCTTCCTTAATTCCCTTTGCAATTACAGCTTTACCAAACATCGGAAACTTTGGATGATTAGCGGTAAATGTATCCCATGCCCCCTTCAATTTCATTATCATTCCTATATCCATTGCCATAATATTTCCTCCATATCTACTTAATCATAGACAATTTTTTTCACGCGCTATTTCGTGGCAGACTAATTCCTCAGCCTAAATTCTCAGCCTACTCAGTAAATATCTGTGTAGCAGCGACAGCCTTTTTCCATCCGTTATACTTTTTATCCCTTATATCCTTAGTGATATTAGGCGTAAATGTCTTATCTACCATATAATTGTTAATCAATGCATCCTTACTCTCAAAAAAGCCAACTGCCAGACCGGCCAGGTAAGCTGCACCGAGCGCTGTTGTCTCATTAAGCATTGGGCGCTCAACCGGCACATTGAGTATATCCGATTGGAACTGCATAAGCAGGTTATTCTTAACAGCACCGCCATCTACCTTAAGCTTTTTAAGCATTATTCCACTATCTAACTGCATTGCTTCAATTAAATCTCTGCTCTGGTAAGCCAATGACTCAAGTGTTGCTCTCACAAAATGAGACTTTGATGTACCTCTTGTAAGTCCGAACACAGCTCCTCTTGCTTTGTCATCCCAATATGGTGCCCCAAGTCCTACGAAAGCAGGAACTACATAAACACCATCTGTATCATCGCAACCACATGCAATTTCCTCACTCTGGGGTGCTGTGGATATCATCTGAAGGCCATCTCTAAGCCATTGAATAGCTGAACCTGCGACGAAGACACTTCCTTCAAGAGCATATTCAACTTTACCATCAACGCCCCATGCAATTGTAGTAACCAAACCATTTTCTGATTTAATAGGCTTTTCTCCCGTATTCATTAACAAAAAGCAGCCGGTTCCATATGTATTCTTGGCCATACCCGCATTGAAGCATGTCTGCCCAAATAATGCTGCCTGCTGGTCTCCTGCAATTCCCGCAATGGGTACCTCAAGGTTATTAAAAAGAAACGGTGCCGTATGCGCATAGACGCACGATGATGGTTTGACTTCAGGCAACATACTCTTCGGAATATCAAGCATATCAAGAAGTTCCTCATCCCACTTCAATTCAAAAATATTATAAAGCATTGTTCTGCTGGCATTACTATAATCTGTAACATGAGCAGTACCACCGGATAGCTTATATACAAGCCAGGTGTCAATCGTTCCAAACATTAACTCACCCTTATCGGCTTTTTCCTTGGCTCCCGGAACATTTTGAAGAATCCATTTAATCTTGGTTCCACTGAAATACGGATCAATCAGCAGCCCTGTTTTATCCCTAATCATCTGCTCATAACCCGCTTCTCTGAGTTCATTACATATTTCTGCCGTCTGCCTTGACTGCCAGCAAATTGCATTATAAATCGGTTTTCCGGTCACTCTGTCCCATACTACGGCAGTTTCTCTCTGATTTGTAATACCGATTGCAGCTATTTCACTTGCCTCAATGCCTGATTTAAGAATAGCCTCCATGAAAACAGATACCACTGATATCCATATTTCATCTGCATCATGCTCAACCCAGCCCGGATGCGGAAAAAACTGAGTAAATTCCTTCTGTGCCACCTGCACTATATTTCCATTTGAGTCAAATATGATTGCCCTACTACTTGTTGTACCCTGATCAATTGACAAAATGTAACCCATAATGTTAATGCCCCCTATGTCATCTCAATTTAAACATAATTATATCATCTTATTTTTCCTTTTTCTATCGGACACACCCTCTATCAATTATTACTATTGTCAGTTTCCTAGCAGCAAATTTGTTAGTATTGCACAAACATCAACATAACGCAATGCTTATAATTGACTATTTTGGTAAATGTAAGATATAATATTTTCTGCGTTTAGAATACATTTTGGGGGTTTTTCATTAATGAAACGCAAGAAGCATTTGATGTTTATATTCGGATTGCTTTTCATCATTAATCTACTTGGTTATTGTGTTATTCAATATCAATTAGAAAGAGAAGCATCTATAGAAATTGAACCAAAAAGCCTTACAGAGGTGAACAACGAAGAAGATGTTAATGTCACACTCCTTCGTTCTAAGGACTGGCCCGAAGGCAAATTCTACCATGGGGTACAATACGATGTAAGCATACTGAATGACAGTAGTCATCAGCTCACTGCATGGGAGATCACAATTCCGGTGCCGAAAAAAGCAAAGGTTACTGATTCATGGAATATTGTCTACAAGTGTGAGGATGATATATTAACTGCTTCGCCTGTAGATTACAATATGATTGTTGAGCCACATTCACAGCAGACTTTCGGTTTTATTCTAAAAACAAAAGAAATCGAAGATATTGAATCTCTGCATGCTCACTTTATTCCGATTTATCACAGCAGTGATTATCCTCTCTTCTGGGCTAACGTTGCTTTTACATGCATCTTATTTATATCTGCAATAATAAGCATTATTGTAGAACTTAGGACTGCTTCCTTAAGGTCACAGAATCTTATGGATAAGCATATCATTATCCAGACTATGAAGACCTTCTCCAACTTTGTTGATGCCAAGGATCCATATACCCGTGGACACTCAGCACGAGTTGCATATTATTCAAGGGAGCTTGCTAAGAAACTACACCTACCGGATCGTGATGTAGAGCTTATCTACTACATTGCATTATTACATGATATTGGAAAAGTACTTATACCGGATGACATTTTGAATAAGCCCGGAAGGCTAAGCCCTGAAGAACGAGAAATAATAGAAACTCATACAACAAAGGGTGCCGGTATCCTTAAGGATTTTGATGCTATTTCGGGAATAGCAGATGGAGCCAGATATCACCATGAGCATTACGACGGTTCCGGATATCCGGCAAAGCTTTCAGGTGAGGATATACCATTCCTTGCAAGAATCATCTGTGTGGCGGATTCATATGACGCTATGAGCTCTGACCGTTGCTACAGGCCCAGACTTGATAATGATACAATTCTTGATGAGTTAATGACCAATTCCGGCAAACAGTTTGATCCAGAAATAGTAACTGCTATGCTTGATCTAATTAAAGAGACTAACTTCTTCGAGGTAATAGAAGAATAAGTAAAAAAGACAGACAGCTTAATTTTAAGCCATCTGTCTTTTTTACTTAAAACGATGATTTTTACAACAAGAATAATACTTTCAGCCACAAATAATTACATATGTCATTCAAAGCATATTCCAAATATAAAACCACCTATAATGATTACTATTGTAAGAATTAATATCATCTTCCAGTCTATTACACTGTATTTCTTTCTGTCATCCTTATTCATTATCGCCTCCTACCGGATACCACCACATTTACACCAACCGGCACCGACACATTCACCGACACTAACATATCCACCTACACTGACATTGGCACCGACATATTTATTATATATTGCTATGATAATAGGTAATACACTATTCTTCTCCATCAGCTGCTGCTTCATCCTGCTTTCTACAGTAATCAAGCATATCATCAAGCAGATTATAAACCTCTTCTCTTCCATCCTTTGTCTCTGATGAAAAAGGAATAATCAGTGCATCTCTGCATCCAAGAGTATCACGGATTAACTTTAATTGCTTCTGAAGCTGGCTTCTCTTAATTTTGTCAGATTTGGTTGCAATAATTATCGGCTCATAACCGTTTTTTACAATCCAATCATACATATCCCGATCATTCTGTCCCGGTGCATGCCTTATATCTATCAGCAAAAAAACTGCAATTAATGCCGGCGATTTTTGAAGATATTTTTCTATCATCTTGCCCCAGGCCGCTTTGACCTTAACATTTGCATTTGCATAGCCATATCCCGGCAGATCGACAAAATAGATTTCATCATTAATATTATAAAAATTAATTGTCTGAGTTTTTCCCGGCTGCGAACTCATTCTGGCATACGACTTACGATTCATAAGCGCATTTATTAACGAAGATTTTCCAACATTACTCTTACCGGCAAATGCAACCTCCGGATGCTCATTCTCAGGTAGTACACTTGTTACACCACAAACTGTCTCCAGATTAACAGATTTTATTTTCATACTTATACCTCATATCGCGTATTATTAAATCACGATATAATCTACTATTCTAAAAAACAACTATCAGTCATCGCATACCCTATTAGCTTATAACTGCCCTGAAAAGCTATACAAAAGCCTCAGTAATAACTATGCAAAAGCCTCAGTAACAACCTCTTCCATTCTCTCCACATATACAATCTGCATATTGCCAATAATTTCGTCAGATAGTTCAAGTATGTCCTTCTCATTCTCTTTAGGAACAATAACCTTCTTAATTCCGGCAATATTAGCTGCAAGAAGCTTTTCCTTAAGTCCTCCTATAGGAAGCACCTTACCGCGCAAAGTAACCTCTCCAGTCATTGCAACAGCAGCTCTAATCTTCTTCTCTGTCACCGCAGATAATATAGCTGTAGCCATAGTAATTCCGGCGCTCGGACCATCCTTGGGCACTGCACCCTCCGGAATATGAACATGAATATCATTATTTGCATAGAAGTCATCTGCAATGCCATACCGACTACTTACCGACCTGACATAACTAAGTGCAATACCGGCAGATTCCTTCATAACATCACCCATCTGCCCGGTAAGTCTGAGTTCTCCCTTGCCGGGCATCAGATTAACCTCTATTTCCAACGTATCTCCGCCCACCGCGGTCCAGGCAAGTCCTCTAACAATCCCCACATCGTCCTTCTTGGCTATCTTATCATCTAAATACTTTCTTTTTCCAAGATAATCTGCAAGATTAGCGGATTTAACTGTAATTTTTTCTTTTAAATCGCCCGAAGTGATTTCCAGTGCACACTTTCTACATACCTGACCTATTTTTCTTTCCAGATCTCTGACGCCTGCCTCACGTGTATAATAACGTATGATATCTTTTATTGCAGCATCTGAAATTGTAAGCATCTTACGATTCATACCATTAGCGTCATATTGCTTTTTGATCAAATGACGCTTCGCAATATGAAACTTTTCATTTGCCGTATATCCCGATACATCTATTACTTCCATACGATCTAAAAGCGGTCGCGGAATTTTACTTACATCATTGGCTGTTGCAATGAACAATACATTGGACAAATCTAACGGAAGTTCAATATAATGGTCTCTAAACTGTTTATTTTGGTCCGGATCAAGAACTTCAAGCAGGGCTGAGAAACAGTCCCCCTTATAATCATTGCTAACCTTGTCTATCTCATCCAATAGCATCAATGGGTTCGACGTTTTTGCATTTTTAAGTCCACCGGCAATACGTCCGGGAAGCGCACCAACATATGTACGTCTATGGCCTCGTATCTCTGCTTCATCACGAACACCACCAAGGCATATGCGAACATATTTCTTATCAAGTGCCCTTGCAACACTCCTGGCAATAGAAGTTTTACCTGTTCCCGGTGGTCCAACAAGACAAATAATCGGACTCTGTCCCTTACTGGTCAGATTCCTGACAGCCAGGAATTCCAGAATTCGCTCTTTAACCTTATCCATTCCGTAATGGTCTTCATCCAAGATATTCTCGGCATTTGATATATCTATATTATCCTGAGTACAATTATTCCACGGCATCTCAAGCAGAGTTTCAATATATGTCCTCTCAACCGCACTTTCTGTGCTTGATTCCGACATATTCTCAAAACGCTTTATTTCTTTATGTATTTTTTCTTTTACTTCTTCTGATGCATTAAGCTCATCAGCTTTTTTAGCGAACAATTCCGCATCGGTCAACTCCCCTGATTCTGAAAGAGCGCCGCGAATATAGGCCATCTGCTCACGAAGAATATACTCTCTCTGATTCTTCTCAATCTTTTGCCTTATTTCCTTGCTGAGTTCAGCATGAATACCGGCCACCTGCGCTTCTTCATATAGAATTTTAGCTAAAGCACTATATCTGTCTGTGGTACTAATTATTTCAAGTATCTGCTGCTTTTTCTCAAAAGCTATGGGAATATTCATGGCTATTCTGCTAACAATATCACCCATAGCCATCTTATCATTAACCTGGGTTTTGAGACTCTGATTAACCTTGGGGTGAAAACCTGTATATTCATTAAGCATCTCAAAAAGAGCGCGCTTGGCTCCTTCCTCATAGATTCTGTCTTCACTAATATGACCATCGTCCTCAATAACAGAATGGATCTCTGCCAATATATATGCTTTTTCACTTTCATCTATCGCATCAATAATTGCTCTGTATTTTCCCTCAGCCATCACACGCATGGCGCCGTCCGGGAGCTTTGTAATCTGTCTAATACTGATTACAGTACCAACCTTATACAAATCATCAAATTCCGGATTATCAACCGATGTCTCCCTCTGGGCTATCGCAAATATAAGTGCGTCACTCTTCATTGCACTTCTAACAGCATTAACCGATCTGCTTCTCTTAAGATCAAAGTTAATTACCATTCCCGGAAAAATATTCAATCCTCTTAATGCTACTGCCGGAATACTCATAAATTCTCCAAAACAAACAACTAACTAATTTTTCGCTTAAATGCGATACAGTCAAATAATAGATATGCGCTGCCAGTAGCAGCGCATATAATGATTAATCTCTATAAACCTTAGGGTCTTCTTCACCATTTACCGATGCCTTTGTAATAACGCAACGAGTAATGGTTTCATCTGATGGAATCTCATACATAACATCCATCATAAGCTTCTCCATAATAGTACGAAGTCCTCTTGCACCGGTCTTCTGCTCAAAAGCCTGATCCGCAATTGCCTCAATAGCATCGGCTTCAAATGAAAGTTCAACATCATCAAAGCCAAAAAGCTTCTTATACTGCTTAATCAAGGCATTCTTTGGTTCAGCTAGAATCTTAACAAGTGCATCTCTGTCAAGTCCCTCAAGAGCAACATGAATAGGTACACGACCAATAAATTCCGGAATAAGTCCAAACTTAATCAAATCCTGTGTTACGACCTGTTCAAGTATTTCGCCCATCTCTTTTCCCGACTTCTCGTTAATTGTTGCATTAAAGCCAATTGCTTTACGATTAAGACGATCCTCAATCATTTTCTCAAGGCCATCAAATGCACCACCACAAATAAACAGAATATTTGATGTATCAATCTGTATAAGCTCCTGATGTGGATGCTTACGTCCACCCTGAGGCGGAACACTTGCAACAGTTCCCTCAATAATCTTTAAGAGTGCCTGCTGTACGCCTTCACCTGATACATCTCTGGTAATTGATACATTTTCACTTTTCTTAGTTATCTTATCAATCTCATCGATATAGATAATTCCGTATTGAGCACGCTCAACATCATTATCAGCAGCCTGAATAAGCTTAAGAAGAATATTCTCAACATCTTCACCTACATAGCCTGCTTCAGTAAGTGTTGTAGCATCTGTGATAGCAAATGGAACATTAATAATTTTGGCAAGTGTCTGAGCAAGATATGTCTTACCACTACCTGTCGGACCAAGCATCAGAATATTACTCTTCTGCAGTTCTATGCCATCATCATCATTGTCGCACATTACTCTTTTGTAATGATTATATACTGCAACCGAGAGAACCTTTTTAGCACTCTCCTGTCCTACAACATAATCGTCCAGGAACTTCTTAATCTCAACAGGCTTAAGAAGATTAATGTCCTTGCTTCCGCTTGTTTGCACATCATCAAGGTCTCCAAATTCATCCTCTAATATCTCGCTGCAGATTCCTATACACTCATCACAAATGTACACACCATTGGGTCCGGCAATAATCTTCATCACTTCATTCTGTGACTTTCCACAGAAAGAACAACAGATCTTGCCGTTACCGGTATTATTACTTTTTGCCATTTTTATTTAACCTCGGCTCTGCTAGCAATTACAGAATCAATAAGTCCGTACTCAAGAGCTTCTTCAGCGCTCTTCCAGTTATCACGCTCTGTATCTGCTGCCACCTTCTCATAATCCTGTCCTGTATTGGCTGCAAGAATTCTGTTAAGCTTTTCCTTAGTCTTCAGAATATGCTCAGCAGTAATCTGAATCTCCGTTGCCTGTCCCTGCGCACCGCCACTTGGCTGGTGAATCATAATCTCAGCATTAGGAAGTGCGTATCTTTTTCCCTTTGCACCACCTGATAAAAGGAATGCACCCATTGAAGCTGCCATTCCTATACAGATAGTAGAAACATCACACTTGATATACTGCATAGTATCATAAATAGCCATACCTGCAGTTACTGAACCACCCGGGCTGTTAATATACAAACAGATATCCTTCTCTGGATCCTCTGCTTCAAGAAAAAGAAGCTGTGCTACGATTGTAGCTGCATTATCTTCCCTAACATCCTCACCTAAAAAGATGATACGATCTTTTAATAATCTTGAATAAATATCATATGAGCGTTCGCCATGGCTTGTCTGCTCAATGACATAAGGTATAAGTGCCATACTTAACTCCCTCTTTATTTGCCTAATTATTTCTCTTTGGCATTCTCTACTACAAACTCAACTGCCTTATTTACAGCAAGGTCTTCAGCCATCTGCTTCTTACCTGCATCACCAAGAAGTTCATTAACCTTCTCAACATCCATCTTGTACTCTTCAGCCATCTTAGCAATCTCTGCCTCAATATCAGCATCTGTTGCCTCAAGCTTCTCAGCTGCTGCTACAGCCTCAAGAACAAGTCTTGACTTAATTCTTGACTCTGCCTGTGGTGCAACCTGAGCAAGTAAGCTGTCAGGTGTCATACCTGTAAACTGCATATACTGATCAAAAGAAAGACCCTGAGACTGAATTCTCTGAGCAAATTCTTCAATCATCTGTCTCTTCTGTGTCTCAATCATTGCCTCAGGAATATCCATCTTAGCATCAGCAATAATAGCCTCGATAACTGCATCTTCCTTAGCATTCTTTGCATCAGCTACCTTTTTCTCCTCAAGCTTCTTCTTTACATCAGCCTTATACTCGTCAAGAGTATCAAACTCTGAAACCTCAGCTGCAAACTCATCATCTATTTCAGGAAGCTGCTTTTCCTTAATCTCAAGAACTGTACACTTAAATACTGCTGCCTTACCTGCAAGCTCAGCTGCCTGATAATCTTCCGGGAAGGTAACATTAACATCGCAAGCCTCATCAATATTCTTACCAACTAACTGCTCTTCAAATCCAGGAATAAACTGACCCGAACCAATTGTAAGAGGATAATTCTCGCCCTTACCGCCCTGGAATGCAACACCATCAACGAATCCCTCGAAGTTAAGGATAATCTCATCTCCGTCCTTAACTGCTCTGTCTGTTACACTGATGCTTCTTGCATTACGTTCAGCCTCATCTGCAACTGCCTTATCAACTTCTTCATCAGTTACAGCTACATCAATCTTATCCACTGTAACACCCTTATACTTGCCAAGTGTTACTTCCGGCTTAAGAGCAACCTCTGCTGTAAAAATGAAAGGCTTTCCGGCTTCAATCTGAACAACCTCTACCTTTGGTGTAGATACGATGTTCTCTTCACACTCATCATATGCCTTCTCATATGCGTCAGGAATAATCTCGTTAGCTGCATCCTCATAGAATACTTCCTTACCATACATTTTCTCTACCATCTGACGAGGTACCTTACCCTTACGGAAACCAGGAATGCTTATCTGGCTCTTCTGCTTCTGATATGCCTTCTCTATAGCCTTATCGAGTTCCTCTGCAGGTACTTCGATTGTAAGCTTAGCCATATTGTTTTCTAACTTTTCTACCTTAACGCTCATTGTTTTAACTCCTTTTCTATTATCTCTGTGCCTCTTTCCAGACACAGTCACAGTCATTTTGCAATTATAGCATAAAAAAGGGCAAAATGCTAGAAGTTTATGGAAATTTCATAGCTTTTGCCCTACTGCACATCTTTAATTACAAAGTCTTATACAGACTTATCTTACTCTGTCATAGATTACCTTGCTGTTAATTCCGTCAAGCATTCCTATTTTGCCCGACAGGGAGCTTATAACATTCTGTGGTGCATCCATAACCACGCTTATAACATTGATTCCTTTTTCCTTAAGGGGCAATCCCATCCTGCCCACAATATATTCAGCATTGTCATGAAGAATGGCATTCAGCCGTTCCACGGAATCTTTATTTTCAACAATTATCCCAATAAGTGCTATTCTTGTCTCTTCCATAAATCCCCCTATGCATCTATATGAGACGCAATAATTACAATTCTTCCGTTTCCATATTCCGCAATCATTTCCTTAACCTTCTCACGGTTAGCCTCATCAAGTCCATTATATGGCTCATCCAAAAGCAGAATATCCGACTCTATACTAAGTGCTCTTGCGATTGCTACTCTCCGTCTTTCTCCACCGCTTAATTCCTTTACCGGTTTATTAATTAGCTCTTCAGAAAGCATTTCAGTCAGTATTCTTTCGGCCTTGTTTTCATCTGATCCGGTAATACTGACATTCGTAATGGCATCCATATGTTCAATCAGTCTGTCTTCCTGAAATACATATGATATTCTATAATTTTCCGGGGTGATTGTGCCATTATCAGCTGTTTCCAGTCCGGCAATAATTCTGAGTAATGTTGTCTTGCCACCGCCTGATGGCCAGTCGAGAATATATTCTTTACCTTTTTCATATACTGAAGAAAAAGAATCCAGCACCTTTTTCCCATCAAAGAATTTAGAGATTCCTTTAATTTCTATCAAAGCCACACCATCCGGAAAAGTCTGCCTCTTTTTGAAAAAAGTCTCTTTCTTTGAAAGCATTCTGCCCAGGAGTCCGCAGTCACATAACCATACGATTCCTTTTTCACACATAATGCTAATGACAATAATTACCAGTGTCCAGGCCAGCACAGCTGCTGTATCCAGATATATCTTAGCCATATACAGGCTGCCACCTATCGAATAGTCAGGCGTCCCAATAACCTCAGCGGCAACCCCGGACTTCCATGCCAGTCCTGCTGCCACTTTCACTGCCCCTTCAAAGAATGGACGAATTGAAGGAAGATATACATATGCCGCAACATTTCTTTTACTGACAGAGAATACTGAAGTCATCTCAAGCAGCCTGCTATCAACATTAGTAAGCCCCTGCAATACACCTGTATATATCTGGGGCATGACCACACAGAAGCTTACAGCAACAGCAAGCACATTACTATGCCACCATATAAGAAAAAGTACCACAAAAGCCGCAACAGGAGCCGCTTTAATAAAAGCCATAGGTGGCCCGATTAATCTCTCAATTAAAATAAAACAATGTGACAATACTGCCAGTATTCCCCCGACAAGTACACCTGCCAAAAATCCCACTGCAATTCTAACAAAGCTCCCTGCTATACTCTGCCAGAAATCAGCCCTCCTGCATAAATCAGCTAATCTCACTGCAACATCCAACGGCCCTGCAATAAGAATATTATTACCTACCAGCCTGCATACAATCTCCCACAGTGCAAGCCATATTACTATCGAAATAACCGTGTATATTTTTTTTCTATCTGACATAATAGAAATTTTCATCCGGAAGTTGTCCTCCTACAGAAGCCGCATCCATTTCATACAGCACCTTCAAATATCCTTCCAGAGCACTCTTCATCTCATCTCCCGTAAGGCATACAATATTACAGTTAGGAATTGCCATTTTAGCTACCGGCTCTGCCGCTATTATTTCTTCCTCTACTGCAAGTGTCGCTGCTCTGTCTATATTTGAATTAACCTCATTAACACTTTCATTATGGTCAAAAAGGAAAGCCTTTATTGCCTGTTCATGTTCCTCAAGGAACTTATTATTAACAACAGTCACACCTGTAAGCAACCTGCTTCCTGATTCACCCTGTATCTTGTCCCATTCCTCTGTCATACTCATAACAACCTGCAATTTGTTGTTCTTGGTTATTGCTGCTGTTACAAAAGGCTGCGGTAAAAGACCTATTGCACTTTCATCTTCTGCAAGTACCGCCGCCACTTCTGTTGCCTCTGATTTATATTCAAGTGTCACCTGTCCTTCGAGCCCATTCTCCTTAAGAATATACTGAAGAACATAATCAGGTGTAGTGCCCTTACCGGTAAGATATACCGTTTTGCCTACGAGTTCCGCAGGCGAACTGACACTAGTGTCACCTGACACCATATACAATACTCCAAGAGTATTAATATCAATTACCGAAATCTTTCCCTCGGTTTTGTTATAAAGTACACTTGCAACATTAGCCGGTATAAGTGCAATATCAAGTTCACCCTTTACAAGCATTGTGGTTATCTCATCCGCAGCTGTTGCCATGGTGAATTCGTAAGATTGGCCTGTCTGTCCATTATTTGCCTTGTCTTTAAGATTAAGAAGACCTATGGATGTCGGTCCCTTGAGACCTCCGACTCTTACAGTTACACCCTCCTCATACTCAGGCCCCTCTTCCGATTTTACTATTTCTTCCTCAGTCGGTGCAAAAGCAGCCTCTTCGGAAGCACTCACAGCTGTTTCGGAAGAATCACAGGCATTTTCCACAGTCGTTTCATCAACTGCCCCAGCCGTACTCTCCTTCGCCTGTCCGCATCCAGCCAGAATAACTGTCAGAGCCATTATGATACTTATCCAAACTACTATCTTCTTTTTCATATTCTTTTTCATATTCTTTTTCATAATCTTCTCCACATGCATTGACAGGATAAACTTTTCAAATCCTGCTCTGATTATCGCCCATATAATAGTAAAAAAGCGCAAAGGTATCCCTGCGCTTTTTTACTCCTATCCTCAATAATTTCAGATATGGTCTTCCTACGCAGAACGAATCTTTGTAAATCAGTACCTACATTATTAATATCAAATCGGTAATATCAGCATTCCGCATCCTTCCAAAGGAAGGTAAGCACTCCACCTGCTATTGCAATAAGCAGTCCAAGTATTATAAAGAATACACCGGCACCCGTATCACCAATTCCATCTGCAGCATCCTTAACTTTAGCGAGATCATATACTGTAATAAGGAAGCTGATACCACTTGGAATTACAGACCATTTTTTAAACTTTCCACCCGGGATAACAGCAAGTGCAATCGCAATAATACAAAGCACAATAACACCGACCCCATCTCCCTCAGCAAAGGACATCGACTCTGTATATCCAAAAAGTGACACCTTATAAAATGGCATGAAGCATCCGATTGCTGCAAGCACCGAACCTACTACTGCTGCAAGCATTGTAATCATCTTGTGGTTAGCAAGAATTGAAGACATCTGGCCGCTCATCTGATATGCACCCATTGGGTTCTGATAGCCTGCCTGGCCATTCATCTGGTTTTGATAGCCCTGGCCATATGCTCCCTGATTCTGGTATCCCATCTGATTCTGATAGCCTGCCTGGCCATTCATCTGATTCTGATAGCCTGCCTGGCCATTCATCTGATTCGGATAGCCTGCCTGGCCATTCATCTGACCACTCTGAATTCTCGGATCCACTATAGTATTCCCGCAATTAGGACATACCGTCTGCCCATCCATTACCTGGGTTCCACATTTGTTACAAAACATCTTCTCCCTCCTTAATCACATAAAATAGTAATATTAATAAACATCCTTATCATAAACTAAGATTGGAATTATGGTATGCCGGATTGTCCGTAACATCCTCAGCAAACCATTCCGGTGCGACAAAGCTGTTCGCTTCCTCAATGCTCTCAAACTCAACCTCTGCCATAGTCAGTGGTGCCAAATCTCCCTCAAATATATCGAGTTCAATTGTATACTTCCCATAGGGTATTAAATATCTCTTTTTAGCAACAACCTTACCCTCAGCTTTTGGCAAGAGATTATCGAATGACTCTTTATTAAGCGGAAGGTTGTATTCCTCTCTTTCAAGCAACCCCTTCCCCTTATATGTAAAATAATAATTGTCATCCTGTTTTCTGATTCGCAATACCGGATTGCGGTTAAGATAAGCCTGAACTATTAAATGATATCTATAACTGCTAAGTTCAGGTAACTCCTTCACCAAAAATTTTCTTTCTATTTCTTTACCCATACTATTCCCTTTTTATGCCGCCATATTACTTTCTCGCACATACAGATTCCCTAAGCACCAGTTCGCCTCCAAACACCCTGTGCTGATTCTGCTTGCGCCCTTCAATAAGATCAAAAAGTAACACACTAGACGCGTCTGCAATTTCTTCAGCAGGCTGCTTAAGCGTTGTTAATGAAGGATTAGAATATCTTCCAAGATCTATACCATCAAATCCTACTACCGATATATCTTCCGGCACTCTGAGTCCGGCATCCTTAATTGCCCTGCACGCACCAATTGCCAATACATCAGAAATAGCAAATACAGCCGTTATTTTCGTTCCTTTTTTAAGAAACGAACGCATATTTTCATATCCATTAGCAAAACTGTAATATTCTATCTCATCTTTCATGGTAAGAATCAGTTCTTCTCTTACATCTATGCCCGCTTCTTCAAGTGCTCTCTTATAACCATTAGCTCTAAGCTGTCCGACTGACATACTATCACGTTCACCGGAAAGAATAGCAATATCACGATGTCCCTGGTCTATAAGATACTTTGTAACCTTATAACCTTCCTCCTCATCATCAACAGTATATGAGGAATAAATCTCCTTATTCAACGTCTCCGGAATGCAGCCTGCAGATACAAGTACAAAAGGAATATTAAGTATTGAAAGCTTATCTTCAGAATGACTAAAATATCCTCCAAGAAAAATAATACCCCTAAGCCTCTTTTCCTTAATAAGCTCAAGAGCTATATCTACTTCATCTTCCCCATATTCAACATGACGAAGTTCTACTGAATACTTCCTTTTCTGTGCCTCGTCTTCAATAACCCTTATCATACTGGTAAAGAATGGATTAGCAATACCTTTTACTAAAATGGCTATGGTAGTTGCATCCACACGCTTGAGATTTCTTGCACTATTATTAGGTACATAACCATATTTTTTAATTGTGTCAAGAATAAGCGTTTTGGTTTCCGGATTAATATCCTGATGATCATTTATCGCCCTGGAAACAGTACTCACTCCTACTCCACAGATTCTTGCTATATCTTTAATTGTAATAATTTCATTAGAGTTGTTCATTTTTTTCCTGATAAAAAAGACCGACCATCTCGTTGCCATAACATAGGTGAAACGCGCTTTGCGAGTTTCACCATGATTAGCAGTCGTCAAATGCATATGAGCAAGCTCATGCATTTTCCTCGTTGCCATAACAAAACCAAAGCGTGCGGTTACTCCCCGCACGCTTTAGTTTACTATGGTATCAATGTTTTCGCAACATTTAGCCTACAGACGTCCGAACATTTTAGTATACTTATACATACGCTTTGCAAGTTCGTCTGTCATGGCATCCTTTTTCATTCTCCATTTCCAGTTAGTACCAAGTGTAGATGGCACATTCATTCTTGCTTCTCCACCAAGCTCGAGATAATCCTGCATTGGAATAATTGCTGTATCAGCAACACTTCCAAGTGCAGCGCGAATCATCTTGTCACATACTTCCTTAGGACTCTTAATTCCAAGATATCTTCTTGCAAAGCTCTTATCCTTACGCTTCATCGTATTGTACCAGCCAACAACTGTATCATTGTCATGCGTTCCTGTATATACAACACAGTTTCTGTCATAATTGTATGGAAGATAATCGCTCTCTTCTCTTGAATCAAATGCAAACTGAAGTATCTTCATACCCGGATATTTTGTTTTCTTAACAAGCTTAATAACTGAATCTGTAAGGAAACCTAAATCTTCTGCAATAACGTCCTTATTTCCAAGTTCGGCCTTCATAACTCTGAACAGATCATAACCTGGCCCCGGACACCATTCTCCATCACGGGCATCTGGCATACCGTACTTGATTGTAAAGTACTCGTCAAATCCTCTAAAATGATCAATGCGTACAACATCATATAACTTATAGCAGTACGCGATACGTCTCATCCACCACTCATAATTAGTCTTTTTATGATAATCCCAGTCATAAATTGGATTACCCCATAACTGACCAAGTGCTGTAAAAGCATCTGGTGGACATCCTGCAACAACTATAGGATTACACTGATCGTCTAATTTAAATAATTCCGGATTAGCCCATGTATCTGCGCTATCCATCGCAACATAGATTGGAATATCTCCGATTATTTCGATATTCTTTTTATTAGCATATTCCTTAAGAGCAAACCACTGCTTACAGAAATAATACTGCTGGAAGCAGTAGAAGTCATATTCTTCCTTAAGTTCTTTTTTATACTTAGCAAGTGCTGATGGTTTGCGAAGCTTGATATCATCTTCCCATTCAGTCCAGGCCATTCCACCCTTTGAATCCTTAACTGCCATATAGAGAGCATAGCCATCCAGCCAGTATTCATTCTCTGAGAAGAATTTTTTGAAATCAGCATCTGCTGTGATATTGCTCTTCTTAAATGCCTTACGTAAAAGGGCAAATCTGGTCTTAAATACTCTCTCATAATCCACATATTCAGGATTGTCATATAGAGGGTCAATGCATTCCTTTTCTGTAAGCCAACCCTTTTCTATAAAAACCTCAAGATCAATATAGTAAGGATTACCTGCAAAGGTCGAGAAGGACTGATATGGCGAATCACCATATCCTGTTGGCCCAAGCGGAAGAATCTGCCATAGGCGCTGACCTCCCTTAGCTAAAAAATCCACAAATTCATATGCTTCTTTTGTAAAGCCACCAATTCCATACTTTGAAGGTATACTGGAAATCGCCAGCAAAACACCACTACGTCTTTTCATTTTTTTCACCTCAATTACTAGCCCTTAACCGCTCCGGCTAATACTCCATCTATAATATATTTCTGAAGACAGATGTAAATAATAATAATCGGTAATACAGTCATCATAATACAGGCCATCATTGGTCCCATCGCAACATGACCATAGCTTCCCTTGAAATACTGAATAAGTATTGGGATAGTTGTATATTTTTTTCTGTCAAGCACCAGATATGGAAGAAGGTAATCATTCCATAACCACATTGTCTCAAGAATACATACCGAAATAAATGTTGGTTTTAAAATAGGCAGAATAACAAGCACAAATGTCTGGATAGGATTACATCCGTCAATCATAGCTGCTTCTTCTATTTCAAGCGGTATTGACTTCATAAATCCAGTAAACATGAACACTGCAAGTCCTGCACCGAATCCAAGATATATTACACATATATTGAACGGTGTGTCAAGATTAAGTCTGTCTGCCGTTGATGATAATGTAAACATTAACATCTGGAATGGTACAACCATGGAAAAAACAAACAGTCCATAGCAAACTTTTGATAACAGATTATTCACTCTTGTAATATACCACGCACACATTGATGTGCAAATAAGAATCAGTACAACTGATGTTACTGTAATAACAAGACTATAGCCGAACGCACGCGCAAATCCCTGCGAAGTAAGCGCTTCTACATAGTTAGAAAAACCGGCAAAGCTCTCCGCTCCAGGCAGTTTGAATACTGTATTAGTGCTAATAAACTTATCAAGCTTGAATGAATTAATAAGTATCATTACTACCGGATACACCCAAAAGAGGGCAAGTGCAGTAAATAATATGGTCAATAAAGTTTTTGAAATGCTTTTCTTTTCTTTCATTACTGCTGTACCTCCCTTGACTTGGTAGCCTTAAGCTGAACAAGTGAAATCATAATAACCATCAGACAGAAAATAACTGACTTAGCCTGGCCATAACCCTTCCACTGAGGGCCTGTTCTACTATAGAACGTATTATAAATATTAAGTGCCATCATTTCAGAAGCATGTGCAGGTTCACCACCTGTAAGAGCAAGGTTCTGATCAAACAGCTTAAATCCATTAGTAATTGTTAAGAATGTACATATTGTAATAGAAGGCATTACATTAGGAATCTTAACCCTGAAAAGTATCTGAAGATTAGTTGCTCCATCAATCTTGGCCGCTTCCAGGTAATCCTTAGGAATTGACTGAAGACCTGCAATATAAATAATCATCATATATCCTATCTGTTGCCAACAGAGAAGAATAATCAATCCCCAGAAACCTAATGTCGCATCAAGTGCTAAAAGTGGCTGCTCAAGTAAAGACAGCACACAGTTTAAAAGTATCTGCCAGATGTATCCAAGAACGATACCACCAATAAGGTTAGGCATAAAGAATACAGTTCTGAAAATATTAGATCCCTTAATCTTACTTGTAAGAGCAAGCGCTATGGAAAAAGCCAGTACGTTAATCAGCAGTGTTGAACAGATTGTAAAGGCTGTGGTAAATCCAAACGAATGCCAGAATGCCCCATCTGTAAGGGCATATATGTAATTCTTAAAGCCAACAAATGAGGCTTTCTTAATTGTTGTAAATTTGCAAAATGATAAATACAGACCCTGGCAGAATGGATATAAAAATCCGATACAAAATGCTGCTAAAGTTGGCAGAACAAAAACTGGCCAGTATTTCTTAATGGCTCTTTCCATAAGGCTTCTCCTTTTTTCCAAAACCCTGGTTGATTTCAAAAGAAAAGAGGGCGCATATTTCATACGCCCTCTATGTAACTACTTTAAGATAATATTACCACTATCTTACTTTAATGCATACTCTGATGCCCATCCATCAACGAATGCTGCAACTACATCATCCCATGAACCTGTACCTGCTGCATATGCTGTAAGTGCTGAACCTACACCGTTCTTCCACTCTTCTGAAGGCATTGTTGTGAAGTTCCAAGAAACAGGTGTCTTACCAGCTGCTGTGTAATCTCTGTCATTAAGAACGAAGAGGTTTGTTGTATCCTGAGCGTTCTTGAAAGGAATTACACCAATTGTATCAGCAAGCATCTTTGTTCCTTCTTCAGATGTAACCATCCATGTAAGGAAGTCGATTGTAGCCTGGATATCTTCTTCTGAAGCTTCAGCATTTACACACCAGTAGTTCTCTGTACCTGTACAAAGACCCTGATTAGCCTCATCACCAGCACCTGTGTAGATTGGAATCATAGCGAGCTGATCATCTGTCATGCCCTTACCTGTAAGGTTAGCATACTCCCATGAACCATTCTGGTAGAATACAGCCTGTCCATCAGCAAACTCGTTCTCAGCATCATCACCTGTCTTGCTGGCAAGATCAGCTGGAGCGCATGTTGCATTATTAATGTAAAGATCCCATACATTCTTGTAGTTATCAAGGAATGAACCCTTGATTGTGTCTGTTGTATCAATTCCATCTGCCTGATACTCGAAGTAGATTGGAAGGTTAGCAAGGTGAGTCTTGAATCTCCAGTCTGAAGAGCCATCCATACCTGCTGAAGTGAATGCTGCAAATCCAAGCTCTGAAGAACGAGCTGTGATATCCTCAGCAACCTTCTTAAGATCATCAAAAGACTTAATGTCATCTACTGTGTAACCAGCCTGTGAAAGAAGTTCAACATTAGTGATGATACCGTAAGACTCGATTACGTAAGCAATACCCTTAACCTCATCTCCATCATAAAGAGCGAATGAATCGCTTGTAAGTTCATTGTAAAGTGAAGAACCCTTGAGGTCGTAGCAGTAATCTGTCCAGTTAGCAAGACCTACAGGACCGTTAACCTGGAATAATGTAGGAGCTTCGTCCTTAATGATTTCTGCTGAAAGTGTCTCTTCATATGTTCCTGATGCTGCTGTAACTACTGTTACAGGAACACCTGTCTGATCTGTATAAGACTTAGCAATTGCCTGCCAAGCTTCATCAGCTTCCGGCTTGAAGTTGAGGTAGTAAACCTGACCTTCACCTGTTGCTGCAGGAGCTGCTGCCTCTGCACCATCTGCTGTAGCTGCTGAATCTGCTGCAGGAGCTGCTGTTTCTGTTGTTGCTGATGAACCACATCCAACAAGGAGGGCTGAAACCATTGCAACACTAAGTACTGCGCTTAAGATTTTCTTTTTCATTTTTTCTCCCTTTCATGAATAAAGTGTGTAAGTTAATTATTAACGGAAGACCGCTTTAGAACTTTCTCTTTTCTCCGTCTACTTGTTGGTACCGTTCTCGGTATCGTTATCGGTATCGTTTCCGTTAATGAGATACTACCACTCTACCGAACTATATGCAATAGGTAAAATGTTTTTTCGGCATTTTACTAAACTTTACGAAACTTATTTTGTGCATTTTATACAAGCATTTTGTATAGACGTTTTTTCAAGTCTTTTTTCAAGGATTTTGTACGGGTGCTTTCTCAGACAAGTCATCAAAAGCAAATATACATATGAAATTTTCTTTTTTCCTTTGTATTTACTAATGAAACATGTCAAAAAAAACAAAGATTACTGCCAACCCGACAATAATCTTTGTTTTCTATGTTACATAACAATTCGTCCTACCTGATACCACATCATAATCAAATAGTCACACCATCAAATAGCCGCATAATCGAATAGTCACACTATCATATGGTAAACCTATTATTTTATCTGCAGAAGGTTCCGATAATTCCACGTGCAAAGGCAGCACCAACATTTCCACCAAGTTTCTTACCAAACTTACCACCTATAGAACTTCCAACTGTATTGCCAACCTCTCTTCCAATTGTACCAGCGGCTGAATTGGCAACACTCTTTACAATCTTGTTTGTCTTCTTTTTCTCCGTTCCTGAAGATGAATTTGACGAACCTGTCTTCTTTTTGCCGGATGCTGTTGAACTGCCTGACTTATGGCTGGCTGCATAGTCACGCTGTGCCTGTTTTTTATCAATTGCCTCCTGCGATAATTCCGGATAGTTATCAGAATTACCGGATAATGCTGCTGCCTCTTTTTCCTCTTCCTCAGCTTCCTTAATTACTTCATATGCCGATACCCTGTCTATGGCTTCAGCATACTGAAGATACAAATCTCCGTTATATACAAGGTTATCCCTCTGATCCATTGTTATCGGCTTCATCGAACTCTCAGGCAGAATAATCTTAGTTCTCTCCACGATTGTAGGAATACCGGACTCATCAAGAACCGATACAAGAGCCTCACCTATCTGCAGTTCCTGAAGCGTATCATATGTATTAAATTCCTTATTAACTCTGAAGGAATCCGCTGCAGCCCTTACATTCTTCTGTTCTGCAGGAGTATATGCATGAAGCGCATGCTGAATCTTGGTACCAAGCTGTGCAAGAACACCGTTTGGCACGTCCTTAGGACTCTGTGTTATAAAAAAGATACCCACGCCCTTAGAACGAATGAGCTTAACAACCTGCTCAACCTTATCAAGAAGGGCCTTACTTGCACTGTCAAACAGCATATGTGCCTCATCAAAGAAGAAAACCATCTTAGGCTTAGGCTGGTCTCCAACCTCAGGTAAAGTCTCATATATCTCTGAAAGCATCCACAAAAGAAGCGTAGAATACATTGTAGGATTGAGAATAAGCTTCTGGCAGTCAAGCACCTGTATATAACCCTTGCCATTACAATCTGTCTTGAACCAGTCCCTTATATTAATTGCCGGTTCGCCAAAGAACATATCTCCACCCTCAGATTCAAGAGATATTACTGCACGTATAATAGAAGTAATACTCTGCTTTGCGAGATTACCATATTCATTGCTGTAATCCGAAGCATTTTCACTTACATATGTAAGCATCGCACGCAAATCCTTAGTATCAATTAGGAGTAACTGCTCATCATCCGCAATCTTGAAAATAATAGTAAGAATATCTGACTGTGTCTGATTAAGACCAAGTATTCTTGCAAGAAGCATAGGTCCCATTTCAGAGATTGTTGTTCTAAGCGGCATACCCATTTCCCCATACACATCCCAGAAATTAGTCGGGTGCGCACACGCATACTCTGTCTCGCCGGGAATTGCTATACCCGACAAATCCCCCTTAACATCAGCTATGAATACCGGAACCCCCGCATCAGAAAAAGACTCCGCAACTGTCTTAACAGTTGTTGTCTTACCTGTACCGGTTGCACCTGCAATCAGTCCATGTCTGTTAGCCATCTTAGGAAATATAGAGATTTCCTTTTCTCCTGCATTTCCAATATAGATCAGATTATCCTTATACATTTAACTACCTGTCCCTCTCTAAAAAATTGCCATAATACTCATTATGACCTTAAATATGTGAGTTATTATTACTGCTCCACATTTAATAGCCTATATCTACTGCTTTACGTCCCTTCTGACAGAAGCGCGTCTCTTTTTCTTATCTTCATACATATATGTATCCGCTTTCGAGATTATATCATCCAATACAACATCTTCTTCACAAATAAAATCTGTATATCCGATAGAGCTTTCAATATAATATGGCTTACGCTCTCTATCATTAAGTTCAGAAAGTGAATATCTGAATCCATCTACCTTGGAGACAGCTTCCTTCTCATCACACGGAACAAGCGCTATAAATTCGTCTCCACCGATTCTTGCACAGCATCCCTTTACACCCGCAATATTTTGAACACATTCTGCAATACTGTTTATAGCAAAATCACCTTCATTATGACCAAATACATCATTAATTTCTTTAAGATGATCTAAATCAGCAAAAAAGAGAAATGCCCTTTTGCCCTCATTAAGTCTGATTATCTCAAGGGCCTTTTCCATAAAACCGCGACGATTGAAGATACCGGTCATAGGATCATTACTTGATACCGAGCTTAGTATCTTATTTTTTTCTCTAAGAACCCTAAGGGTATCATATAATTCCTTCTTAATTGCTTCCTCTCGCCTGCTTGCATGAAGCGCTGAAAGACCACTACTTATCTGAATACTTATACCATGCATACCGGCTATATCATCTGTATCAAGTTCACAAACGATTATTCCATACTGCTCCGTCTCCGAAAACAGTAAGAAAATCCCATACATGCATTCGTCATTATCAGAATACAATGAGGTAAAACCGTGCGTTGCATCTATCACAGGCCCCTCTTTTTCCCCGTATATTTCAATAGCTCCGTCAATACATGATGCAGTCAGATACATTCTTTCAGGACATACTGTTTCTTCTTCCTTATAATGCCTTATTTCACCATCATTCAAGTATATATAAGCATTTCTTGCCCCATGCTCTACTATCTGTCGCATTGCAACTCTAAAGAATGTATCCCAGTCCTTAACCTGTTGTTGCAGAAGCCTTATAACAATCGGTGCATCCCAGTATCTTCGCACAAGAAGTTCGCTCTGCTGTACATTCTCCTGAACAAGCAGTGACTCCATATGCTGATGAATATTATTTCTTGCTTCTGCCCTAAAAGCAATCCTTCTTATGTTAGTATCATGACTATTCTCTACATCAAAAAGCCTGTCAACATATCCTAGGAATACTCTGAACTTTAAATTAGTTGTACTTGCAAGCCTGAACTTCGATGAAAGCATATTGGTAGACATCTCCCTAAGGCTTGCATATTCACTCTCATTCATTTCAAGTTCTCTAATATGCTTTAATGTCTCACAATGTGTCTTAATAAAGCCTTTAATTATCATCTCTTCTTCATACGTATGTGCACGCTTAAGGCTCTCTTCCATTACACGCTCTGCAATATCGTTAACATATGTTTCATCAGAATTCTCATCAAAATTATCAATAAGAACATCCAATTCACTCGAAAGGCTAAGTCCCTGCTCATCACATCCACATGAAGCTCTCTTAATGAGCTTGACAGGCATTACATGAAGCTTATTGCAATCGTTTGTGACACCTTCCATTGCCAGCTCCATTGCCATTCTTCCAAGAATATATCCGTCCTGCCTGATAGTAGTTAATGGAGGATTAAGACCGGCTGCGATATCAACATCGTCAAAGCCGGTAATTGCTATATCCTTACCAATAACCAAGCCCCTCTTCTTACATACTCTGTAAGCACAAAGACACATTTCATCGTTGGCACAAGCAATTGCCTCCGCATCAGGATTATTATCAAGTAGTCTCTCAACCAGATAATCAACTGTCTGGGAATAATCACCATATTCAATCATCCCCGGTGTAATCTCTATATCGCGACTTCTCATAGCATCAATATATCCGTGAAGTCGTTCTACCGAATCCGTATTCATATGAGGTCCGCTAAGGTAAACTACCTTTTTCCGTCCATGCTCCTCTATAAGATGTTCAACCATACATTTCATGCCTTCATAATTATCGGCAATTATGTAATTAAAATTCCTTGTGGCATCATATTCCTGAATAACTATCGTCGGAATATCCTTAAACTTATCAAAAAAAGTCTCACGCTCCTTTTGGCTAAGATACATTGATATTGTTCCGTAAGCCACAATAATCGCATCAAAGCCGGCAATAAGCGAATAATCATTAAGAGCATTATACTGATAATCAAATGCAGCAAACTGTGCAGCTTCATTATGCTCCGTATCAGTGCTCCAATAATTAAAAATTCCACCTTGAGCACCGGAAATCAGCGTCAGCTTAACATCATTGCCCTCTGCAACCTCATACAGACCTCGCAATACTTCCATCGGATGCTTTGTCGAGAAATTCCCAATAAGTACTCCTATATTTTTTATCTTTTTTCCTTCTGCCATCGCACTCTCCTGTACCTGCCTATTCTGCATTCAACAAATACCCGAAATAATTACAATATCACTCAAAGTTTAAAACAAACCAAACAACTTATTAGAAAAGCCATCTCTTATTGTCTGATAGTCAGCATAATCAATTGAACATTCCATTATCTCATTCCACTTTTCCTTAAAAGCGTCTGCTATTAGTTCTGCATTCACATCCTTTGTAAGCAGAATTCCCGGAAACACATAATATATCATCATGAGATTTAGATCCATTGCCAACTGTGGCGGAATCTTCTTTTTATTAACATAAGCCTCACGCATCTTGTAAGCAAAACAGTCGCCAAGCATAATCGCCATCTGCCTCTTATCCTCAGCTGCTGCCACAGTATCAATTATTTCATCGAAATATTTCTTATAATTAGTTCCAAAAACCTCCATGTTTTTCTCGTAAAGAGGTCTTCGCATCTTTTTCAAATAGAAGCCCTTGTCTTCGAACATTACACTTACATTATCAAGCATACTTAGTCCTTTCCTCTATAACTCAATAGATTTAATTTTATAAGTCCTGAAAATATAAATTCCAAGAATAAAAAGTCCCAGTGTCATTAGACTATTAAAAATTAACGATGTAAAATTAATGCCAACACTCATTGACAATAGATCAATATTAATAGTGCGCATACTTACTGCCAGGAAAGACAAAATAAAAACACCCATTAGAATTCCTGACACAACTATCAGTTCTCTTTTTTCAAGAATAATACCGGTAGCTATAATACCGATATTAACAACTAAAAACATTCCCAGATACTTAAATCCGTGCGTACTGTCATAAAACATTGAATACATCGCATCATTTTGCACATTATAGGTATTATTCAAAACCAGCCATACAATGCCTAACATACGATTGTACATTTCAATACTGATTTCAAAAATAATCTGGAACGGAATAAGAATAATCCCCCAAATATACAAAAGCTTTCTTACATATGGTGAATGGAAAAAAAGCTTCTTCATGCTTCTTAAAAAAACAATAAACAGGACTACAACTACCAAAATCTTACCTGCTGCCAGGTAGAACTGATATCTGTTAATCACATCAAACTGTCCTGCAAGTTTAACTCTAAGAATAACCTTAATGCCGGCTTCAACAATATTCAGTATCGCCGACAGGATAATAAATAATCCAAGTATCTGCTGGCTGTTTTTCTCTTCTGCAAGTATTCGCTTTTCCAGTTTGCTAATCTTATCTTCCACTTGTTATTCTCCAATTTTATACATATCAGATATTAAAAGCATTAGCACATACATCAAGCCAAATCTACACTCGGCCCATCCGGTGATTACAGTCTGTTTTATACCAAATCCGCAATCTCATAGATAAGTTTCTCTGTTTTATCCCATCCAAGACAAGGATCTGTTATGGACTTACCATAACATCCTCCGCCAACCTTCTGTGCTCCATCTTCAATATAGCTCTCAACCATAAAGCCCTTAAGAATTCCTGATATACGCTCATTCTGTCTGCTTGAGTGAAGAACATCCTTAATAATTCTCGGCTGTTCAAAAGGATTCTTATTTGAATTAGAATGATTAGTATCTATAATTACACCCGGATTAAGTAATTCTCTCTCATCATAATAATCGCAGAGCCTGATAAGATCCTCATAGTGATAGTTAGGCTGCGACTGCCCATGCTTGTTGGTCGAACCTCTGAGTATAGCATGTGTATGTACATTTCCCTGCGAATGTACTTCCCATCCTCTGTATATAAAGGTGTGGCTGTGCTGGGCAGCTAAAATGGCATTCATCATAACCGAATAGTCACCTGATGTAGGATTCTTCATTCCTACAGGAACCTCTATTCCGCTTGCAACCAGTCTATGCTGCTGGTCTTCAACCGACCTTGCACCAACTGCAACATATCCAAGCAAGTCATCCAGATACTGATAATTCTCCGGATAAAGCATCTCATCAGCACATGCAAAACCGGTCTCTTCAACTGCTCTCATATGAAGATGTCTTGTTGCTGTTATTCCCTTAAACATATCCGGCTTCTCATTTGGATCCGGCTGATGCAACATTCCCTTATATCCTTCACCTGTTGTCCTTGGCTTATTGGTATATATTCTTGGCACAATTAGAAGCTTATCCTTTGTATTCTCCTGTACCTTAATAAGTCTCGAAATATAATCAATTACACTGTCTTCATTGTCAGCTGAGCATGGACCGATTATAAGGATAAGCTTATCATTCTTGCCCTCAAAGATTGATTTAATCTCTGCTCTTTTTTTCTCAACTGTCTCACTCATCTTGCCGGTAAGAGGATACATCTCCTTAACCTCTGCAGGTACTGCAAGTCTTCTGTCCATATCCATATTCATGTTAGTATCACCTCATGCATTATTTTTTGTTTATTCTGTCAGTTCAACATCAATTCCTATTTTTTTAATTCTTTCATAGTAGTCGGGGAAACTCTTATTTACAGCCATCGCATCATCAACGCTTCCACCTGTAATTGAAAGCATGGTTACCATAGCCATTACAATTCTGTGGTCATTATAGCCGTGTACAACGCCCTCCGGAGCAACCGGCTCTCCACCTTCAATTGTTATACAATCCTCCTCGAAGGTTGACTCTATACCGAATTTGGCGAGTTCCTCACACATTACCTTGCCACGATTACTTTCCTTAATTGCAAGTCTTCTTGTTCCTGTAAAGGTTCCTCCATAATGTGTTGCCGCTACCACAAAAAGAACCGGTCCAAGATCGGGACAATCTGAAATATCAAGAGTCGATCTGCCTCCTATAAGTCGACTGAAATACTCATAGTAAACTCTGTCCCCCTGTCTGCTGTCACTGTCAAGGCCATTAACTGTAACCTGCCCATCAAGAGTATTAAATACCTCGAGAAAAGCTGCATTAGAATAATCGCCCTCGATTGTAACCTCTGTCGGACTATATGTTTGACGACCTAATATCTCCAAAGTCGTCTCATCCTTCCATTTAACATCTACACCGAATTTCAAAAGTGCCTTAATTGTCAAATCAATATACGATCTACTGTCAACAGGCGGAATAAGGCATATTTCACTTTTTTCATTAAGCAAAGGAAGCACAAACATAAGTCCACTAATGAACTGGCTGCTTATATTCCCGGGAACTTCATAAATTCCTGCCCCAAGCCTTCCGTTAACAAGAATGCCATCCTCACTCTTTTCATATATGAGTCCCTGCACTTTGGCAAGATCTTCATACACAGACATAGGGCGTGTCATAAGGGTTTCACTACCCGTTAACAGTGTGTCCTCTCCTCGCATCATGGCAATCGGCACCATAAATCTAAGAGTACTTCCACACTCTCTGCAGGCAAGGGTAAGCGGCCCCTTAGCGGATATCCCTCTTCCTCTGATTATAAGCCTCTCCGGTTCCTTAATCACCTCTGCACCAAGCGCACTTATGCAATCAATTGTCGCAAGAATGTCCTGCGAATAGCTGATATTATTGACAATACTCTCTCCCATTGCAAGTGCAGCACAAATCATATATCTGTGCGCCATACTTTTTGAAGGAGGAGCCATAATACTTCCTTCTGCCTTAGACGGTTTGATAACTGCTTTCATTTTGTCACCCTGTTACTTATTCTCTACGAGGAAATCTATTGCCTCAAGATATCCATTAACACCATGTCCTGTAATTGTCTTAATACATGCTGCCCTTATATAGCTTACCTGTCTGAAATCCTCTCTCTCTTCAACCTTGGAAATATGCACCTCAACAACCGGAATTCCAACAGACTTAGCTGCATCCAAAATTGCAATGCTTGTATGTGTATATGCTCCCGGATTAATTACAATCGCATCAATATTCTGAAAGCATTCCTGTATCATATCAACCAGGTCACCCTCATGATTTGACTGAAGAACATCCACTTCCACCCCAATATCTCTGCAGTGGTCAAAAATCATATTCTCCAGGTCAGCATATGTGGTTCGCCCATATATATCCGGTTCTCTGATTCCAAGCATATTTATATTAGGACCGTTAATAACTCTGATTTTCATTCTATTCTCTCCTTTAAAAGTGACACTATCGTCACTTTACCATTTGCTCAGTAATGCATCTACAACTTCCTCAATGCCTACACTTGCATCAACCACCTCATCACAGCAGGCCTCGTAGATTGGCTTACGCTCCTCATATCGCTTTTTTACCTTATCAAAGGTATCTGCAAGTGGCCTGTCATCGGTAGGAACAATATTCTCCACAGGCCTGTCAAGCAGGTACAGTTTGCCATTATGCTTAAGCTCTCTTACATTTTCACTCCTAAGAACAGCTCCACCACCTGTTGCTATAATGATGCCCGTATCTGATGCTATGTCTCTTATCACTTCACTCTCAATATCTCTGAAGTGCTTCTCGCCGTATTTCTCAAAAATCTCTGTTATCTCCATACCGGCTTTTTTTACTATTAATACATCTGTATCTATAAGCTCTTTGCCAAACTTTTTGCTAAGTATTGCGCCAACAGTACTCTTGCCACTTCCCGGCATTCCAACCAGAACAATATTGCTTTTTTTTCTTTCCATATCGGCAAATATATCACTCAAAAGCGTATCAGGATATTTTGTATCAAAAAAGAACTCAGCTGCGCAGACGGCCTGAGCTACAAGCATATAAAGACCGCCTTCGGCCTTTATCCCTCGCTCCTTGGCATCAAGAATAAGATCTGTACAAACCGGATTATATATAGCATCGATTACACCCTCTACCAACGGAAGTTTCTCCAAATCAATCGGCTTATTCCTGAAATTAGGAAACATTCCACATGGTGTTGTATTGATAATACAAGCTGCATCCTTATGGTCCGTATAAGCCTGTTCATATGTAACTGCATCATCCTTACCGCTTCGGCTGACATGAATAATCTCAGTTGCATTCAGACTCTCTGCAACAGCAGTTGCCGTAAGCGAAGTACCACCTGTACCAAGTATTAGCACTTTTTTTCCTGTAAGGTCAATTCCGGTCTTCCTGATTAACAGCTTCATCCCCAGGAAATCCGTGTTATAGCCAAACAACTTACCATCTCTGTTTACTATAGTATTAACTGCTCCAATCTTAAGTGCTGCAGGATCCACCCAATCAAGCATTGGTATTACATCCTGCTTATATGGTATTGTCACATTAATTCCTTTAAATTCTCGGCTTTCTATGAAATCAGCAAGCTTCCCACGCTCTATCTCCTTAAGCTCGTAAGAATAATCACCAATCTTACCATGAATTTCCTTAGAGAAACTATGACCTAATTTCTCTCCGATAAGTCCGTATTCCATCTTATCCTCCGAATATATATTACCTGCAACCGATAATCCGCGCCTTTAGTCTGGCGAAAACAGTCGGTTTCAAATATTATTTATGTCTCTATTCACCACTTGGACAAAAATAATCAGTCCCAAATCTTGCAGCAAGCGCATCATACATAACTATTGCTGCAAGGCTGTCTACAACCACTCTGGCTCTATGGATAATAGCGGGATCATGCCTTCCCTCTATCTGTAATTCAGAATCCTTACCCTCCATAAAATTGACTGACTGCTGTGGCTTATATATTGATGGAGTAGGTTTTACTGCAAGTCTGAAGGTAATCGGCATTCCATTAGTAATTCCACCATTGATTCCACCATTATTATTAGTAGTAGTAATTACTGTATCCCCATCCATTTTAAATGGATCATTATACTCACTTCCACACCTATCGACCATGTCAAAGGCTGCTCCAAACTGAATTCCTTTAATCGCAGGAATACCAAACATGGCATGAGCCAGTTCACTTTCAATTGAATCAAACCAAGGCTCGCCAATTCCTGCAGGCATTCCTACAATGGCTGTCTCAAGCACACCACCAACGCTGTCACCATCGGCTGCTGCTGCCTCTGCGGCCTTTTTCATTGCTACAGCGGCATCTTCATCGAGTACTGCAAAATCCATTCCGTTAAGCTTACTGATATCAGCCATATACTCGCCAAAATCCCTGTCTTCGATTCCATTCAGCTTCTTTATATGCGAACCGATATATATTCCCTTTTTTCTAAGGGCCGGAATTACAATTGCTCCTGCTGCAACAACCGCCGCAGTTATTCTGCCACTAAAATGTCCGCCGCCTCTGTAATCCTCATAACCATGATATTTGCAAAATGCAGTATAATCAGCATGTCCAGGTCTTGCAATCGGACGAGTCTTACTATAATCCTTACTATGCTGAGAAGAATTAGGAATAATAATCGTAAGAGCTGTACCTGTAGTTTTTCCTTCAAATGCTCCGCTCACAATCTGATACGGATCCTGTTCCTGCCTGGCTGTTGATATTTTTCCTGCAGGTCTGCGGAGCCTCAACTGCTCATTAATAAATTCATCACTAATCTCAATTCCCGGTGCCAGTCCATCAAGTACCGCACCTATATATGCGCCATGGCTTTCTCCAAATATTGTTATTGCCAGGCTATTTCCAAATGTATTTTTCATAACTCATCTACTTCCGTATAATGTCCAAGAACCTTTACCATCTCACAGTTACGCTGCATACCTTCAATCATAGGTCGACTTATTGACGAACTGTCGCCCTCTGCCTCTGTGTAAAAATAATATGTCCACCTATGTCCCTTAAGCGGCCTGCTTCTGATTACACGCATATTGTAACCAAATATTCCGAGTGTCATAAGAATCTGAGATAATGCTCCCGGCTCGTTAGGAATAGTAAACATCATTGCGTAGACATCCGGTCTGCCATTCTCTACTATATCCTCTGACATTGTCCGCTCCATAACTGCAAACTTTGTTGTATTATTATCAACAGTATTAATATTCTCTTCAAGTATTTCAAGGTCATAACGCTGGGCTGTCTCAACACTGGCAATAGCAGCTACTGATTTATCTCCAAGCTCGGCTACATATTTTGCTGCCTCAGCAGTATTAGTAGCCTGAACCGCTTCATACCCATGCTCCTGAAGGTAGTTATAACACTGATCAAGTGCCTGTGGGTGACTGATTACCTTTTTGATATCATCAAATTTAGTCCCCCTTACCCCAAGCAGGTTCTGTGTTACCGGCAAAGAATATATTCCTTTAATAAAAAGGTCTCCCTCAAATATAATATCCATTACCTGACCAACTTCACCGGCATAGCTGTTCTCAATCGGCAAAACCGCATAATCGCATTCGCCCTTTACAACCGCTTCATATGCTGCTCTAAAGCTGTGATATGAAATTCTTTCAGAATCAGGAAAAATTCTTCCTGCAGCTATGTGTGCAAAAGCGCCTTCTATTCCACTATAGGCTATCTTTAATCTTTCATTTTTTATATCAGTCATAACAAAGCTTTTCCTCCTCGAAGGCACACTACCCCCGATTTAACCATATTCCTATATATTTTACCACAAAACAGTAAAAGCTCATAACCTTTTTTATACAAACAAAAAGACACTCTATCCCTTCCTTCCAATCCTACTGACCTGAGTGAACCCCCTGTAGTTTATCTACAAAGGGCTTCACCCGGCATATGGGATTGATTCAAAAAAGATATAAGTGTCTTTTTATTAATATATTTAATTAGTATTTATTCAGTAATGTCTTCTAATCTTACATTTGATATATGAACAGTAGCCATTGATCCCCTATTACCAAGGTTGAATTCCAGACGACCGTTGTTATCATCCTTCTCTGTCATTTCATACTCGAAGGTATATGACTGTTTCTCTGTTGTCACATCAAATTCAGTATCCACAAGATATCTGATCCAGCCTGCCGTTGGTGCAGATACACAAACAATTGCCTTTCTGTTTTCATCCGCATACATATCAAAAGTAACTCTGTACTTATGCCCCTTAATCTGAGGAATTTTAGCCTGGAACATCTGAACCGAATAATCCTCTGTTCCTTCTGCTGTAGTACTTACAATAAGTTCACCATTATCAACAACAGCTTCGCCTTCACCACCTGATGCCTTATAGAATGTCCAGTCGTTTTTCTTATTAAGCTCTGACATAAAGTCACCATTATTGATATAATTGCCCGTTTCATCAGGAGCTCTGTATTCCTTCTTCGGCTTTGTTACATTTGTATCATATGAATCCTTCTGATATACACGCACATAATCAATCTCAAATTCAGCCTTATCAAAGTCTGTATTCTCATCAGGATCTCCCGGCCAGTTTCCACCAACTGCCAGATTCATCTGAACAAAGAACGGCTGATTGAATGGAGCCGGATATTCTTTTTCATCCTCACCCGGTACAGCAGTAAACCAATCGTTTACAGTAAGAATCTTCATATCATCGATATAAAATCTCATTTCTCCCGGTTCCCACTCAACAGAATATTCGTGGAACTTAGATGCAAATGTTCCATCCTTAAGTATATTATTGATTACATATGTACCCTGCTGCTCTGCATGTGGCTCACCATAGTGAATTGTGGCATATGTTTTCTTGACATCATCGCCAAGCACTTCCATAATATCTATCTCACCACACTTTGGCCACTGTCCGTAGTAGCTCTCATCCTGTGGCATCATCCATATAGCAGGCCATAATCCCTTTCCTTCAGGAACCTTTGCACTTGCTACAACCTTACCATACATAAAATCCTTCTTATTCTGAGAAGTAATCTTACCTGATGTATAGTAATCCTTGCCATCCTTTTCAGTTTTAATTGCCTTCAGCACAACCTTACCATCGCGAACAAATACATTATCTGTAGATGTTGTATACTCCTGAAGCTCGTTATTTGTCCAGCCCGGCTCATGTGGTTCATAATTCCAGATTGTCTCATCAAGCTCTGTTCCGTCAAACTCATCACTCCAGAGCAGATTATAACCTTCCAACTGCGGTGTCTCTGTTTTTACCACATTTTCTGCTCCCGCCTCCGGCTGATTAACATCTCCTGTATTCGACGCGCCACATCCGACAAGCATCGAAAAACACATTGTTCCAACAAGAATACAACTAATCACTTTCTTATAATTCATATGGCCCTCCAATATCACTCCCATATATATGCTTTTTCGTTACCTAAAATTCATCCTAATAACAGTTCAGCAAAATCAATTAATACACTACTGTATATGTGTATATTATCAGTGCCGGTCATACTTTTATGTCATTCTAATGTTATTTATATCATTTTCATGTCATATGTATCGTATATGCAATTCGTAAAAAAAAAGCCCATCCTACGATAGGCTTTTAGAGAATATATTAATCGCACTTAATACCGCCGATTATTCCTTTAGTTTGCTGTACCTTCTTCTACATGTTCATCCCCACCAACTGCGTCAGACGGCTCTCGTGAAGGCTCTGTCAAATCATCTACCGCCTCAACTATATCTCCATTGGCATTATGCGCATTTTCAGCTTTATTCCTCTCAGTAATCAAACGTAAGAATCGATACAGTAGATATTCCTTATTCTCTCCTACAATCTTGCATCCATTGAAGGAATTACCTGCTCGATTCTGAGTCCTTGAAATAATACAATCCACTTTAAGATCAAAGTACTTATCGTCAATATTATCAGAAAACAGAATCGTTAGCTGATTAGTTTTAGGAACATATGATATCGGTGCAAAAAAGGAGATTCCAATATCACTAATATCATGAATTAAAATGTCAATATAAGCATCAGCCTGGCTATCATATAACTGCCCCTTCTTCTGAATAACAAGGCGGTCATATTTTCGCCTGTCATCACTTCTGGCATTCTGATTAAATCCGCTCGTTTTAATATGATATAGCAGTTCATCGTTCCTTGTTACGGATGCTATCTCCACATTCCTCCAGGATATCCTCTTATTATCAACAGGACTATTAGCAAAAACATTGCATAAAACTCCACTATTATAATTAAGATTAAGTTCAAGAGGTTTTCCTGCATGGAAATATGGATCCACAAAAATTCCCATATCATCTTTGTCAATCACGCACGTAGGGAACTCTATCTTCTGTTCATTCCACACAATCTGGATTATTAAATTTTCTTTTATAAGCAAATCTGTTAATTTCATGTGTTTCCCCAATTCACTATAATCATATTTACTATGATACCACACTGCCCGGCTCGTCACCATACCAAATAAATGATGCGTAATTACAATAGTAATTACGCATCAACAATTCATATTTTCATTTAAGTCAAATATATACCAAACAAAAATTTACTTAACTAGCCTAACTGAGCTGCAACTTCTGCTGCGAAGTCTTCGTTCTTCTTCTCCATACCTTCGCCTACTTCGAAACGAACGAACTTAGCTACTACAAGAGCCTTGTTAACTGACTCAAGGTACTTAGCAACTGCCTGCTTGCCATCCTCAGCCTTAACATATGTCTGATCCATAAGCACGAGATCCTTAAGCTGCTTAGAAACACGACCTTCTACAAGACCTGCAAAAATCTTATTCTCAACATAAGCTGCCTTGTTAGCCATAGCAAGTTCAGCAAGCTTAGCAATAGCCTCCTTTGAAAGGAAGTTATATAAGTACTTATCATTCTTCTTCTCTGCAAGAATTGCAAGATCCTCATCTGAGAATAACTTCTCACCCTCAACCTTAGCATATAATTCATTCTGAATAGGCTTTGGAAGAGATGCAGGATCATTAAGTGCGCTGTCAACTGTAATCTCACGAATCTTAGCAAGCTCTGCATCAGAGATTTCATTTCTTGCAACATACTGAGGATTCATAGCTGCAATCTGCATTGCGATGTTAGCAAGTGCTTCCTTAGCTGCATCATCTGTTGCACCATTAGCTGCTACAAGAACACCAATCTTTCCACCACCATGGATATAAGAAACTACAGTATCAGCCTCAACCTTAGCAAATCTTCTGAACGAAAGCTTCTCACCAATTTTAAGTGTCTTCTCAGCGATTTCATCCTTAAGACCGTTCTCCATAAGAGTCTCAACATCCTCGCCGTTCTTACCACCATTAAGACCTGAAGCAAGTGCCTTATTAGCTACATCCTGTACAAACTCCTGGAATACTTCATTCTTTGCAACGAAGTCAGTCTCAGAGTTAACCTCAGCAACAACACCCTTGTTACCATCAACAGCAACACGGCAAATACCCTCTGCTGCGATTCTGCTAGCCTTCTTCTCCATCTTAGCAGCACCAGACTTCTTAAGAGCCTCAAGCGCTGCATCCATATTACCATCACACTCTGTAAGTGCCTTCTTACAATCCATCATACCTGCGCCTGAAATCTCACGCAGTTCCTTAACCATAGCTGCTGTAATATTAGCCATTGTTTTGTCCTCCTATTAATATAAGATAACGCTTCTCCGCTTTATATTAAAACGGAGAAGCATCTGTAATCAACTTAACTATACAAATTGGAATTATTCAGCATCTGCTGCTACTTCTTCAATATCTGTAGCTTCTGCAGCTGCCTCAGCCTCTGTATAAACTGCTTCGCCCTGGTTAGCCTCGATAACAGCATCTGCCATCTTAGAAACGATAAGCTTTACAGCACGGATAGCATCATCATTACCCGGAATGATATAATCAAGCTCTTCCGGATCACAGTTTGTATCACCGATACCGATAAGCTTAATACCAAGTGAATGAGCTTCCTTAACACAGATAGCTTCCTTCTTAGGATCTACAACGAAAATAGCATCAGGAACTCTTGTCATATCCTTGATACCACCAATATTCTTCTCGAGCTTCTCCCACTCCTTCTTAATCTGGATAACTTCCTTCTTAGGAAGAACATCAAATGTTCCATCCTCAGCCATCTTCGCGATAGCCTTAAGTCTTGCGATTCTTGTCTCGATTGTCTTGAAGTTAGTAAGCATACCACCAAGCCATCTCTCGTTTACGTAGTACATTCCGCAACGCTCTGCTTCAGTCTTAACTGCATCCTGAGCCTGCTTCTTAGTACCAACAAAAAGAACTGTACCACCTTCATTAGCAATATCAAATACTGCCTTGTATGCATCATCAACAAGACCTACTGTCTTCTGAAGATCGATGATGTGAATACCATTTCTCTCTGTGAAGATGTAAGGAGCCATCTTAGGGTTCCATCTTCTGGTCTGGTGTCCGAAATGTACACCTGCTTCAAGTAACTGCTTCATTGAAATAACGCTCATTTTCTTACCTCCATTTGGTTAATCTTCCATACCCGGAGAAAGGCCGAGCCGCCTGTCATACTATCACGTATCAAGTAACGCACCAATAGTTAACACCGAGTATGTGTATATTTTTACAACATTGCAAATCATACCATATTATATATAGCAAAATCAAGCATTTTCTCTGTATTTTCAATGTTTTTTGTTTTTACTAAACATATTGTCCGCCAAGCCATATTCCCTTTTATATAGGGTTATAGGACAAAACGTGTTGATGGCTAATCCCAATCGTTGAACGATTTGTCATACCTATGGAAGTCACTCCAAACGATTGCCGTACACATATCATTTACCTCCTTCTTCTGTTCTTATTTTTTTGAGGTATTTTGTGTTCCTCTTAAGGGTGTTATGATATCAGGTGCCCTGTTACTGAAGCATTGCACTTACAGCAGGGGGTACGCACCTCTTATACATACAGGCGGCTTCTGGCGACGAGCAAGAGTGTACTTACAGCAGGGGGTGGACACCTCTTATACATACAGGCTACTTCTGGCGACGGGCAAGAGTGTACTTACAACAGGGGGTGGGCACCTCTTATACATACAAGCAGCTTCTAATGACGAGCAAGAGTGTACTTACAGCAGGGGGTGGACACCTCTTATACATACAGGCGGCTTCTGGCGACGAGCAAGTGTGTACTTATAGCAGAGGGTGGACACCTCTTATACATACAGGCGCTTCTGGCGACGAGCAAGAGTGTACTTACAGCAGGGGGTGGGCACCTCTTATACATCCCCCAGTTTTCTTATGGAATTTATATAAAGTTCATAAAAAAGCCTCTCAACCAACAAATTGAGAGGCTTACTAAGTACTTTTATACAAACTTACTGATAACCTTGATTACGTCATCCGGTTCAAAAGGCTTCTGAAGGAAATCACTTGCACCATTCTTAAGCGCTTCCATAACCTTATTCTTCTGTCCGGCTGCACTAACCATTACAACCTTAATATCAGGATAGTTCTGCTTAATCTGGCTAAGTGCCTCAAGACCATCCATAACAGGCATTGTAATGTCAAGAGTAATAATATCCGGCTTAATTTTCTCAAGAAGCATAACTGCTTCCTTACCATTTCCGGCATCTGCAATTACCTCATGCCCTGCCTCTGTAAGTGTATTAGTTAAAATTTTTCTTAATATACGTGAATCATCAACAATCATTATCTTTGCCATATTACGAACCTCCTATATTGTATAATCCTTATCAAGAATAACATTAAGATTAAGCTGCTTGCCATAAATGATAATTGGCAAAGTAAGTATCTCTTCACTCTTGATAGAACCCGGTGTACCCTGTGCATAAGGTGCATCCATATCAATATCAATATCTCTACTACTCATCTCAGTTGCAAGAAGTCCGTTTACACAGTTAATAAGTTCGCAAAGTGCATCCATGCAATCTTCATCACATACAACATTTTCACTTCCGGCAAATCCAACTGCTGTATCAAACATTGAACCATCAATTTCACCCGAAAGAGAAGTAACAATTCTATGCTGTCCCTGTAATTCCTGAACACAAATAGCAGGGAAATCCACAGTTGTTGAAACAGTTGGCTTCATAATATAAACATGGTAATCAACAAGTCTCGCCAAAGTTCTTACCATGATTCCACAAAGTTTCTGAATCATCTCAGGCTGATCATAAACAAAAATCGGAATAATACGATCATTATCACAACTCTTCAAATCTTCCATATTAGCAAGTGTAAAGCTATACTTTTTCTGGAATTCATCCAATGCTTCATTAAACTCCACAATGGTCATTGCTCCACAGTCAGTTACAGACTGCATAAATGCAAGAAATGCATTTCCCTGAAGAACCAACAGTCTGCTAACCTGTTCATCGGTAAGATAGCCCTTTTCAACTGCTATGTCACCAAAACGCTTATCATAAATAGCCTGAAGCTGATTAACTTCCTCAACCTGCTCAATAGACATAAGCTTTTCTGAAACAGCAATAACACCAAGTCTTACTCTCTTTTGTTCCTGACTTGAATATATCTCTCCGAGACTCTTATCTGTTAATTTGCCTGTTTCAACCAGATAGCTGGCAAATATTCGATCAAACATATTGTATGCTCCTTTACTCCCATTTCCTTAATTATAGATGTTTTATACAATTTAGGCAACCATATTGGTATATTATTATGTATTTTTTTCAACCTGTTGCTCTTTTTCGCCCTGATTAAATGTTTCTTTTCATTATTATGACGAATTTCACATTAACTAATCAGTTTCTTCCCGTCAAAATTTTAGCAATCTGCTCCTGAGTTGCATTCTTAGGAATCTGATGTGTACCTGCTGCTATGTATCTGTCATAGCCGTTCTGACACAACCACTTATCATACGCTGCCGCATCAGATATCAGTCCGGCACCGGCCAATTTTCTTGCAACTGTATCTGACCCATTTCCCTTTTCAACAACGATAGTTACAGTGTCACCACTTGCAGGTTTTTCTTCCTTGGCAAGTTCTTCCTTCTTTACCTCTTCCTTGGCAGGCTCTTCCTTCTTCTCAGGTTCCTTCTTTACCTCTTCCTTGGCAGGTTCTTCCTTCTTTACTTCTTCCTTGGCAGGCTCTTCCTTCTTTACCTCTTCCTTGACAGGCTCTTCCTTCTTTTCAGGTTCCTTCTTTATTTCTTCCTTAGCAGGTTCTTCCTTCTTTACTTCTTCTTTAGAAGGTTCCGGTGTAACCTCTTCCTTAACTGCTTCAGCAACTTCAGCAGTATTCTCTTCTTCTGTCACTTCCGGTTGCTCCTCTGTAACAGCTTCTGTTACCTTCGGTTCATATCCTGCAATCTCTTCATATACAAGCCCCGGTTCTGAAGTTATCGGCTGTCCCAGGTCCATAAGCACTTCGCCGCCCTGAATCATTCCAAGCTCAGCCGCTCTCTTTTTAACCTGTTCATCTGACATCTTACTGTTTCTAAGACTTCCGCAAATACAAATTGCAGCGGCAACTATTATTCCTATTCCAATTCCACGTAAATAAAATCTTAATTTCATGTTATTATTTCCCAATCAACTATTAAAAACTCTTAAACAGATCAATAACAAGCTTTACTTCACCGACACCAAGTCCAAGTTCCTTGGCAATTGCCATATTGGACTTTCCTTCCTTATGAAGTGCAAGGATTCTATCATTATTATTCATGCTTCCATTATCGAACATAAGCTCAACATCACTATTAGCTATCGGTTCACTTGCCACTTCAGGCTCATCAGCCTTCTTAACAGTCTTAACTACCTTTTTTTTCACAGGCTTGGCAGCCTCTTCACCGGCCACCTGCTCAAGCTGCTTGGCAAACATTGAATCAAGTTCTGTAGTTTCAGCTACGGCCTTTGATGCCTCTGCATCTGTTTTCTTATTATCTTCCGCCTTTATTACATCTGATGCTTTCGCCTCATCTGCAGACTTAGCAGGCTCGGTCTTAATAACCGGAGTATCCTTATCTACGATTGGCTTTGCAACAAATTTAGCTTCTGCCACCGGCTTCTGTACTTCCTGCTTGACTGCTGCAGGTGACGGAGATTTAACAGCTGCAGGGATAGGAGCCTTAGCCGGAGTTGCTTCAACCTTCTTTTCCGCAACAACTGCAGCCTTAGGTGCTTCAGCAGACATTCTCTTAACGCTCTTCTCTATCTGATTAATTTCTGCCGCTGTACTCTTAACCTGATTATACTTGCTGTCAATCATATCATATAAGAAAACAGCTTCATCATGATCCTTATGAATCTGATTCAAAACCGTATCAGAATACTCATTAACCGCCATCATTTTCTCGTTAGTAAGGCGGTCCATGAAACGCTCCATCTTATCCTTATTTTCAGAAAGTGTTTCCTCATTCACTGCCGAAATTGCACTTTTCACCTTTTTCATTTCTTCCTTAAGTGCATCCTTTACAGCCTGTTCAGCTATGCTTGCGTCAACTTTTCCTCCTGTTCCTGCTCCACCTGCAGGAATAAAAAAGCTTATTGTAAAAAGTATTGCTCCTACAATCAAAATAATAATCTCTGCTGCTGTCATATTTTCCCTCTTTTTATTCCTTATATTTTCATATCAAAACCACTATATTTAGGAACCACTTTCCCATCTCGGTTTTGTTCTTCCTTTTTCTTCTTCTGTCCGTTATTTCCTGAATATTCGTTGCTTCCCTTTTCCTTGGCATCGAACTTCTTTTGATTATTATTTGCATCATCTGCGTTATTTACATTGGTAAGCTTGACTTCTACCTCCTCACTTAACTGATTATGAATGTGAGTCTGTTCAAGCCCCCCTCTTGTTTCCTCAGCATGACGCATATGATTAAAATCATTAATACCGGTCATCGCAGTATTTAATTCAACAATTCCTATCGCCATATAATTCCCCCTAAGCTACATTTAGTTCATGCCAACGACACGAACATCGCCTCTGTCTTTGATAAATCGACAGTATCTTACAGGTTCCTTTATATTTTTCGAAACATCTGAAATGACTATCTTTGTTCCCTGATGAACTACATCATTAACAATAACCGCGGATCTCTGTTCATTCTGCAAAAGAATATCAATTTCTTTGAGTTCTTCCTTCAGAGCATGTGTCTCTTTTGCCTTGTCCTTCACTATCTTGCTAAGACCTTTGATATTATTTATCTGTTCTTCAGATAATTCTATTCCGGCTTCTCTTTTGTCTCTTGCCGCCTCAAGGATAGGTACTGCACGCTTAATTGTTTTCTCATTACTGTCAAGCTCAGCTTCAATTTCCTTATGCCTTCTCTTTACCGTTGGACTGATACCAATCTCAATAAGCGTATCCGTTCCCATATCAGATCCCAGAATTTTAGCTTCTACAAGAGTAGTAGCACTTATCTTACCACCGGATATAAAGCCTCTTTTCCCACCGACATGGACCTCTGTTCCTGCCAAAACGGTGCTATGCATTATCGAGCCCGACTCAACATATCCATCTGCCTCAACAGTCGAGTTCTCGATAAACTGAGCAATTATATTACCACCGGCTTTAAGGACTCCTCGTCCCATTCCGTTCATGCCTCTTGCTATGGTAATATTTCCACCCGCAATAATTTCTGCTCCTTCAACAACGCCTCTGACTTCAACGTTTCCTTTGGCATGTATTGAAAAGTTAGTAGCTACATTTCCATTAACCTGGACATTTCCTTCATATTCAATATTACCGGTTGAAGTATTAACATTTTCAACCTGCATAACATTGCTTACAAACACTCGCCCGTCAATAAGATTAACATGGCCTGAGCAAGTCGCAAAAATCTGATTCTTATCTTCCGAAAGTCTTATATTTTTTCCAAATCGAAGAACTCTCTTTCTAATTATTGCAGGCTTAATCTTAACACCTGTTACATCACATCCATACTTCCCCGGAACTTCTCTGTACAGTGTTGCAAGAAGATCTCCCTCATTAACATGATTAATAATATTAAGACTGAAGAAATCTACGCTTCCATCCTCTAACAAAGTTGGTCTCGCTTTTACATCTGTATTGAAATTGTACTCAATATAGGCATTTTTACCCTGAACAGCCTCAACGCCCTTTGCTACAATATATTCCTTCTTATAATCTCTCGAATCAAGAAACTCCCTTATAGCATCCTTATCAATGCCAAATTTCACGCCTTGAAACTTCAGGTCGCTCATAACTTCCGAGAGATCATATTTCTCTCCATTTTCAGAAGGTGGCATAAATTTAGCCACACATAACATGTTATTATCGCGGAATTCAGTTATTACCGCCTCTCTAACAGGAAGTGTTTTTACTCTATTGAGATTAATAACTATTTCCTTATTAAGCGTCTGAACAGCTTTATTCAAATCAGGCAGCTGAAAATCTATTCTATTGTAATTCAGATAATCTACAATATCACTAACACTTAAATCGGCGCCACCATCTGTTGCTGGCGTTAGTCGCAATTTAGCACCGTCGTTACCGCATATTAGCGCGAATTTTGCGTCCATAAGAATACCCCATCCCTATTTGCACATCTTACCAATCAACTAAACTGAGCTTCCCAATATCCCCATATATTTACCCATTTTAGTCTTCATTTTACCCAAAGCCTTTGTATGCAACTGCGAAACTCTTGATTCGGAAACCTCCAAAACAGCAGCAATTTCTTTAAGAGTCAGCTCATCGTAATAATACATTTGAATAACAAGCTTTTCCTTTTCAGACAGAAGATCCAGCGCCTGTGCCAGAACCACCTTAAGTTCTTCTTCTTCATAAGCCTCCTCCGGCTGCATGAAATGTGAAGAAACATTTCTACCATTCGGGACATCGCTTCCTGACTCCATAAACTCATTAAGCGAAACCACATTTGTAATCTTAAGCTGTGACTGCCAATCCAGATACTCATCCGCACTAATTCCCAGCGACAATGCAAGTTCTTCATCGGTGGCCTGTCTTCCATGCTCCGCCTCAAAATCACGCATCGCATTATCTATCTGTTTTTGCTTCTGTCTGACAGTTCTGGGAATCCAGTCCATCTTTCTTATCTGATCAAGTATCTCACCTCTGATTCTAAGCGAAGCATACGTTTCAAATTTGTTCTGCTTAGTACAGTCATATTTATCAATAGCATCTATAAGACCGAAGATACCATAACTTACCAGATCATCATACTCAACATTGTATCCCAGATACATGCTGAGTCTTCCTGCAACTATCTTAACAAGCGGTGCATATTCTAATATAAGTTTTTCACGTAAGTCTGCGGAGCGAAGCCTTGCATAATCGCGCCACAGAATATTTCTTGCCGCTTCATCCATATATCATCCTCATCACAATACATTAGGGCATTTACCTCAATGCCTATTCTTCTGCTTCCTCTTCTTTTTCTTCCTTTTCTTTAGTCCTTCTGCTGTCCTTAGAGTCTGCAGCAGCACCATCCTTTTCTACAACTTTGCCCTCTTCTTCAGCCTCCTCTTCGGCTCTTTTTGCCTCTTCTTCAGCAATCTGAACCTCAAATTTCCAAATGACCTTTTGAACAATAACCCCAATTATATAGAAAAGAACAAGTACACCTACCAATATCCACATTGCCGTCTTGGAATCATAACCAAGAAGCCATGTGATGACGCTGGTGAATGCTCCCGCCAAAAGCATAATAAGCGTTGGCAGTAATTTCATCTGAATGCTCATATATATTCCTCTGCGTCAATATACAACAATAAGGCAAGCCACCTATATCGTAGTCGGTTCCTTACCTATTGCTCTTATAAGATATTCACCTGTTTCAGGATAAAATACAACGGTTCTACCGTAATTATTACCTGTGTCTTCAGCAACCAGCCTTATACCAAGCTGCTTTAATTTTTCCTTGACTGCCGCAACATTTCTCTCACCAACACGAAGCATCGGCGAATCCTTATTAACCGAGAACATCTGCGCACCACCGGCAATCTTGGCAATCAGTCTTTCTTTTTTAGCTCCCTCTTTAAGCACCATATCCAAAAGTGCAGTCACACCTGTATCTGCAAATTTGGCAACATTTGAATTATTAGCAATCGTTGTGCTATCCGGCAGCATTACATGAACCATGCCGCATACTTTGGCAACAGGGTCATATAAAACCGCTCCAACACAAGATCCAAGTCCAAGTGTTATGATACTATCAGGACTAGAGCAGACATTCATATCTGCCATTCCTACTTTAACTTCCACAAAAACCTCCGGTCATTAATCTACCATAACACCCAACGCACGTAATATTCTCTCGTATGATTCCATATCCGGTATCATAATAAAGAAACCATCGATTTCAATTTCGTCAGAGATCTGAGACTGAATAAGAATAATCTTATCTCCCATAATACCGAATTCAATAGCCGGAACGCTAAGAATGGCCCCAGCCATATCAATAGCCAAATCCGGAATAGAAGGATATATACACAAATTTGTCAGTGAAGATAATGCATTAAGGTATGAACCTGTAATAATATTTGAAATCTCCTTAAAAGCAGATCTCTCCATTTCGCCCATCTCATCACTAGCCATATCACCCATCAGTTTCTTTACAAGATGAACGGCAATATCTTTTTTAACAAGAAAAAGAATACTACCTGTGATATCTCCTTCAACAGCCAGAAATGCGCCTGCCATTTCCTGTTCTTCACCACCAAGTAATGCTCCTACATCCTTAAAATCCAGCATTTTAACCTGTGGCACCTTCATATCAACCTTACATTGTAACAAAGAAGCAAGGGCGGTTGTAGCATTACCCGCCCCTATATTACCAAGCTCCTTAAGTACATCGAAGTATTGCGTTGACAGACTTTCCATCGTCAAATCGCTCATCGGATTACTCCTCCTTCATTGACTTATCATAGGTTACTGTATCAAGGTCAAGTAACGAAACAAGACCATTTTCAACCTTACCTACACCAAATACAAAATGTGTTGTCTCATCATTTGCATCAAACTTTGTCTTCTCAATCTGATCTTCTGTTAATGCAACAACTTCCTTAACTGCATCTACAATCAGACCGATTTTTCCATATTTTTCCATCTTAATGATGATAAATCTTGTGCTCTTTGTCTCCTCGATTTCCTCAAGCCCCATTTTAAGTCTTAAGCTCATAATAGGAACAATCTCACCACGGATATTAATTACACCCTTAATATAAGGAGCAACATTTGGCACACGTGTCACCTGCTGTGGCCTTACAATATTATCTACATAGCTGATATCAATACCGTACATCTCAGGTCCCATTGCAATCTTAATGTACTGAACAGCTTCTGAATATACTTTCATCTCATCCATTTTATCTTCCTCCGAAACTAAATCAACGCATTAGGATCAACAATAAGAGCAACTTCACCATTACCAAGAATTGTTGCACCACTGATTAACTTACTCTTATTAATGTATTTTCCAAGTGACTTAATAACGATTTCCTGCTGACCTGTAAGTACATCGATAACAAGACCTGCCATCTTATCACCCTTCTTAACAATTACAACAACAAGATCCTCATCCTCTGCCTTGTCAGACTGGCATCCAAGTACTTCATTAAGACGAATAATAGGAATTATTGTTCCTCTTAAGTTGATTACTTCCTTCTGCTGTACAGTCTTAACATCACTAGGCTTAATGCTCTCGATTGTCTGAATATTGCTAAGTGGAATTGCATACTTCTCACCACCGACAACAACCATAAGAGTCTGTATAATAGCAAGTGTAAGCGGAAGTCTGATAGTCCATGTACTTCCTACACCTAACTGAGTCTTAACTTCAACTTCACCTGAAAGAGCTTCAATCTTAGACTTAACAACATCAAGACCAACACCTCTTCCCGAAATATCAGATACAACCTTAGCAGTTGAGAAGCTAGGAAGGAACAGAAGATTAACTGCTTCGTCATCGCTCATCTGGTTAGCCTGCTCTTCTGTAATTACGCCACGATCAAGAGCCTTAGCCTTAACAGCATTAACATCGATACCATTACCATCATCTCTAACTTCAATTACTACGTTATTACCATCCTGATATGCATCAAGGAAAATAGAACCTGCTTCCGGCTTTCCTCTCTCCTTACGGAGTTCAACATCTGCCTCAATACCATGGTCAGCAGAATTACGAAGAAGGTGCATAAGAGGATCACCAATTTCATCAACCACAGTACGGTCAAGCTCTGTCTCCTCACCGGACATATACAGTTCCATTTTCTTATTAAGCTTCTTCTGAAGATCTCTGATCATTCTTGGGAACTTATTAACAACGCTCTCAATAGGAACCATTCGAACCTTCATAACCGATTCGTGGAGGTTTGTTGTTACTGTCTCAAGATATTCAATATGCTCATTAATCTCATTAGAATTAGCATCTGTATTACTTGTAGCAGCTGCAACAAGTGAATTCTTAGCAATAATAAGCTCACTTACAAGGTTCATAAGAACATCGAGTTTTTCAATATCTACACGAACCGTTCTGTTAACAACAGGCTTCTTCTTCTCAGCCGGCTTGTTAGCTCCTGCTGCCTGATCTGCCGGAGCATTGCTCTGTGCAACTGCAGGAGTATTTGCAGGCTTGTCATTTGCCTCTTTCGATGCTGCATCCGCAACTGCAGAAGCCGGAACATTAACATCGCCTCCTACAACCTTAGCTATCTCCGATACACTCTTAGCTGCTTCAATAACCTTATTAGCATCTGCATCAGTCACAACAATCATGCTGAAATCATAGTCGAACTTCTCATCCTCAATATCCTGAGCTGAAGGTACTGATACAATAATTTCTCCAAGTTCCTCAACTGTCTTGAATACAAGAAATGCTCTTGCTGCTTTAAGTATGCAGGCTTCCTGTACATATACAGTCACACCGATTATATTTTTACCTGCTGCCTTAGCTGCTCCCATAACATGGAGCTGTTCCTCTGAGAAACTAATGTTCTGCCACTTATTCTCTCCTGCATCCTCTGCAGCTGCTTCTGCCACAGCATTCTCTGCTGCAGGTGCTGCCTTAGCAGGTGCCTCAGCTTCTGCCGCACCACCATTAAGGAAACCATTGAGTGCTTTAATAATAGTTTCATTTTCATTAGTACCCTCATCAGCACTTGACTGAATATTATCAAGGTACTCTTCGAGCGCATCCAGACACTGGAATACAGTATCAACTATTGCTGAATTTACTTTGATGCTTCCCTCACGAACGCTGGAAAATACATTTTCCATATCATGAGTAAGATTCTGCATTCTCTTATATCCCATTGTACCTGCCATACCCTTAAGTGAGTGAGCCGCACGGAATATTTCATTGATAGTATCCATGTCATCTGGTGACTGTTCAAGTTCGAGAATCTGTGTATTCAGATTCTGCAGGTGTTCTTTTGTCTCGTCTATAAAGACTTCAAGATACTGGCTAACATCCATTTTTCGTTACCCCCACGTGTAAAATAATCTCCTGTGCCATGTTATCAAGCGAAACCTCCGCATCGGCATATCCGGCCTTAGCAACAGCCTTCGGCATTCCATACACAACACAACTACTACTTTCCTGTGAAATACAATATATCTTCTTTTTCTCTCTTAAATGACCTATTCCTTCGGTTCCATCAGCACCCATACCGGTCATTACAATACATATAATCTCATCATAAGAACTATCCATCAGAGATTCATACATATAATTGGCACATGGCTTAACGCCCTCTCTGGCAGGTTCATCTGTATAATGTACTGTCGTTTTCCCCGGCCCTTTCACAAGATTAAGATGTAATCCCCCTTTGGCTATGTATACACAGCCCTTTTGAAGAACATCTCCCTCTTTCGCTTCAACCACCTTAATCTTACTGATAGTATTCATTCTATCTGCAAGACTGGCAGTAAAGCCAACCGGCATATGCTGTACTATTACTACCGGAGCATTCAAATCATCCGGCAAAAACGGAAGTACACTCTGCAGCGATTTAGGTCCACCTGTAGAAATGGCAATTGCAACCAGCTTTTCTCCACCGGTCTCCGATCTGCTCTTTCTCGCAAGTTGCTCAACCTTTTTAACATTCGCCTCTCTTTTATCGCCCGCTACCTTATGATTATTATCAACATTGGCCCTACAGACTGCATCAAGCAAGCGAAGTAATTGGCTGGAGAAACTTTCATCCTTACACTTAAAAGACCATTCCGGCTTATGAATAAAATCCAGGGCTCCAAGTTCAAGGGCATCCATTGTAACCTGTGCCCCTTCCATTGTAGCTGTACTGGCCATCATCACCTTCGCATTTATGCCTTCCTGTCGAAGTCTGCGAAGCAGCTCAATACCGCCCATCACCGGCATATTCACATCCAGAACTACTGCGTCATACTGATTCTTACGAAGTAATTCCAATGCCTCTGCACCATTTTTGGCTTCATCAGCAATTGAAAATCTGTCATCTCCATTGATTATATCACTAAACACCCTTCTCATGAGTGCAGAGTCATCAACTAGCAATATTTTTTTCATGTTTTCTCCATATAATCCCATGAAACAGATTTAATATCCACGTTCGCGACGTCTGTTACGTCTCTCCTCATCAAAAATAAACTGGATTATTTCTTCTCTCTCATCATTATCAAGATTCATATACTGAACCCTATGCTCATATTCTCCCGGCTTATTGGGCAATTCTTTTACATCAAGAATCTTGCACACAATTTCATAATCTCTCGAGTTACCCTTAATCATAAGATGATATCTGCACAGGATAAAACTATCCTTGTCATATTTATAATCAGATACAAATCTAAGTCCACCACCACTAATATCAGCGATAACACTCCTTTTTAGAGGCAGCCCGGGTACAAGACGATATCCACCATTATTAGCTTCATTCTCCTTAACCTCTTCCTCACAAAGATTACGAGTATCCATATCAAGCGCACAGCTGTATCTGTAATATTCTCTTCTCTGATACTTTCTAAGATTAGTCTCAAGTTCAAAAAGCAGAATATATACATTATTTCCTTTGTATCGATCAATAACGCGGCCTATGCATTCGTACAACCCACTTTCTGTATAAAAGAACATCTCATATTCTCCGTCTACAGGTAAAAGAATGAGTTTTGACTGCTCAATAGGCATAAATATCTCTACTCTGTCTTCTGATATAATATCGCATACCCTTGTTGTGTAGGCCTTATCTATATTAGTCTCACTTTTCTGATTAGTTCTTTTTACTGCCTTAAGTTCAATTTTCTGTCCCGGCGAAATATACTTTTCAATCATAAGATCCCCCTACCTGTATTAGCTCAATTTTTTTCCTGCAACAATATGAGAAAAAAATGCCGCCATACCTCTCTTTTTAATATCTGCATTGAGTTCTTTATTCATCAGCATTGCCGCAATCATCTCATAGGCCTTAGCTGACTTGGCCGTTGGATTAGCAAGTGAAACAGGAGTCTGCTGCATTACTGCCTGCGATAACTTCTCATCCTGTGGAATAGACCCAAGATATGTTAATGGAAGTTTGAGATACCTCTGAACAACAACATTCAACTTTGTAAAAAGCGATGTTCCGTCTTCAGACTTCTCAACCCTATTGGCAATAACCTTAATCTTTGAAGCTTCAGCAGAAAATCTCGGATGTCTGTTTAATGCCTTCAGCAACGAATAGGAATCCGTAATTGAGGTAGGCTCCGGAGTTGTTACAAGTAGGATTTCTCCACTGGCAACTAAAAACTCTAAAACCGCATCTGATATTCCCGCACCTGTATCTATAATTATCACATCTGCTATCGCATCAAGCTCTGCCAGATTCTGAATAATATATACAAGATAGTCCCTACTTAGATTAGATAAACCTGCAATACCGGATCCACCGGATATAAATCCAACCTCTCCCGGCCCCCAGGTTATTATTTCTTTTATATTTTTACCCTGATAAATCAAATCGCAGAGATTATGCTTTGGAACTGTGCCAAACATTATCTCAATATTGGCCAGACCAAAATCTGCATCCAGGATAATCACTCGCTGTCCCATTTTACGGAACTGAATTGCCAAATTAATTGCTGTATTTGACTTACCTACACCACCCTTACCGCTTGTTACAGTAATTACTCTGGCAAGAGGTCTTGGCTGTGCATTATTATTTGCTTTAACAATGTTTCTAAGCTGTTGTGCCTGATCCATTTACATCCTCCATGAATCTTTCCATGAACCATGATAAATTTTTATCATATATATACTAATGACCACCCAGAATAGATTTAACTGTGGTCTGTGGATTAAATCTGTCAATATCATCCGGAACATTCTGCCCATATGTAACATAGGACAGTTCAAATCCTGTATAAAGCTTGAGATTAAGCAGATTACCAAAGGAAGTCGTCTCATCAAGCTTGGTGAAAATTATTCTGTAATCGCTCATTTCTTTATAAGTGTCGGCAATACTTGTAAGATCTCTGTACTTTGTTGTTGCACTCAGCACAAGATACACTTCACACTCTGCCATCTCATCTACTGCATGAATCATGAGATTAGTATTATTTTTCTGCTCTTCATTGTGATGAGAATGACCTGCAGTATCTACCAGAATGTAATCATATTCATGGAATTCTTCCAAAGCCTGCTCCACCTCACCCGGGCTATATATAATTCTGAACGGAACCTCAAGGATATTGGCATAAGTTCTAAGCTGTTCTGCTGCCGCAATTCGGTATGTATCTGCAGTAAGCAAAGCAACTCTTTTCCTGTCTTCGACACATAGCTTTGATGCAATCTTAGCAATTGTCGTAGTCTTACCAACTCCGGTAGGACCGACAAAATATACAATCTTCGGACCGCGCTCAGCAGGTGTAATTACTGTCGGGGTTCCGAATTTTAATATCATCTTCTGATATATATTAGTCAGCATATAATCAAATGGCATATTAGGCTTATTCGTTTTTTCTGCTTCTTCAATGATTGCATTTGCATACTTCTCATGAACCTCATTATCAATCATCATATTATATAGAAGCTTTGTGAACTTAATCTGCTCATTCTGTGGTTTGCCCGGTTCATCATCGTTCTTAGGTGTAGTTGTAATCTCTGTATCCGGCTCAAATTTCTTTTTTATAAGCGTCTCCAGGGAATCCAGTTTTTCCTCAAGAGCCTCCTTCTTATTAGCTGTTGCTACAGAACTAAGCGATGCTTTTCCCTTTATATCATCTTCTTCGTCAAGTTCAATATCAGATGGAGTTTCCGCAACAAAAGAATGTCTTGTAGAAGACTTATCCGTTTTAGGCTCTGCGGGACGCGAGTTAGCTGCATTCGGCCCAACCGCTCTGGCTCTCTGCTCGTTTATCTCCTTCTGTCTTGCGGCTAACTGCTCGAGTGCTGTCATAGTTGCTGCCTTTGGTGTCGACCTTTCCTGCTCTTCCTCCAAAGCAACCGTAACCTCAACCTGTGGCGACTTAAAGAAGCCCGCAATACCTTTTCTTTTGATATTACGAACATTCATTATAACGACAGAATTCCCCAGTTCTCTTCTTGCTGCTTCTGTTGCCTCTTCTTCATTTTTTCCCTGGAATTTTTTGATTATCATACGATTCCCATCCCATAAAATGATGCTTCCCCAATCGTGGTTATGCTGTTATCATACCCATCGACTGCAATTCTACATTTGATTCAATCTCATTATACGATACCACTATCAAATCCTTGTAGTAGTCCTCTGTTAATCTCTTAAAATAAATTCTTACTATAGGTGAAGTTATTACTATCGGCGCCCTTCCCTGTTCCTCAAGTTTTTTAGTTTCTGTCTCAACAGACTTCATAATATTCTTAGTTGTATCAGGATCAAGATTCAAAAAAGCTCCTGTCTCGGTCTGTTTTACACTACCCATAATCTTCTGCTCAAGCTTAGGATCGAGTGTCACAACACTTGTCGTCTCATTACTCGGGAAAAATTTATTGGATATAGCTCTTTTAAGCGACTGGCGCACATACTCTGTAAGAATATCCGAATCTCTGGTTGTTGGTGCATAATCTGCCAGAGTTTCAAATATTGTCAGAAGATCTCTTATCGAAATTCCTTCCCTAAGCAGATTCTGTAATACCTTCTGAATCTCACCAACGCTAAGCATCTTAGGCACAAGCTCGTCCACAAGAGTCGGGTTTGGTTCCTTGATATTGTTGATAAGATTCTGTGTGTCCTGACGACTCAGGAGTTCTGCAATATGTTCCCTTATAACCTGTGTCAAATGGGTAGCAATAATTGAAGGCGGGTCAACAACCGTATATCCCATACTTTCCGCACGCTCCCTCTGACTCTCACTAATCCATATAGCCGGAAGATGGAAGGATGGTTCAAAAGTCGGAATACCTGTAATCTCTTCCTCAACATATCCCGGATTCATTGCCATGTAGTGATCAAAAAGTATCTCGCCTTCACTAACCTGTATACCTTTTATCTTAATAATATACTGATTGGGATTAAGCTGAATATTATCTCGAAGACGTATAATCGGAACAACCGTACCAAGTTCAAGCGCTATCTGGCGACGAATCATTACAACTCTGTCAAGAAGATCACCACCCTGATTAACATCTGCAAGTGGGATAATACCATAACCAAATTCCAATTCGATAGGATCCACCTGAAGAAGCGAATTGACATTCTCAGGCTGCCTGATTTCTTCTGCGGCAACCTCTTCTTCCGTAATTTCCTCTTCTATACCGGCTGTTTCTATAGTTCCTGCAATTATTCGTCCAACTACTATAAATACGACACCAAGCGTAATAAAAATAATCGGATTAAGCGGTGTAACAATTCCTAAGAATGTAAGAACTGCACCTACCATATACATTACACGAGGAATACCAAACAGCTGACCAATAAGAACAGAGCCAAAGTCTGCATCCTTGCTTCCCTTAGTTACAAGAATACCTGTTGACAAAGATATCAGCAGGGAAGGTATCTGTGATACAAGACCGTCACCAATTGTAAGAATTACATACTTTGAAAGGGCGGCATTAATATCCATTCCCTGTCGCAACATACCCATTGCAATACCACCAATGATATTAACGGCTGTAATTATAAGGCCTGCTGTTGCATCTCCCTTTACATACTTAACCGCACCATCCATGGAACCGAAGAAGCTACTCTCCTGCTGGATTTTATCTCTTCTTCTTTTAGCTTCTGCATCATTAATTGCGCCGGTATTAAGGTCTGCATCAATCGCCATCTGCTTACCGGGCATGGCATCAAGTGTGAATCTGGCCGTAACTTCCGCTACTCTTTCAGAACCCTTATTGATAACCATAAACTGAATAATAATAAGAATTACGAATACAATCGCACCAATAATCAGGTCACCGCCACCAACATATTCTCCGAAGGTCTGAACTACATTTCCCGGATTACCTGTTGTCAGAATCAGCTTGGTCGATGATACGTTAAGACCAATTCTGAATACTGTTGTAAAAAGAAGCAGTGTCGGGAAATATGACATATCCAGAACTTCCTTAGAGAACATACAGGTAAACAGAATCGTGAACGCCAGCGCTATATTAAATGCAAGCAACACATCCAAAAGAATCGAAGGAATGGAAATAATAAACATAATAAAAGCTGTAAGTACATATATTGCAACACCTACATCAGCGCCATATTTTTTTAGCATATTTCCTCCTTCCCGATTCACTCAAATCATATTATAAATTTACTTATGAGGACTTAACACGCCCTTCAGTATGATATACATATGCCAATACATCAGCAACCGCATAATACAACTCCGGTGGCACCATTTGATCAATATCAACATTGGCATATAGCATTCTGGCAAGAGGTTTGTTTTCCACAATCATTACATCATTTTCTCTTGCAATTTCCTTTATCTTCTGAGCTACAAAATCAGCACCCTTGGCAGTAACTACAGGCGCCTCTGCCAACTCCGGATCATACTTAACCGCTACGGCATAATGCGTTGGATTTGTGATAACAACATCCGCAGACGGAACCGACTGCATCATTCTTCGCTGACTTGCTTCACGCATACGCTGCTTAATTTTTCCCTTGATTTCAGGATCACCTTCAGACTGCTTGTACTCATCCTTGATTTCCTGCTTGCTCATCTTCATATCTTTATTAAATTTGAACTTCTGATATCCAAAGTCAGCCGCAGCAAGAATCATATATACTGCAGAAATTCTGATTCCAAGATCAATGACCGTATTACCGATAGCCTGCACTGCCTGCATCATAGTCATATCATACAAAGAAAAAAGAATATATGTCTTGTCTACAACATATGAATAAGCAACATAACCAATGAGGGCAATCTTCGCTACAGATTTAAAAAGTTCCACCAGCGACTGGGCTGAAAAAATACGTTTAAAACCATTTATAGGATTAAGCTTACTCCCCTTTGGTTTTAATGGTTTAGCCGTAGGATGCCATTTTACCTGAATCAGGTCACTTACAAATGCAACCACGACACCCACTGCAAATATGGGAAGTAATATTATAAGAAGCCTCACCATAACCGACCTTAATACCACAGTCAGATCCCCATCCGGTGCCGTTCCTCCAAAAAGTCGGCATACCTCAGGTATTTTGTCATAGACCATGCTAAATGATTCAATAAACTGAATCCCCATTCGACCTATCCAAATCTTTAACAGCAGAAAAAGGGCTAGTAATCCTAACCCATTTGCAATCTCTTTGGATTTTGCAACCTGACCCTCGTCTCTGGCATCATCCAGTTTCTTCTGGGTAGGTTCCTCTGTCTTCTCTCCGCCCTCATCATTCGGTGCGAAGAACTGCAGATCCATTGATAATCGAAGTGTATATTCAGTTACTTTTTCTACAGCATTGTATTGACGAATGATGCCATCATTGTCTTCATCTCTGAATAAATCAGATTTGATACACTTGGCAGCATTCCTATTGTAAAAAACAGAATACATAAACCTACCAGTACCTTAATCTGCATACCAACCGAAAACATATTCATCTGCGGAGCAACTCTTGCCATAATACCCAAAACAGCATTCAGCAAAATCATCACTCCAAATACAGGAAGACATATTCTGAATCCAATCGCAATATAATCGCCCATAAAGCTTACACACGATTCAAGCAACCTATCTGTGTTAATTATGGCACCATTAACAGGAACCAGCTCGAAGGTTTCTGCAAGAGCCTTTAGCAGATATCTGTGCATTCCGGATAAAAAAAGCATCAGTAGGACACCATACTGATAAATAACACCCGAAACACTACTTTGCTGTCTGGTAGCCGGATCAACAAGATTGACCATTGAAAGTCCCGACTCCATATCTATAATACGTCCGGCAAAATCAATAATCGTATTACAAATCGATGTTGAATATCCAATCACCAGACCGGTAAGAGCTTCCTTAAGCACAATCACCGCATATCCCCAGACTGTCATATACTGCAAATCCGGATGTTCTCCGATCACACCATACATAAGCCCGGAAAGAAATATACTAAATCCAACCTTATACTGTCTCGGAACGCCCGACTGTGAGAAAAAAGGGGCAGTAAATATAAACATCGTAATTCTGATAAGAATGCACAAAAAGTATTCAAGATTGTTCAAATCAAACGAATAATTCAGCATCTTTTTTCCTCAAAATCCGTCAAATTACTATCTTATATACAAACTAAAATCTGCCCAAAGATTAGTCATATATTCAATCATATTATTAAGCATCCAATGTCCTAACAAAATTAAAGCAAGGAAAATCCCCAAAACCTTAGGAACAAAGGTCAGAGTCTGCTCCTGAATAGAAGTCACAGCCTGAAAAATACTGACAATAAGTCCGATAGAAAGCGACACAAGCAGTACCGGTGCAGCAGTAATTACAATTGTATAGAGGCCCTGCCCCATTATTCCTGTTACGTCATTAACTGTCATTAACTGTTACCTCTTACCTAATCAGTAGAATGTTCTAACCAGGTTGCCTATTACAAGATTCCATCCATCCGCAAGAACAAACAAAAGAATCTTAAACGGCATGGAAATGGTTGTCGGCGGAAGCATCATCATACCCATACTCATAAGTGTTGATGCAACTACCATATCTATAACAATAAACGGAATATATATCAAAAAACCGATAATAAAAGCTGTCCTAAGCTCACTTACCATAAAGCTTGGAACCAAAACGGCATTAGGAATATCATCTATATTTCCTGTCCACTCAGTTTTGGATATTTCCATAAACATCTGAACATCCTTAGTCTGAGTCTGTGCATACATAAATTCCCTGATTGGTTCCATAGCATTAACAAATGCTGCTTCCTGAGTTATTTCACCTCTGTCAAGCGGTTCGATAGCTTCAAGTCTAACCTTATTAATAACAGGAGACATTATGAAAAAGGTTAAAAACAATGCCAAACCAATAATTACCTGGTTAGGCGGTGCCGTCTGCGTATTCAGCGCATTTCTTGTAAAATGAAGAACAATTATTATTCGCGTAAAGCTGGTAAGACATATTATAAGAATCGGTGCAAGGCCAATCAGCGTTAATGTAATAAGAATACGCAATGCGCCGTTAATTGTTCCATTACCGTTATCGTAGGTTACCGTAACAGTATTGGCAATATTTAATTTCTTAAGATCGTCTCCACTGTCTGAACTGCCCGGATCTGTTATATTGGTTCTCTCATCAGTTGTTCCGGTAAGTTCAGCATTAAGTTCTCCATCAGCAACAACATCCTGCGTCTCTGCAGCATATATATTAACCTTCGGAAATATAAACAATATGCCCACCAATAACAGTAGGCATATTCTTTTCAATAATTTAGTTTTTTCTAATAATGTAATACTATTCATCATTACGGTCGCTGTCCTTATGCTGCTTGCCACCTTCCGGCATTCCCATACCGGCTTTTGCCAGAATGCTCTTGAAATCAGCAATCTTCACAGTGTTATCCTGCTTCACTACTATCTCATCCTCAGACAGTTCGCAAAGAAGCGATACATTTTCCTTTGATACAGCTACCGCGACATATTTAGATCCAATATGTATAATCTCGACAAAAGTATTAGGTGAAATTCGTGCACTGTCTATTATCTCAATATTAGCACCATTCCCCTGCTGCTTCTGATAATTGCCGAGCCATTTCGTCACTAAAAAAGTCACGATTAATACAACTGCAAATATCAGCAGTACAGTTATAAACTGAACCACCGAATCTGCTTTGTCAGCTATTGAAATAAGCATTATTAACCAACTACCTTCTTAACAGCCTCTAATACACGATCAGCCTGGAATGGCTTAACAATAAAGTCCTTAGCACCATTCTGAATTGATTCAATAACCATAGCCTGCTGACCCATCGCTGAACACATAATAACCTTTGCATCTGAATCGCCTGACTTAATAGCCTTAAGCGCCTGAATACCATCCATCTCAGGCATTGTGATATCCATAAGTACAAGGTCTGGCTTGAGTTCGTTATACTTCTCAACGCCCTTTGCACCATTTTCAGCTTCCCCCACTACATTATATCCGTTTTTAGTAAGGATATCCTTAATCATCATACGCATGAAAGCCGCATCATCACAGATTAAAATATTCTTTGCCATAATTTACTACACTCCTAACTTTTATTTGGTGATCTCCGTTACACGAATACCGAAACTTTCTTCAATTACTACAACTTCGCCCTTGGCAACAAACTTGCCGTTAACAAGAACATCTATAGGTTCTCCAGCAATCTTATCGAGTTCAATGATTGTTCCCGGTGAGAAATCAAGAATCTCTGCAATTGATTTTCTCGTTCGACCGAGTTCTACTGTTACCTCAAGAGGTACATCCAGAATCAAATCAATGTTCTCATTGCTAGCTAACGCTCCTAAATTGCCCTGGAAACTCTCGAACTGTGCAGGTTGATAATTCATTCCCTGATTCGGCATTCCCATCATTGGCATGCCCATCATCGGCATTCCATATCCAGGCATCATCGGCATTCCCTGCATTGCCATATTGGGGTCCATTGCAGGCATTCCCATCATTGGCTGTGCTGCCATATCCGGCATCGGAGCCGCAGCAGGTGCCATCGCAGGTGCCGGTGTTGGCGTAGGTGGTGTATCGACCACCGGCGGTGTATATGCTTCAACCTTTGGTGCTTCCGGTTCAGGCTCAGGTTCTTCCGTACCGAACAGGTCTCCGCCCATAAAGGTTTGAACAATTTCTTTAGCAAAATCAATCGGATACAACTGAAGGATCTGGCTATCTACAAGTTCATCAATCTGCATTCTGAATGCAATCTTTACAAACGTTCCATTAAGGAAGTCCGCAACTGATGAACCCTTAATCTCATTGTCCTGCATATCAATCAGCTGTGCAACCGGTGGAGATATATCAATCATCTTACCCAACATCTGCGAAAGTGATGTTGCAGATGAACCCATCATCTGATTCATTGCTTCCGAAATGGCTGAAAGATGTAACTCTCCAAGTTCTCCATCCGTATTGGTTCCATCACCACCCATCATAAGATCAGTAATGACTTTAACATCATGCTCTGTCAGAATAAGGATATTCGAACCATCCAGACCACTTGTATATTTAATCTGAATAAAAACACAAGGCCTTTCTTTGTTCTGCTCCTGTAATTCCGGCCAATTACTTAATGTAACAACAGGTGTTGTAATATTAACCTTTTTATTAACAAGGGAGAATAGAGTTGTTGCAGATGTTCCCATGCTAATGTTGGCCACTTCACCAATTGCATCGCGTTCAATGTCATTCAGTTCGAAATCGTCATCAACAACGACAGCAGGTGATGGTTCAAATGCCGGTGCCGGTTCTGGTTCCGGTTCACTGACCGGTTCCGGTTCTGGCGGCATCTCGCCATTAGCCATTCCGTTAAGCAGAGCATTTATCTCGTCCTGAGATAAAATTCCACCATCCATACGTTTCTATTCCTCCTCTCTTACGACCGATGTTATCCGGACAGCATAATTATCATCGCTCTTACCGGGCATAGCCGTAAATTTTTTCATATTGCCCACGTATACGGACAATTCTTCATTGGCCCTAGTATCTAATCTAATTATATCACCACATTGAAGATTAACAAAGTCATTTACAGTAATTACGCTACGACCAAGAACAGCTTTAACCGGAGCATCAACTCTTCTGATCATAGACTCAACATACCGAGAGAAATCCTCATCACTTGTCTCTTTCATTGTTGAATACCAGAACTTTGTATTCAACTTATCCATAACATTTTCAACCGTTACGAACGGAAGACAGATGTTCATAAATCCCTCTACATCGCCAATCTTAACATTCAGCGTAACAATCGCTATCATATCATTCGGCGCAATAATCTGAGCGAACTGTGGATTCGTCTCTATTCTCTCAAGGAATGGTTCTATATCCACAACGTTCTTCCAGGGATCCTTCATTAACTGCATACAGAGAATCATAATTTTCTCAAGAATTACGAGCTCTATATCAGAAAAATCTCTCTCTTTATCAATCGGAACACCCTGACCACCCAACATTCTGTCAATCATGGCAAAACCAAGATTCGGAGCAATCTCTATGACAACCTGACCCTGAAGTGGTCTGAAATTAACAATACCAAGTATTACAGGGTTAGAAAGTGCATTCGAGAACTCTGAAAAAACAACCGTTTCTGAACTGGCTACCGATATCTGCACGCTCTTACGCAAATACAGCGGCAGATTCGTAGACAAAAGTCGTCCATAGTGTTCATATATAATTTCTAATGTACGTAAATGCTCTTTAGAGAACTTAGCAGGACGGGCAAAGTCATAATTACGAACCTGCTTTTCGTCCTTTTTAGACATCTCTTCAGCATCTAACTCACCGGTACTCAAGGCAGCCAACAGGCTGTCTATCTCGCTCTGAGATAATACCTCACCCAAGCAGGCTCACCTCCCCGTTAGTAAGATTTATATCCTACGAGAACATAATGTCTCTGAATACAACATTGTAAATAAACTTAGAGCCATACATCTGCTGAATTCTTGCAAGAATCTCTTCTCTAAGCATATCAGGATTACTTTCAGCCTCTTCAATCGAGTGTGACTGAATAACTGAGAAAATTTCACTCTTAATCAAGTCTTCTTTTTCACTTACAGTTGCTGCATACTTCTCATAATCCGGATCCTGTTTGTTAAGAGAAAGTGAAACTGAAACAAGGCAGTAATGGGTCTCACCATCAGCCCCCTTTGCAAGTGAAATAGTCATCTGATCAGCAATTGCATATACCTCAATATCATCCATCGATATCTCTGCAGTAGTCTCATCACCACTTCCCGCAACATCAGCAACCTCTAAAGAAAGTGCACTTGCAATTCCATCAATAAGTCTCGATGTCTTTTTCATTGTTCCCATAACAGAGAACATCATAACTGATGTAAGCGCCACATTTACAATAAGCAGTGCAAGTATCAGTATCGAAATCATATTCTTTTTCATTAATTTGTATACTCCTTAACAACATATTAGTTAGAACTAAGGTTGTTATATATCTTAATCTCTATACGTCGGTTCTTAGCCCTTCCTTCCGGTGTCGAATTATCTGCTACAGGTATATATTCTCCTCTTCCGGAATGCTTAATCTTAGCAGGATCAAGAGAAGTATGACCTACCAGGTAATTAAACATAGCAAGAGCTCTGTATGAGCTTAAAACATCATTACTTTCAAATCTGCTTGTACTAATCGGAACATTATCAGTATGTCCCTCTATCTCAATAGTACTCTCTGCATATCTAGACAAGATCATTGAAACCTTATCAATCATTGGAAGCGCTTCCTTTTTGAGTTCCGCAGAACCGGAATCAAAAAGAACCGAACCCTTCAAAGTAAGTAATACATATTGAGATGTAAAATCTACATCTACGTCTTCATCCAAGCCGTTTTCATTCAGTGCTTCACCAATCTTATCAGCAAGCTCCTCACTTGCATCTAATTGTGCCTGCTCAAGTGCAGCCTGCATCTGATCCATATTTTCTTCAGACTCAGAACCACCGGCCTCATCTTTTTTGAAATCATTATTTTTAGCAGTCTGCTCCGCAGCCGCACCGGTATTATTGATATATTTATCAAGATTATTAAGCTGACTTACACCATTACTTATAAGTAAGCCCTCATCAAAAGATGAGCCACCGGCCGAAAAAATACTGAATGTATTAGAAAACGAAGAGGCAATCTCTTCGAATTTCTTAGCATCTACCGAAGACATAGAGAATAGCAAAACGAAGAAACACAGAAGCAGGTTCATCAGATCGGCAAAGGTACTTTGCCACGCCGGTGCTCCCTTCGGTGCTTCCTCAGCCTTTCTCTTAGCCATCCTGATCACCTCCCTGAGCCTCTAATGCAGCCTTCTCAGCCGGAGTCAGGAACGACTTCAGTTTCTCTTCAATAACTCGTGGATTCTCACCGGCCTGAATAGATAACAGGCCTTCTATCATAATCTCCTTTGTCTGCATCTCTTCTTCATTACGAAGCTTGAGCTTGGCACCAACAGGAGCACATATCCAGTTAGCAAGAAGTGAACCATACAAGGTTGTCAAAAGGGCAACCGCCATAGCAGGTCCGATAGACGACGGATCACTCATGTTCTGAAGCATGTTAACAAGACCGATAAGAGTACCGATCATACCCCACGCAGGACCCATGGCACCAAGATTCTCCCAGAATCCTATCTTACCACGATGTCGCGCATCAATGTTAACCATCTCCGTCTCCATAATCGCTCTAACAAGTTCAGGATCAGTACCGTCAACAATAAGCAGAATACCTTTCTTCATAAACGCATCATCAAGTTCAGCAGCTGCTTCCTCTAACGACAATAAGCCCTCCTTACGTGCTACATTGGAGAGATCGATTACTTTCTTTATTATATTGGAAACATTCTGGTCTGAAGCCTTAAACGTCAGCGTAATAGACTTAAAACCCGCAATATATTCCGGTATTGAGTATGATGCAAGAATACACATAAATGCACCACCAAACGTGATAAGCGCTGATGGAACATCAAGGAAACTTACTACGGCTGAAATACCGTTACCCCAAACGATACCGAAAATACATAATGCAAAGCAGACTAAAAGACCTATTAAGGTTGCTATATCCACTATACTTGACCCTGATTTCTACCATAAATACACGATATTGTATTAATTGACAGAAATTTCCTTTCTATACGATTTTACTAAATTATTAATCTCTTGTCTACTTTCTTTTACAATTATTTTGCGCCCGGTCGTTAACGTAATCATTGTATCGGGAGTAGATTCTACCATCTCAATAAGATCCGGATTTATAAGAGTTTTTACTCCATTTAACTTAGTTATTTCAATCATTTTATCGTACCTTTATAGACGCCTAAAGCCAGGAAATACTTAAATTTCCTGGCTTCAAACATTTATTTAATTTGTTACTTATTATCTCTTAAGGTTAACAAGTTCTTCAAGAAGTGTATCAGAAACTGTGATAATACGTGAGTTAGCCTGGAAACCTCTCTGTGTTGTAATCATATCTGTAAACTCAGCAGACAAGTCAACATTTGACATTTCAAGTACACCTGTTGTCATGTATCCACCACCGGATGTTACTTCTACACCGATACCATCAAATTCACCTGAGTTCTGGGTTGATGTATAAAGGTTATCACCTTCCTTGGCAAGACCTGATGCATTAGCGAATTCCGCTGTTGCAATCTGTCCAAGAAGTCTTGACATACCATTATCATATGATGCATAAATTCTACCATCATTCTGAATGGTAACACCACTCATCTCACCAAGCTTACGTCCTGTTCCAACATTATTTGTATCACCATTACTAGCTGTAATTGTTGATGTACCCGAATTGTTATACATTGTTGTTCCGGAGAAATCAATACTTATATCAGAGAAATTCTGAAGCGAAACCGGATTACCATTTGTTGCTGTTGCCTGAGCCGCAAAGTCGAGTGTTACAGCAGTAGTACCCTGACCACCGATTCCAAGGAACTTACCTGTATCTGTATCAAAATAAAGTACATTACCGGCGCCGGCTGCTATTCTTGTAACCTGAGCCTTTCCATCAGGAGCTATATCAAATGAATATGATACTCCATCACCGGCATCTGTTATACCATATGCTGCAATTGCATTAGCATTAACTGTTGCATCAAGCTTCTCACTAAATGTCTGAGAGTCAATAGTAATATCCTGACCGCCAACTGTAAAATCCTGATCAAATGCAATCTGTACATTACCTTCAGCATCCGGACCTGTTACCGTAAAATTCTTAGCATTCGGATAACTTGTTCCAAGGAATGTTTCAAATGTAATATCATCAGGAATATAACTACCTGTTCCTGTTGCACTATCAAGATAATAATAATTAGATGTATCCGGCTGATATACAAGCTGATAATCAGTCTGAAGTGTAGCCTTAGTCAATGTAGCAGAACCCTGTGCTGTTACAGTTGCACCGGCTGTAAGCTGTCCATCCGGCCACGAATATGATACACCAGGCATTTTATCAGTCTTATAATCACTTAATGCTTCTGCAGGACTTGTAACATGATTAAATGATGCAGGCGCTGTCGGATCATATGTATATCCACTGGCAAGTCCACGAAGCTCAGTTGTTGTCTGAGACTGTGTACTACCAAATGATGCAATATCACTGATGTCTGCAATACCAAGAGCCTTTGTAAGCGACTGGTTTTCAGAATCAAGGATATCTGCCAAAGAAACTGTATACTGTCCCTCTACACCTGTGTCCTTAATATTGAGTCTTGCTGTGTATGAATAACCAAGGTTATCATAGAAAAGCATGTTGATATTCTTTCCTGATGAGCTTGTAACATTTGTATCATGCTTATCAAGAATACCTGCTACCTTAGCTTTAGTTGTTGACTCAGGTGGATATGTCATATTCTCTGCGCTCATAATACGAAGCGGAGATACTGTATCCTGCTTAATATTATTAGGATCTGTCGGATCAACCTGCCATCCCATAACATTATAACCGTTTGAGGTCATTGCAAGGTTACCAAGTCCATCTACATAGAAAGAACCATCTCTCGTAAAATATGTATTGCTTCCATCAGAAACTACGAAAAAGTTGCTTCCTGTAATTCTGATATCAAATGGATTATTTGTTGTCTGTGAAGCACCCTGTGTACTAATTGCTGTATTGATAGCTCCGGTCTTAACACCAAGACCAATCTGTCTTGCATTAATACCTGCTCTACCTGTTGCCGCATTGGCACCTGATGCTGCCTGGGTTGTCTGATACATTAATTCAGAAAAAGTAACAGACTGCGATTTGTATGCTACAGTATTTACATTCGCGATATTATTACCAATAACGTCCATTTTAGTCTGGTGTGTCTTAAGACCCGCAACACCAGAGTACATTGATCTCATCATAACTTTTGTCCTCCTGGTATACCCAGTTGGTAATCACCATTTCATCTGTCAGTCAGAAATGTGAGCCTCCTTATGAGGTCCAGCTCTATACGATTACCGCACCGTCTATATTTGTAAAAATCGAATCATTACTTTCAGCCTGATCCATGGCTGTTATTACTGTCTGGCTTGGTACATTTACTATAAAAGCAAATCCATCCATTAACATAAGTGAATCCTTTATTCCTTTTGACTCAGCTCTTTGAATTCCACCTTCAAGTCTGCCTATTTGTGAATCATCTAGTGTAATATCTCTTGTTGCCAGCCTTGACTGTGCATGTTTGCTGAATTTTAGTTCACTTCCCTGTGAAGTAATTCCATTTAATCTGTCCAGTACACTCTGGAAAGAATCGCCTCCGGAAGTTTCAACCGTATTCTTTGCAGGACTGTTTAAATATCTGTCCTTAAGCTGGTCAATGGAAAGGAACTGATTATTCTGAATATTCATTCTCTTCCCTCCGGTATAGCACTATCTGCTATTCTTCTTCCTTTGCACTCTTAACTTTGTTGGCATACCATAATGCATATTCATTATAAGTATCAAGGTCTTCCTTTGCCAAAAAGCTCTTCTGGTATGTACTCATATTACTGTAAGCATTCACAACTCTCTCAACCTTATCGAAGTCATCATCTGTAAGATTTGTAAGCTTCGGAAGTTCTTTAATTGCATCTGCAAATGATTCCGAAAGTTTAACAGCAAGTGTGTACTCCGAATCAGCTACTGTCTTAAGATCATCGAGATTATATAATTCTCCGTCAATCGCAAGATATGTCTTATTACCCGAATATGATACATAATCAACTGTTCCTTCAACCATTTTTGTATTTCCGGTCGAATCTGTCGTCTCGAGATATACATACTGTCCAACGAGTCCCGATGCTCTCTGCATATCCATGCTCTGACTCATATTCTGCATTTCTTCAAGACTTGAGAATGTTGCGAGCTGAGAAATATATTCTGTATTATCTGTTGGCTCCAGCGGATCCTGATACTGCATCTGCGTTACCAACAGCTGAAGGAATGCATCCTTGTCAAGAGAACCACCGGCCTCTTTATTTGCTGCATCTATTGCTTTCGAAATAGATGATGCATTTTTTGTCTGTCCATTATTTGTAATGGCTCCATCTAATATTGTTGCTGAAACGCTCATATGTTTCTCCTTGTTTATGCCAGGTAATCAACTGTATTACCCTGCTTAGCCATCATGTCAGCTGTTACTCTGTCTTCTTCATCAATCTCATCCAGATTGTTCAAATCAAGTCCTGAAAGATTAATTCCTCTGACACGCTTCTTTTTGGCTTCCGATTCATTCTGACCATTACTCTGATCATGTTCATCATTAAAGCTTCTGTCAAATGCCTGACTGTTAACTGTCACCTCTACGGCTTCAACTTTAATTCCCTGCTCACTCATCTGTTCTTTAAGCTGAACTATCTGAGTTTCAAGCGCCTGTTTTACTTCCTCATTCTGAGTTGTAAAATTAGCTGTTATCACTCCATCTCTTGCAGCTACCTGAACCTTTACATTACCAAGCGATGCCGGATGCAATTGCATCTCCATCTCTGTAATATCTTCCTTCATAGTAGTCTTAAGCGACTCTGTGACCTGTTCAAGAATATCTTCCATCGACACATTTGTGTATGACGCCGGCATCTCGGTAACTATCTCATCTACTGTAGCTTTAATCGTATCAACCATGCTCTGAACTGCTGTAGCTGAATGATTATTCTGCTCATCTGCTGATGAATTATTACGACCGCCTTCCTGTTTTACATTAACAGTTGCTTTACTTTCTGCCACATCTACACTAATAACATTTGATGTATCTGCTTCAGTAGTCTGTACCTGTTCATCTGTATCTTCGGAATTCTTAATTCTGGCAACCTGCTCTGAAATCTGTTCCTTAATATCTTCGACAGGAACTTCTAAATCCTTAGCAAGTTCATTCATAAGGTTATCTGATGTCTCCATCATACCCTTAACATCTGCAAATAATTCTTCATCTGTCATTATTGCTGCCACATCATCAGAACCTGTTATCTCTACCGCCAGAGCCGGAACATTCTTAGAATCAAGAACCTCCATATCTGTAAGCCCTAAAGCATCAATTGCTTCGGTAACTTCTTCCACAGGAACCTCTAATACTTCAGCGACTGTCTGAATCATTACTGCAACTGCCTCTGCAACCTGTTCCATCACCTCTTCGGCCGGGATGCCGTCTTTGTCTTCGGTCTTAACACTGTCCTTAACAGCTTTGTCCTTAGAAGTCTCATCGGATTTGTTTTTCTTTTCTACCTTATCCTCTGAAACATCCTGCTTTTTCTCGCTTTTTTCTGTTTTCTCAGGCTTGGTAGTCTGATTAAGCTTATCGCTGCGATTATCATTTCCTGCAGCCGCCTTCTCATTTTCCTTAGCTGAGCTTGAACTAAGCACTTCTGAAAAATCCGTTCCCGAAGAGTGACCATTTCCTGCAGATGGCTGTGGAATCAGGTTCATTTGTGAGCCTAATCCATTAACTAAATTAGCTGTCATCTAGTCCCTCCATTCTTTTGTCAAGGTCCTCAAAGCCTCTGCCCAATTGCAAAAGCTTCGCCTACAACAAATATATCGGAGATATATACCTATTACTTAACCCTAAAATTCCAAAAAGCCTATGATATAAAGCACTTTTATGAAATGCAAAATCCCCATCAGTTATCCGGATCCATAATCTTTGTAAGCTTTGCAGCGACCTCCGGATTCATTACTCCGAGTATTTTGCCCCTGTCATCAGCTTCCATCTGCCACAAAATCTTCGCAGCCAGTTCCAGATTATCTGTCATCTCTTCAAATATCGCAGCAGCTTCCTTGGGCTTCATCTCAGAATATGCCTTGGCATACTTTTCTATTTCCTGATCTACCTCCTGTTGCACTATAACCTGTTTGTATAATGCCTCTGCTGTTGCAGGATCCATAGATTCGTAATATTTTACATAAGCTTCTGCCCCCGGTCCATTTTGGGCATAAACCACCTCATTGTAGAATTCATTTTTGATGCGTTCAAACTCCACCTGTCTGTCTTCAAAGGTCTGCAGTCTGTCCACTTCTTCATTCAGAGCAGATATGGTCTCATCCTTTGCAGCACTCTGTGCCTGAGTTTCTGCGAGTTCCGCCTGAAGTTCCCTTATCTCTCTCACTGCTTCTTTAAGCGATGCGTACCCTGTAACATCCACATCAGAACCATCATCAACACCTGATGAGGTTACACTATCCGGCAGAATCTCCTTTGCGATAGGAACATCCTTAAGTACAGGTGCCAGAACTCCGGAACCAAATCCGCCCACATCAAGCTTTATAAGGGCGCATATGATAGCCACCCAGACAACTACGATTACAAGAGTTGTCACAATAACAGAAAAGTTATTGCCGTCATCCTCATTGATTCTTGCCTCTTCATCGGCAAGCTCCCTGGCCTTTTTCTTAGCTTCCTTTTTCTTAGCCTTCTGCTCTGCTTTCGCCTGCTTATTTTCCTCTTTAAGAGCCTTCTTTTGTTCTTTTAATCTTGCAACTTCTGCTGCTGTATCGTCATTTCCCGCCATAGCTTCTCCATCCTAGTTACTGTTACCAAAACGGTAACTTACGAGTTCATCAACTTCCTTACTCTCCGCGGCATTTAGCTCACGCTTAAAATCTTCAAAGGCATTTTCCTTAAGTTTCTCCTGCGTCTTTCTCTCCTGCATTGCTGTCTGCAGCTTATTCCTTGCACGTTCAAGGTCCTTAGCCGCTTCATCAACTCTAAGCTGTTGCGCAGCCTCCTGCTCTTTAAGATTATCTATTGCATAACCATTATCACGCATCTTAAAAGGATCAAGAATATCCTCTCGAAGCTTCCTTCCCTCTGCTTCGTAGTATTCTCTCCTGGCAACAATGGCAGCCATTTTTTCTTCCTCGAGATTGAAATTAGCCATCGCATCGGCAAATGCGCTTCTGGCCTGATCTTCCATTTTGAATTTTACATCAAGGACATTTTGCATCCTGTATAGGAATTTAGCCATTATTCAAATAGTTCCTTCATATTGTTCAGAGTGTCCTCATATACGAATTTTTCATCTGTGCCCTGCATGAGGAATCTGTTAACTTCATCTATTTTCTCAACTGCATAATCAATATTCTTATTGCTGCCCTTCTTATATGCGCCGATATTAATCAGATCCTCTGCATCATTGTAGGTTGCCAGAACATTCTTAAGCTTACCCGCCACTTCCTTATGCGGCTTATCAACAATCTGACTCATACAACGCGAAATACTCTGCAACACATCTATGGCCGGATAATGATTCTTATGAGCAAGCTTACGATTAAGCATAATATGACCATCAAGAATTGAACGAGCCGTATCTGTAATAGGCTCATTAAAATCATCACCATCTACAAGCACGGTATAAAGTCCGGTAATAGAACCGACGTCATTACAGCCTGCTCTCTCTAAGAGCTTAGGCATTTCAGAGTAAACACTGGGCGGATAACCTCTTGATACCGGTGGCTCGCCATTAGCAAGACCAATCTCTCTCTGTGCCATCGAAAAACGAGTCATGGAATCCATCATAAGCAGAACATCCTTACCCTGGTCTCTGAAATATTCCGCAATAGCTGTCGCTGTCTTCGCTGCCTTATTACGCTCAAGTGCCGGTCTGTCGGATGTTGCAATAACTACAACCGACCTCTTCATTCCTTCCGGCCCCAAGTCTCTCTCTATAAATTCCCTTACTTCTCGTCCACGCTCTCCGATAAGAGCAATAACATTAATATCTGCCACAGTATTGCGGGCAAACATTCCCATAAGAGTCGACTTTCCTACACCCGAACCGGCAAAGATTCCGATACGCTGACCCTTTCCTATTGTCATCAGACCATCAACGGCCTTAACTCCGAGAGTTAATACATCACAGATAATCTTTCTGCTCATCGGATCAGGTGGAGCGCACTCAACAGAATATGGTGTTCCATCGGTTATCGGCTCGCCATCAGTCGGCCTGCCAAGTCCGTCAAGTGTTCTTCCAAGCAAAGAATCCGATACCTGTACCATAAGCGGAGAACCGGTATTGACAACAATATTGCCAATTCCTATTCCATCCGTATTATCATATGGCATCAGCTGAGTCTTACCCTCTCTGAAGCCAACAACCTCTGCCATAATCGGCTTAAGATTCTCATCTTCCGGATGAATATAGCACACATCCCCAAGCTTACTGTCAGGACCTGCAGATTCAATTGTCAAACCTACGACATTAACAATCTTTCCTTTTTTAGTAAAAAAAGACTCGTCGCATAGATTCATATACTTTTCAAACTGAATTCTTGGTGCTTCCAAGTCTTCCTCCTGTACAAAAGATGTCATACACTATATAGTCTGGTAATCAAAATGCTTAACGGACAGTGTATGACAACAGTTCAAGTTTCTTTTTTAATGTCTCTAATTGTGTCCCAAGGCCACAATCAAATATACCGCCGGAAGTCTCAATCATACAGTCCCCGGCTCTCATGGTTACATCTTCAATTATATCGATGGTTACATCAGCCGGCATAGACATAGTAATCAGGCTGCTCTTATTCTCAAGAACAAATTTATAATCCTCTCGGCTGACATGAACAAGATAATTCTTGGTACTCTCTATCTGAGACATTGTATTCCTCAAAAGATTAATAACCAGATTCTTCTCGTCATGAAGATCTACCTCAAACACCTTCTCATATATAGAAGTGAGTGCATGAACAAATTGCGGTTCAAGCTCGGCAATCATCTGCTCTCTTTCCATGGTCAGATTATTCCTCGCCTCCTCAAGTTCCTGCCACGCAGCATTAACTTCAGCCTGAGCACTTGCTTTACCATCCTCATAGCCCTGTCTCTGACCTTCTTCATATCCGGCATTCTTCAGTTGTTCTATTTCCATCATTGCAGCCTGCTTCATCTCTTCGATTTGAGCCTCAGCTGCAGCTATCATCTCTTCCGGTGACGGTCCCTCATATTCATAGACCGGCTCTTCATATTCCTGTTCTTCTTCAAGCGGTGCCGCCTTTATCACATTAGAAACAGGATTGCCCTCTTCATCGTATTCCATCCCATCGGAATCACCCACCAGAGCATCAAGCATTAATGCATCAAGTCCATCAACAAACTCACCCGGAGTACTTTTTTCCTCTTCCTCCTCCGGTGCACTGATAACCGGCATTATCATTCTCAATCGCTCAAGCTTCTCCTCAACGAGACTGTTACTGTCTATTACTCTCGGCTCTTCACCATCTCTATTAAGATGATAGGACTTTACAAGGTTGCTCCCCTTAAAAACCGCATTAGACAATGATTTCGTCGCCTCCGCCTCTTGAAATTACAATTTCTCCGGAATCCTCCAGCTTTCTGATAATATTAACAATCTTCTGCTGTGCTTCCTCAACATCCTTCATACGTACAGGTCCCATGAATTCCATATCTTCCTTAATCATAGTCGCAAGACGCTTTGAAAGGTTATTAAATATCGCACCCTGTACCTGTTCATTGCTTCCCTTAAGAGCAAGACCAAGGTCATTATTGTCAACATCCCTAAGTACTCGCTGAATAGCTCTGTCATCAAGCAGCAGAATATCCTCGAATACGAACATCTTCTTTCTGATTTCATCAGCAAGCTCCGGCTCTTCGATTTCCAAAGTCTCCATAATATGCTTCTCTGTACCACGATCTACAGAGTTCAAAATCTCTACTACCTGGTCTACACCACCAACAATGGTGTAATCCTGATTAACAAGGCTGGCAAGCTTACTCTCAAGAATCTTCTCAACCTCTTTAATAACATCCGGTGATGTACGGTCCATCATAGCTACTCTCTTTGCAACATCAGCCTGTCTATCCTGTGGAAGTGCCGAAATAATCTGAGACGCCTGTCCCGGTGGCATATAGGAAAGAATCAAGGCAATTGTCTGAGAGTGCTCATCCTGAATAAAGTTAAGCAACTGACTTGCCTCTGCCTTACGAATAAACTCAAACGGTTTAACCTGAAGCGATGCAGTAAGCTTACTAATAACAGCAATAGCCGCTTCATTACCAAGTGCCTTCTCAAGAAGCTCTTTAGCGTAGTTGATACCACCTTCAGCAATATACTGCTGAGCAAGACATATCTGATAAAATTCATCTATAACTTCATCTTTTACCTGCGGTGTTATACTTCTTGTATTAGCTATCTCAAGGGTAAGTTCTTCAATCTCCTCTTCCTTAAGATGCTTGAAAACAGTAGCAGAACGCTCCGGTCCAAGCGCAATTAACAGTATTGCAGATTTCTGAAGTCCGGTAAGTTTTTCATCCATAGCTTTTGCCGCCATCTATTCCTCCGATAAATAATCGCTATTCCCAATCCTCATTAAGCCAGTTACGCAGAAGCATCGCTGCAGACTCAGGATTCTCATCCACAAACTTTTCAATCATCTTACGTGTTTCTGACTTAGCTTCAAGTTCAATATCCTCAAGCTCTGCCTCAGGGGTAGATTGAAGCAAGCTCTCAACCGACAATTCTTCCTCAACCTCCTCAGTCTTCTCAGTACGCATACTTCTAAGTATTACAAATGCAAGAAGTCCAAGAATAACAATAATCAAGAGAATCTGAATAATATCGGTAACAGATATATTAGCTGCCTGCTTATCTATAAACATAGGCTCTTCATATGATACAAAGCTAATATTCTCTATTGCAATACCACTTGCCTTAGATACCATATTGATAAGATCTTCATCTGTATCAACCTTTTTCCTCTCCGAATTGGCAAGCTTATACTCATCCCAGGATACTCCATCTAAAAGTCCCTGCGTCTTGGCATCCTCTTCTCTGAGCACTCGGTATCTGATTGCAGCTACCGAAAGAGAAGAATTACTGTAATTAATAAGTCCGGCCGGAATTGTCGTCTGAGTAATTGTCTCATTCGGAAGATAATCCCTTGATTCCTCATTAACAGTCGAGCTTGATGTCTGATTATCTTCAATTACATATGTTGTTCCGTCCTCACCATTAGAATCTGTTCCGGGAACACCTGCTGTACCACCTGTCGCTTCTGAATTGTACGTATCCTCGTGGCTAAGCACACCCTGTGTCTGACCTTCTGCCGGTGTATAATCATGCTCTGTTCTCTCAGTAGTTGTAAAATCAAGCGTAAGATTGGTTGATACCTCTATAAGATCATATTCATTGGTACCAAGAAGCACCTTCTTAACTTCACTCTGAAGAAGCGCCTCAGTCTGCTGCTTAACAGACATCTGAGAGGACGCTGAACCTGTTATAGATTGAACCTCATCTCCGGAAAACAGTAGATTACCCATATTATCAATAATAGTAATATTCGATATATCCGTATTGCCCAGAGCAGTCATAACAAACCTGGCTACAGTTGCAGCATTGTCCTGGGTGAACTCGCCTTCAGGCTCAATCATAATAGCTGCCGAACTGTCTTCCTTTTTAGCTATAAGTGTTCCATCGTTCTCCGGAATACTAAGCTGAACAGTTGCACGCTTAATATTCTCCATACCGGACAAATCAGTCTCCATCAAAGACTCCAGATACAATTTATACTGTCTCTGCTTGTCAGATTCTGTCGTCGAGAAACCACCGCTTGTAACATTACTAAGATCATATCCCTGAGTCGGAATGTCATTAGCCCCAAGTAAAAGTGTAGCCTGTGACTTCTGGCTCTTTAATACCTTAATCTGATATCCATCATCAGAAACCTGGTATGTGATACCATCTCCATCAAGCAATGCTGTAATATTGGAAGTATCCTTCGTTGATTCAGTTGTAACAAGTACCTCATATACCGGTCTTGTAAGCAGAGTAATAAGTATGGCAAAAGCCACTACCACACCTGCTGCAACAGATACAATAATGGTCTTTTGAGTTGATGTAAACTTATTCCACCACTCCAGTATTTTTTTAGGTATTTCCTTAAGTCTGTCTAACATTCCAAACAACTCCCGGTGTAGTTATTAAATCTGAATATTCATTATCTCTTTATATGCTTCAAGAAATTTATCACGAACTGCAACTGTGTACTGAAGAGCAGTTGACGCCTTCTGCAGTGCAACCGTTAAATCATGCGTATTATCTGTAAGTCCCATCGAAAATTTAAGTTCTTCATTCTCAGCATCTGACAGGAAGGAATTGGTCTCATGAATATTATTAAGCGCAGTATCAAATATAGATGAGAAAGCACTGGTTGTATCTACCGCTTGCTTTACACCCGCCTGATTATTCTCGGCCGCCGCCTTAATTGCACCACTTGATATGTTATATAAGCTTGTAATATCTATCGCCATTTTTTCTCCTTAGAAAAAGAAACCTCTCTGCAAATATCCAATCACTTTACTATTATAGGACTTTGTAGACTATCATCAGCCGTTACCACCCATAGTCAGACCCTGCTGTGCCATTGCCTTGCTGGCCTCAAAGGCTGTTGCATTAGCTTCATAGCTTCTGCTTGCATCAATCAGGTTGGTCATTTCTGTAATGATATTGACATTCGGATACATTACATAACCGTTTTCATCAGCATCCGGGTGTGCCGGATCGTATACCAGATTACCTTCAGAACTGTCTTCAAAAGTTCCGCTAACCTTGACTCCGTTAGAACGGTACTTAGCTGACTGTCTTCCAAAAATTGTGCTAAAACTCGGTATACCGCCATTCTTCTCCTCAAAGGTAACAACCTTTCTCTTATAAGGTGTTCCATCCTGAGTACGTGTCGTATTGGCGTTAGCAACATTTTCCGATATAACATCCATTCTATAACGCTGAGCTGTAAGTCCGGATGCGTTTATATTAAAAGTATCAAATAATCCCATAATCCACCTCACATACTATTTCATTACTGCCTTAAGGGTATTGAACTCATGCGTAAGCGAAGCCATAAGTCCCTGATACTTAAGCCTGTTAGCAGCAAGAGCAACCTGTTCCTGCTCAGGATCAACATTATTACCATCCAGTCTGTATGAGTAATTACCATAATCGGTAAACTGTCTCGGTTTCAGACTGCTCATTCTAAGATTAGACACCTTGTCATCTATCGAAACATACTTACTGCTCTTCATCGCCGCCTTAAGCTGGCTTTCAAAATCCACATCCTGTCTCTTATATCCAGGTGTGTCCTGATTAGCGATATTATTGGCAATAAGCTCATTACGCATAGCCGATGCATCAGCTGCCTTATCCAGTACATTGATGTAATCAAAAGCGTTTGAACTAATCATACTCATCCTCCTGCTTCATAGATGAGGGCATATTCCGCCCAATACACACATCCTATTATATTATAAAGAAATACCACAAAAATACAAGCACTAAAACACATTATCTAGTATTTTTTATAATTTTAATGCACTATATGATGTGATATTTACCTTTTTCACATTTGACTATTGCGGTCGACATAACATAGTCAATTTATAACAAATGTAATCATAGTACTTTGTTCCTATTTTGGGAAACCAAAAAAGGATTTATTGAATACCAATAAATCCTTTTAACAAACCATTCCGTTATATTAAATTAGTAATTGCCTCCATCGAATATCCGGCTTTACATACCGTCCAATAATAAGCAATTCACAAACATACTCAACTCAACGAACTCTTACGAAGCTTTTCGATTTCATCAAATACAACATCATTCAGAACCTTAATATAGGTTCCCTTCATACCGGAACTTCTTGATTCTATTACACCGGCACTTTCAAACTTACGAAGAGCATTGACTATTACGCTTCGGGTTATTCCGACTCTGTCAGCAATCTTGCTGGCAACCAGGATACCTTCCATTCCGTTAAGCTCATCAAATATGTGAACAATTGCCTCCATCTCAGAGAATGACAATGTTGAAATAGCAGATTTAACAACCGCTACCTTTCTTGACTCCTCCGCATTCTCTTCATTAACGGCTCTAAGCATCTCAAGTCCAACTACAGTCGTTCCATACTCACATAAGATAATATCATCTATATCATACAGTTCTCCTGCCTTATATACAAAGAGCGTTCCTAACCTCTCTCCTGCAATATCTATCGGCGCAATAATTGCAGTGAACTTTTTAACATCTGTAGCCTCGAAACCAAGAGTTTCAAGATTAACGTTTTCCTTAGTAGATAAAACAGAAAGCATTCTCTCATTAAGCATTCCATCGATAAAGCCACCAACGTTATCCTTAATCAGCTCATGAATTACTTCTACATGTGGATCATTATCAATTCCAAGGACCTTTCCCTTTTTACTGATAACTAAGACATTACTCTCTAATATCTCCTGCATTACAGCACATATATCATTAAAAACGACCTTACTCGAATTATTATTATGTAAAAGCTTACCAATCTTCCTGGTCTTATCTAATAACTGTACACTACTCATTGCCTACCTCCACACAATTCGTATGAGGATATTGTAGCACTATTTTCAGACAATTTCAACCAACGCGAGGCATTTTGTTGCAATTTGCGCATTGCGCATACTATTCTTTTACATTTTGCCAATATCATTGATATATATAGATTATTATATTGCTATTACTTTTTTACATCCTCGGAATAACCGCATTCCTCATCCATACATACAAGCTTATTGCCTTTAACAAGCAGTGACTTGTTACACTTTGGACAATTCTTGCCGGATGGGCGCTGCCATACCATAAAATCACAATTAGGATTATCGATACAGCCATAATACCTTCTGCCCTTACGTGTTGCCTTTATAACAATATCCTGACCACATTTCGGACATGCAACATCTATCTTCTCATAATATGGTTTGGTATTACGACAATCCGGGAAACCGGAGCATGCCTGGAACCTTCCATGTGGACCATACTTAATATTCATCGGACGTCCACACTCTTCACAGAGTTCTCCTGACTGTTCCTCATTTATTTCAATTTTCTCTATTGCTGCTTCTGCAGCATCTACTGCAACCTTCAAATCCGGATAGAAGTTCTCGATAATTGTTTTCCACTTAACAGTACCCTCTTCAACACCATCCAAAAGAGTCTCCATAGTTGCTGTAAAATCAACATCTACAATCTGAGGGAAAGCATCCTTCATAATACTGTTAACAATGTCACCTATCTCTGTAACAAATATGTTTTTTCCTTCTTTTACAATATATCTTCTGCCAAGAATAGTTGTAATCGTAGTTGCATATGTTGAAGGTCGACCGATTCCAAGTTCCTCCATAGCATGAACCAGACTCGCCTCTGTATAGTGAGGAGCCGGCTGGGTAAAATGCTGTGTAGGCTGAATCTCATTTACAATAATTCTTGTATCACCTGTCAGCGTATTAAGAAGCGCATTATTTTCTTCTTTAACCTCATCTGCGCTGACATATACAGACATAAATCCGTCAAACTTCAGTTTGCTTGACGATGCTGTAAACTTGTGACCATTGCAATCAAACTTGGCACTTACAGTATCATAAGTTGCCACAGCCATGCGGCTTGCCACAAATCTCTTCCAGATTAACTGATAAAGTCTGAACTGCTCCTTCGTCAAATCATCCTTAACAAGTGCCGGAGTTCTGTTAACATCAGTTGGTCGGATAGCCTCATGCGCATCCTGTATCTTTTTGTTACTCTTAGGAAGTGTATCCTTAGCTGCAACATACTTCTCACCATACTGGCTGTTTATGTAATTATACACCATCTCCTCTGCCTCATCGGAAATACGTGTACTATCAGTTCTTAAGTAAGAAATAAGACCTACAGTTCCCTGCCCCTTAATCTCGACACCTTCGTAAAGCTGCTGAGCAACTCGCATGGTTTTCTGAGTTGAGAAATTAAGTGCTTTACTTGCTTCCTGCTGAAGAGTTGATGTTGTAAACGGAAGAGGCATTTTCTTGGTTCTCTCACCATGCTTAACATCAGCAATCTTCATATCTCTGCCGGTAATATCCTTCATGAGCATATCGACCGCTTTCTTGTCAGAAAGAGTCTCTCCATCTGCAAGCGAATATTTAGCAGTAATTGTTTTCTTGCTTCCCTCTACTCCGAGCTCAGCATCAATTGTCCAATATTCCTCAGGAATAAAGTTATTAATTTCTTCCTCACGGTCACAGACAATTCTAAGTGCAACAGACTGAACTCGTCCTGCAGATAATCCTCTTTTTACCTTTGCCCAAAGCACCGGAGAAATCTGATAACCAACAACTCTGTCAAGACATCTTCTCGCCTGCTGCGCATCAACAAGATTCATATCTATTTCACGCGCATTCTTTAGACTTTCCTTGACTGCATTCTTGGTAATCTCATTGAAAGTAATACGATATACCTGTTTATCCTCAAGCTTAAGTGCCGCAATAAGGTGCCAGCTGATTGCTTCACCCTCGCGGTCCGGGTCAGTTGCAAGATAAATCTTTTCAGCCTTCTTCACTTCCTTACGAAGTGCTGACAGGATATCACCCTTACCTCTAATTGTTATATAATGTGGTTCAAAGTCTCCGTCTACATCTATTCCGAGTGACGACTTAGGAAGATCCCTAACATGTCCCTGACTGGCCATAACCTTGTAGTTAGCGCCCAGGAACTTTCCTACTGTCTTCACCTTTGTCGGTGACTCAACTATTACCAGATATTTTGCCATTTTTCCCTCTCTTTATTACACCTGTAACTATTTATTTCCCATTTTCAGCGTGTTTACAAATATACTTATATATTCGCAGCGCCGCCCCATCGTGCGCATTTTTATAATTGTTCAAAAGCACATCCTCAAGCTATAACGAATGATTCCAGGCATAGCTTCATAAGCATACCAAGCGTACTTTGAACATATCCACACGGTCACGTGCAACAATATACACCAACTTTTTATTATTGGCAAGAAAAAAAATCTAAAAGTTTGAACGAGTTTCTTCTATATATAATATATTATTCATAAAAAAGCATGGTTGTTATATAGTGAATTGTCGGAGTAAATTGTTAGATGAACTACAATTCATGCTATATAAACAATTGCCACAGTGCTATTTGACTTATATCCCCTTATTACTGTATATAATATAAATATATAGTGCCTAAGCACATTCAAATTATATAGTCACAAGTGTATATTTTACCTATTGCATAAACAATTGCTAAGCAAATAGTAAATAGTAAATAAAAAATGGCAAACGATTGAATTGAGGAAACTAATATGGATGTATCTAAGGAATGGTACCGAAGCGAATTTATACAGCAGGAGTTAATGGATGCCCACCGCGATATGGAGTCAGAGCTTCCATTTTATGCTGCAATAGCAGAAGGAAATGTTGAGTATGTTGAAAAGAACTGTTTAGAAAAGGCATTTGTCAATCCGGAAGGAATGGGCAAGCTCTCAGAGAATCCAATCCAGAATATCCGCTACCATTTTGTAGTAACAACTGCACTAATAGTAAGATACTGCGTTCATGCGGGAATGGAACAGGAAAAGGCTTATGGATTAAGTGACTTTTATATCTTGAAAATGGATTCGCTTAATACTATTGATGAAATAAGTGCTCTGCATGATGTTATGTGCCTCGATATATGCCGTCAGATGCAGGTTATCCGCAATACAAACATTCTATCCAAGCAGGTGGTTCTTTGTCTTGACTACATATACAGTCACATTCACTACAGAATTACAATTGCTGAGCTTGCTGACGAGCTTAATATATCCGAGAGCTATCTATCTAAGCTTTTTAAAAAAGAAATGGGGGTATCGGTAAGTGAATATATCCTCTCTCTTAAGATTGAAAAAGCCAAAAACCTGTTACAGTATTCGGATTATAAACTAATTGATATTGCCAACTATCTGGCCTTTTCTTCTCAGAGCCACTTTATCCAGTCCTTCCAAAAGGCAACCGGATATACACCACATAAGTATAGAACTCAGTTCTTTAGGACCAACTGGAAAAACTTCTCAGAAATGGGCAAAAACAAAATCGATTAGACAAACTACAATATCACCGCAACGCCACTCCGCGCCAATACCACGCCACCGCAACTCCGCACAATACCACATCACGGTAATAATATACTAAATCACAAGCCCCACCGCTTAAACACTCCGAAAACATCGGATATATTAAAACGGTGGGGCTTATTTATTATTGCCTTTATTTCAAATCATATAGCTTCATTGCAGTAATCTCAAATGGCGAGATACTTTCGGTCGCTGCAATAGTTGTTGGATCTTCGATAGGTACAGTACTTATTCTAACCCAGATTTTAGCATTCTCTTTATTAAGCTTATTCGCCTGACTTATATTTATATCTGCCAGTCTGAAGCTTGCCTGATATACCTTATAGTTAGCCAGAACATGTGCATCGCCGACATCAGTCAGACTACCTGTACCTGTATCTACCTTGATAGAGGTTGGATTCAGTGTCTTATAACTTACGCCGTCAATTACAATATCAGAACCTTCTGTGGTCTGAAGGTAATACTCTACATAAAGGTTATTTTTACTTTCTCTGAAGTTATTATTTATTGTCTTAAAATTAACCTTAACAGTATCTGTAATAAATCCACCTTCATCCGCCTCTACAGCAGCCTTGTCTGTAAGTTCCTCAGTATTAGTAAGCTTAGGATCATATGGAAGACAGGTACTTGTTATATTTGCGGCACTATCCCATGGATTTTCCTTAAATATAACCTTAGGTGAATGAAGACCACTGCTATAAGCGGCTACAAGCGTATTAACAAACAACTTACGCTCCTTATCGGATGTTACCGCAGCATGACCTGATCCTGTATATGTTACATTACCCTTACTATAAATATAATAGTTGTTTCTCGCATCTCCATATAAAGCCTGATAGAATTTATGACGGTTTGTATATCTTGAACCGCTTGAAGAACCATCATTGCTGATTGTATACCATACAACTACATCATCATTGGTATTATCATCACGGCTATCAGTATCAAGATTCAGCTGGAAATACTGTGGATGAGTAGAAGCAACCTCAAATTGCGATTCTTTTTCACCACTTGTTCCTGATGTAATTCGGAATGGATACTGTGTTATCTGTCCTTCATTAAGAGCAGTAACGGTTTCCTTCCAGGTAGTGTTATTCTTCGGAACATCCTCATCCTTGATATCAAATAAGTTAGTATAACCTCTGGTCGTTATTCCCCATGCATTTCGATAGGTATTGGCACCGGCATTTGTCGCAGATCTCAGAATATTAGCCTCTGTAAATCCAAAGATTTCCGACGCATTCTGCCCCTTAACCTGATAGAAGTCATATACCGAATCATATTTTTTTAATTTATAGCTATCAGTTCCACCCTGATCATTAGAACCAAGTTTTATTTTATAATCATTTTTATAGCTTAAGCTCTCATTATCCGAAATACGCCTTCCGTATCTGTCCATGCCCATAACATCGCTGAGATACTTATTTGCATAAAAACCACCGGCATAATATGTATCAAAGGCTACACGGGAACTAAGATCATGGGTAAACAATATACTCTGCCCAGAAAGCACATACTCTCTGATACCGAGAATAGCATCATAATATGCATTTTCTCTTGATATAGCAGGATCTCCTCCATAGGTTCTTCGCCACCAATCCGGATAGCATACAGTTACTCTACCACCATTTTCAGGAGCTTCAAAATGAATATCATCAGCAAATCCGATAACAACCATATCAAACTGTGACAGATAGTCATAATATGTCATCTCACGTGCATCGTAAGTATCAGTTCTGTCCTTTTTCTGTATATAATCCCCAACGGTTACTGCATGTACAGATACCGTAAAGTCCTTAACCTGTGTATACAACGTCTGCATAGGCTCAGATGTAAGATCAAGATTATTCTGCTGACCCGGATTAGGTGTAATCTGCAATACATCAATTGGAGGCTTTTTGCCCGTATTCTGAACAGCAGAGAAGCCGGTGATTGCAGATCTTACATTATTAAAGCTGGTTGATGCAGAACCTGTCTCCTTTTCATTCTGAACAAATGCAAGCTTCCATGACAGGAATCCGACGTACTCATCCGGTGTATTACGCGTAATTGTATATGTATTGCCTGATTTAAGTTCAAACCTTTCAGCAGACTGTCCATCTACCTCAAGTCCGCCCAGGGCTTCCCCATCTTCAAACTTTCCATCTGCATCAAGATCCAGATACAGCTTACAGTCATAGGTTGTTGATGAAGCATCAACAGCCGCATCATTGGTAAGCTTTACCTCAAATCTCATAGTATGGGTTCCATCTGCATTCATTGGAATATAATTATCCAGTGCATCACCATCATATGTATTAGGTGCACTGATTGTCTCAATAGTAAGCTTAGAAATATTCAGATACTTGGCAATAGTACTTCTTGCTCTGTCATATCCTATGGTACCGCTTTCCAACGCTCCACGCCTGAATACATTCTTACCATAATACATATAATTGCCGGTTCCATCTTTGGCCAGAACCTCCATAAGGAACTTATGCATATTAGAAGTATTATCTAACGTATCATCATTAAGTCTGACATCCGCGCTGTTTAAATCAAAGAAAGAATCTGACAGAATAAGTGCATAGCCTGCCTGAACATATTCTGTAAGTTCACGAACCTTGTCACTGGTTATGTCATTACCGGCTGTATGAAGCTGATCTACCGGGTTACCCCATTCTTTAAGTACATTAAACCTGTCTCCAAGATGTGCATAAATCAATTTATCGAAAAATGCCCAGTCTCCATGTCTGAAATTATAAACCGGAGAGACAGATTTTTTCTTGGTACCCGTATCATTATTATCTATTCCTGAGGTATTCATTAAGGCCGTATCCATACCTATGTATATAAGATCATAGTCGGAATTAAGGTCATCATTCTTACCAACAAATTCTTTGGTTCCCATCTGTCTTAGGGTAATACTATCATTCTCCTTACCCTTTAGATGTTCAGCAAGATTAGTACTAATCCATTCCTTAGTCATAGTATCTCTTGTAAGAGTATATCTGGCACTGATCCAGCGTCCATTCTTATATACATTTGTCTCGAGTTCAGACTGATCTGCATACTGACTTGTTGCATATGGCTCAATATCAAGAACATTTAACTTACTCTTAACAACTGCTCTGTTCTTATGCGAATTAAGAATATATCTTATAGATGTAGCCTTGGAAACTGTTGAGTTAAACTTACTCCAATCATCGTATAACTCAATATAAGGTTTTTCACGCTCATACTCATCAAGAATATCCTTAAAATTAGTCTCGCGCTTTTCTTTTCCATAGGAATCATTGAAGTCCGGTGCTACAACTCCTGTACCACTTGTATAAATATCATCATTCATAAAAATAGTACCGGACACATAGCTTATATCATTAGCTTCAGCATCCATCTTAGCAGCATCTGCATTATAGAACTTAGTTGTTTTAAGCAAATATCCTGATGCAGCAGGGTCATTATAATTAAGATTATCCCAGGCATCCGTTCCGGAAATATGTGATATTGCATTCTGCATCAGGCACAAAGCCATTTTCTGGAAGTTAGGGAAGCCCGCTGTCTTTGCAGATGAATATGTAGAATATTCAAGAATTACCGGAAGATCATCCTCCGCAACCTTATTAACTACCTTTATAGCAGTCTCAGCACTCAAATCAGATGCTGTATAGCCACCTGCAAAATATACAAGATTTGCGTTATCTATTTTATCCGCAAGCATATCCACTGTAACAGGTACTACATCAACAATAAGATTATCGCACTCTGCCCCCGGTTCGCGGTCAAGAACATTCTGCTTAAACCATTCACTATTCTTAAATCCACCTGCATATCTCACACTCTGATATACATCAGTTAATGAATAGTCAGCTACAAAGTTATAATTACCGCTCTTATCACTAATGAACGAATACTCATCAGAGCTGCCACTTGCTACATAATATGGCCCCTTTTCAACAGGAGCATTGGTAGAAGTATATATCTCACCCTCAACACGTGAAAAACCAAGCTTCATACCATAAGGACCACCAGAGATAGGAGCGCCGTCTATTCTGTAAAGATTCTGTCCGCTTTCACTTGATTCCTGAACAGAATAGTAATTATAAATAGATGCCTCATCAAAAAGTTCACCGGCCTCAGTACCTATTTTAGTCTGAGAATCATCTGCAGCAATAAGCATAAGCTCATCACCAATAATTCTTACAACACCTGCATACTCAAGGAATTCGCCCGAACCAAGCTTCTCTGCCTTAAAAAGAACAACATCCTCTGAAAAATCCGTAGATGCACCTACTTCACTTGCAACAAAATACTGTGAGTTATAGATTCCGGTCTCAACCTCTACAGGCATCTCAAGAGCATCTGCAATAAGTCTTAAATTAAAAGCATAGCTTCCAGTATAACCTGACGACATTCTGTATGCCTGTGTTTTTCGATACAGAACAACACCCTCTGTATTATTATCATCATAGATATCTTCAACATTACCATCAAAAAGAACATAATCTGATGTAATATCTGTAGTATCATACCAGCCATTTTCTTCCGGAATAAATGTTCCCTTAATATCTAATGATCTTACTTCATCATCATCATCGAATACATCCGGCTCCTTATATCTGTAATCCTCATTCTTCCATGAGAACGCACTTCCATAGATATCAAGCCCTGTAGGATCATAGGATACTTCATCAAAACGCATTGTACGCTCAGCCTTCGAAGGCATATCCTTTATAGACTTTCCTTCATATACAGGTTCTTCACCACCTACCAGATATCCAAATTTTGCATCTGATAAAGAAGGTACAACCTCAAGTATGATAAATGGTGTCGGATTAGTATCACCACTACCTGCACTGTGGCTCTCTACAAGCTCTTCAATACCTTTAAGCGTAGGCTTGGCAAATGCTTCGTTTCCATTAAAGTATGCTACGCCACCAAAAATCGAAACTGCAAGAGTAGTCGCTAACACGCCTGCCAATATTCTGTTTTTAATCACGTTTTTACCACGTAACATACTATAACTCCAATCAACTTAATAAACTAACTAGTGACATAACGAACAGTCACCCTCATATGCATGATGAATTGTATAATTAATAAAATCAGAACCTGTTTCTTCAAATATAGCCCTTACCATATTGCCATACCTGTCTCCCAGTACACATGTCCACTTACAACCAACCGGGAACTTATCAGTATTCTCCCAATCTATCGGCTTAAGTGAAAGGTAGAAATACAGTTTGTCATACTGCACCTTAAGACCTGTACTGAAGCCGGTTCGGTTCTTATTATCATAGTCATACTTATCACCGTTCTTATAATACGGAACAAGAGTACTTGAACCATCCGAGAAGGTCTTCCTTATCGGCGATGAATTGCCTTCACCAATATCAAGAATCTGGTCATAATTGAGATCATATACCTTTATTCCCGTAAAGGTTGGCACAAATATCTTATAATATTCTCCCGGATTACTCCTTACCTTTGTAAGCTCTTTCCAGATATCTCCACCAAGTCCCGGTCCCCATGCATTAGGATCCCATACCGGTCCCCATTCCTTGTATACTTCCTTCTTACCAAGATGAACTATAGGACCGTTATCAAAGATAACATCAATAGGCTTCTTATTATCATTTGAAGGATAATCATAGAAAACAGTACCATCCGGCGCATATTCAAGCGTTAATGTCACGGGATTAATCACAACAATCTTCTCAGCAACATATGCATCACTTACATTTGTTGTAAGATAATCAAGGTTATCATGCTCGTCCTTAACAGGTAATCTGTAATATCCGCTTCTTCCATTTCCTGTAAGCTGAACACGGAGCTCTATCTTATATTGGAATGTTCCACCCCAGTCAAGCTTTGGTTCACAATAAACAAGCGCAATTCTATTCAGTGAATCATGAACAACCGTATCCTGTCCCTTACTTGCATCCTTAAAATAAATATTTCCTCTTGATGCATCCACGAAAGCATTCCTGTCATTAATAGGATTCTTAGCGCTTCCTGCCTCGCCCCACTTCGTGAAAGCACCTTCATTTAATGGCACAAGCTTCCACTCATATCTATATTCGTATTTCTTATTTACCTCTTTACCATTCTCTACAACAACATATTCCGGAGTACCCTTTGACCAGTTTGCTGATGCCGGATTATAGTCTGCTCGCAAGTGCTCATCAAGCGAATTGAGCGATGGAACAGTTGCATCAACCTTATCTCCTATAAGATCCTTAGGAATGGTAAGTACAAAAACATCTCTTACTATCTGACCATTCTTATCCTTCTGGAATAAAGTATTGGCAATGTAGAAGGTCTTACCACACATTGACTTTGTAACTACGAACTTACCATCTGTTCCGCCAACATTTGTAAAGCCTGAACCCGGCTTTAAGGTTGCTTCCTTAGTAAGGGCAGCATCCTCATATACATCGTAATGAACCTTTGAATAAGCGCCCTCACCCTCAAGCGGATTTACCATAGCTCCGGTTGCAGGATCCTTAATCTTATCTGTATATGTAATACTATGAGTCAGTCTGAAGGTTGCTAACTGGTTAATCAAATCCACTATCGGAGAATCCGGCGTCAGTGTTGTCTTAATACTTACAGGATAAACACCACCGGTTGTAACTTTAATTCTGAGTCTTGCCACCTTCGTTGGATCCTGATTACTGATTGCCTTAATAATGAAATAATCACCATTAATTACATCTGCAGGAGTAATAGTAACATTATTACCCAGTTCATCCTTCATCACAGCATTCCTAAGATGTACTGCTCCACTTCCTGCATCAATGGAAATACACATCTTGTAAGTATCTACAGGAGTTATTCCATCAGAAGCATACTTATACTTATCCTTAATTGTAGATAATTCAATTTCCCATGTTACAGATGTATCTATACTGTCCTTAACTGTCTTTTTCTTAGTCACTATGGCATCATAATCAACAGTTGTATCATCACCTGCCATAGCAATTGTATCAGTTCTTCCCTGAGAGAACTTCTTACCGTCACGAACAATTACTACTGACGCAACAGATGTAAAATGCTCCTCAACAATTCCCTTATAGAGCTCGCCCAGTTCTTCCTCTTCTCCAACTGTTCTAATCATATTTCTTAGATTAATAACCGGATGAACCTCAACCTCTTTTTCACCAACCATAAATATGATGTCTAATGTAACCTTACCGGCATCAACCTCATCAAGGTTAACATTAAAGGCTTTTTTGCTTCCGTCTTCCGTTCCAATCGTATCGCACAGAACACCTTCTGCCTTTGAAAAAGCAATACTCTTAATCGAGTCAACAGCTGCAATATTCTCTTCAAGAAGATATAACTTCTTCTCCGAACTGTCATATCTTATTCTTGCAACTGAATATGGAAGTGTCTCCTTGTCATCGCCCTGATTATCACTAAGAACAATAAGAGTGTTAGTTGACGGATTGTAATTAATACCTCTGCTGGTTTCAACAATTATATCTCTTATTCTGTTAACAACAACCTGCTGATCATACTGAAGCTTAAGATTCTTATTAGCAGACGAAAAACTGTTATTTGAGAAAAAAATGAAACCAGTAATAGCAGTCCCCACTACTGCAAAGATTGCAAAAGCAACAATTAATTCAATTAAAGAAAAACCTTTATTGTTGTGTCTTGTTTTCATTACCCCTACCCGGTTACTAAATAGCAGTCACTGTATGCTTACTTGTTACTGCATCAAAATCTATCACATAATGAGTTCCACGACCTGTAAGTGCCTGGAATTCCAACTTCTCCAATTCAATGGTTGCACCCTCGGCAAATGTATCGGCAAGACCTGTTCCGGACACACTGCCTGTGCTAACCTTTTTGAAGGTTCCGTTACCTCTGTTATACTCAATTCTTAGAGCATTGCTAACTCCTGCCTCCTTGCTCAAGGTGAAAGTACCACCGTTAACAATTATCGCAATCTTGCCTGTTCCAATGAGGGTATATTCCGCATCTGTCGAATAATCCACAACTATATTGGAAGCATTAGTTATCGTTGTTGCCCTTTTTTCAGCATAATAACCTGACTTTGTAATACCTGCCTTAGCAAGTGCATCCTTACCGGCATCCGTCACCTCAATATATCTTATTATCATATACTCGCCGGCTCTGCTCATTGCACCGGTCTTGATATCATTAAGGCAGGCCTCTGTTTTCCTGGCTCCCTGCTTGGCTTCCGCACCACTTAACATGGCAAAGGTGTATACACCTATACCAAACATTACAGCCATAATAGCTATAACAGTAATAAGCTCTATTATGGAAAAACCGCTATTCTTTTTTTCTGAAACAAATGCTCTTTCCATAGGTTATTTAATCTCTACATTCTTAGTCCAGTTCTCAAACTTAACTAACTTATCCAAAGAAGCATCATCGTACTTCTCATCTACAACTGCCTTTACCTCAACCTCATCTGCATCAACAAATACATCAGAGACCTTATATACTTCATCATCTGAAGTTACCAACATACACTGCTCAACCTTATCCGGGTCAGCTATAAAGTTAAAATCACAGGCAGGAACCTTAATCTCACCCTTAGCAAGTACCGTACCCTTAAATTCTGTATAAGCAGACATATCAACACCACAGTTAGCAATAATAAGATTACAGCCCGGTGCTGCCTTCGCCATATGATCAACATTTGCATTATAAATAAACTGAATCTTAAGACCGTCTGCTTCAAAGGTCGTGCTTCCGATATCCTTAAGTACCTCTTCATCTACAAGATTCTTGAATACCGCCTTATTATCACCTGAACGGATAAGCACACCCGCTGTTTCCTCTAATGCATACAAATCAGGAGAAAGTAACGAACAGTACGCATCAAACTGGTCCGAAAGTGTAATATATGTCTCCTCATAAGACTCGGAAATCTTCTCTCCTATTACACCGGTTCTATAGCTTACAAGATCATAATCCTGACTGTCGCCATCACCCTTATTAGGTCCTTTAACTGCGGCACCGGCCATATCAACCTTGAGATAATTAACATCACCGGCAGAATCTGTAGGGAAAGTAATCAGTTTAAGATATTTATTCATATACTGGTTACCGTTAGTATTGTAGTACTTGGCAAAATACTGATTAGCCAGTTCTTCATCCTTAAATGCCATATAAAGAGTAACAATTCTCTTATCATCCTTAGCTGATCTTACAACTCGTACCTCAATATCATCGATATAATCACCAAGTCTAGCTCCACCTAGTCGAGGTGGCTGATAGTTATAATCAACAAGTTCACCATTAGTATCCTTCTTTAACTGATCGTAAGTCTCACCACTCATTGGATTACTATAGCTTGCTGTATGCTTCTCTCCTGTCGTTCCAATACATTCAGACGGAACCATATACATAAGCTGATCACTCTTAACTGCTATAGACTGACCTGTCATGAATTCTTTATCTGTTGCACTCTCTTCATTCTCTGCTCCTGAGGTTGCTACGAAAGCACGACCTGCAAGAGTGAGCTTCTTGACATTTGATAAATCTACCGTAGTATCAACACCATTTACAAGAATTGCACTACTTGTATCTGAAGCATTAGCTGAATTACCATAACCGGTATAATACCCTTTAAATACCACATTACTGTTCTTACCTGTGATATTTAAATCATCCTTAACATATGTATAACCGCCAAGCTCTGCCTTTCCACTCTTAAGTTCAATATTCTCTGCCCATAGAACAGAACCTTCACTATTGGTTATTCCTCCATTCACTATATTCATATCAGTAGCAACTATATGAATATCACCCTTTTTATCATTCTTCTGGTGTTCAATAATTACACCGGTTGTATCAACTGCATATGCGAAGGAATTACCCTTAATTCCCATCTTATACGCATTGCCTCTTGCAACATTTCCATGAGACTCTGACAAAAGAGTATCCGTAATAAGTGTATAATCAACAATATCCGGAATATTATTATTAGAAAAAGTAAAATTCGGATATACAAGTCTGATATCTGTCCTAATAGCTGATATAAATCCACTTGGATCCTTATAATAAACCGTAAGATCCTTAAGGATTACACCATTATCCTTAGTAGAGAACATCTTACCCGGATAAATCATGTTTCCTTCTGCATCAGCAATCTCAGCTTCGCCACCCCTAAGAAAGGCTCCGCTTGAATTTGTGGAATTCCACTGTGTAGCAGGCTTTAATAATCCATAAAGTCCCTTTGTCGAGTCGGTAGAGGACATTACAATATATTTGCCGTCCTTCTTATCCACACCCAGTTCCTTCCAGATGTATTCATAAAATTCAGCCTTAACATGCTCATTTTTCTGCGTCGATGACATATCATCAAGTGCATAATTCTCCATTACGGAACTGTATGCATATCCAAGTCCGTCAGAAACCATCCTCTGAAGACCTATATTAATCTCATCGAGTACCTGCTCAGCAGAATAGAAAGAATCCTTAGTATATACATTTATAGATTTCATTCTGAAATTAATAACAGATGAAATCATAATGATGCTAACAAGAATTGCTACGAATCCGATTGCCACAACAACAGTAACTATCGACATTCCCTTGTCATTCTTTATTAAATTTTCCATTTTACTGTTTTTCTGTGACATATTCTCGCCTGACCGTGATTAATTATATTTGCATTTAACTATTCTAATATCGAACCTGTAAGCTCAACCTTTACAGGCCATTCATTAGTTCCAACTGTTTTTTCTATTGTTACGGAAACATCATATATTCTGTCCTGTACTTCAGATGCATCCAGAGTCTTTCCATCCACACCCTTTGCCTTAAGGGCCTTAGTGGCATCCTTATCTTCAAATTTGCCCTTTCTGCCAACTATCTTTCCGTAAACGCTTTTATCAAAGATATCCTTCTTACCCTCCGGATCCTTAGATGACTTATCTACATTTAAGAAACACTGCACAGGAACAACCTCCGATGTTTCCTTTTTCTGATAATCTATATCATCATGGATATTGGTATATAAAGTAAGTGGCTGCTTAGTACCGCCTTTTTCCTTATCCTCAACCTCATCTTCGTATATCTGAAGATTAAGTCCACCGGACGACTTCTTGCAATAATCCTTCCACTCACCGGAATGAGCTGCTGTATCCTGAGCAATAATATATAGGTTTGCCTCTATATTATCGGGATTATGTACTATAATAATGTCTCCGTCCTTTTTTGCAGCCTTATATCTTGGAGAAAACATAATGAAAACCGACTGTAATTCATTACCGCTTATATTTCCGTTAAATACCTGTCTGCTTATCTTCTGTCGCTCTTCCTTACCTGTAGGAACAACCTTATCATTATCAGGAATTAAATATGAGACAACAACTCTTACTTCAACCGCATCGAACTCCTTACCATCCTCATCAGTAAGCTTCTTACCTGTATTGCTCATATCTACACGGATTTCTCTTTTAAGATTCTCCTCAAAATATTCTTCCGTTCTGGCAAAATCCGAATCAAGCTGGCTATTTAAAGTTACATACTCCGAGTACATCTTTTTATCGACGGATTCCGGTAAAAAGAATACTGCAGATGTCTCAGAATTTACTGTATTAAAATCTGCAAAATTAAATGCGTTAATATTAGGATAAGTTGAAGGATCCAACCTAATAGTTACAGTATATGCACTATCATCAATAATCTTGTTAAGATCATCATCAAAGGCTGGGCTTGTAGAACTAACCACAAACTTATAAGCCACATCGCCGCTTCCGGGAATTATACCTTCAGCATTAGGAGCAAAGGTTCCACCTGCATACTTCTCAAGAATCTGATCCTTGGTCATACCCTTCAAATCTTCCATCAGATTTTCAGCGGCATTTGTTGCCCTGGTCTTAACAGCTGCCTTACCTGTCGTATTGGCAGCGGATGCAAATGAACGGATAAGCGGAATACTGACAATAGCCAGTATAATTACAGCAATAACAACTTCAACAAGCGTAAAGCCGGCATTATTCTGTTGTCTGTCAGTAATTCTCTTTCTATTCATCTCGTTCCGGATTTTCTTCCTTTTCATCGCTCAAGTTACCATTTCCTGAATGGAAAATGTCATCAACGCCTGTAAGTACAGATGGGATAAATGTTGGCATATATTCCTTATCTGTTCCAAGAACATAATACTGTCTTACACCAACAGCACCCTTAAGAAAGCCTGTTTCCTCATCATACTCAATCTCAAGTGCGTCAATTGAATTACGATCATTCTGCGACTGAATATATGTGAGCATATATTTAAGTCCATCATATGTGCTTGCGAATTCCATTGCTGATACTCCCGCAAAGAGCTTGTAGTCAGCGCTGGCACTCTTGGCAAGGTCATCGGAAATCTTAGGATTACCATCTTCATCATATGTAATCTGTGCAGCAGGTATCTCACCTTCCTCAATACCCTGGATAGCTACAGCATCCCACTCCTCAAGCTCAATGTCACCAAGAGCAAGGGCATCCGGATAGCTTCCACCGATATTAGCCCAAAGCATCAACTGGTCTTCTCTTTCAATTCCTGAAGGATAATGAGATAAAATTTCCTGTCCTTCCTGCTTCATCTCTGATATCTTCTCTTCATACTCATCAACATTGGCATGAATAGCCTGATATTCTTCTGCTATAGGCTTAAGTTCCTTATTCTTGGACTCTATACTTGCAGTCTTCTCATTATATGGACTTGCAACAAGGAAATTAACAACAACAGCTATTAAAATACCCGCAAGACCTATAAGCAGGTCTCTCTGTCCCTTAGTAATTGTCATATCCATGGCTTATTCTACCTCCTCTTCCGTAGTGATTTCATCTTCATATGGAGCGTAGAACATATCCACACTGAATTCATAATGGAACTCACCTAAATCATTCTCTTCTAATGTTGCCCCGGTAATCTCTACATCGGCAAACAGTTCATTCATTTTAAGTCTATCAACAACATAAGCAACCTCTTCCTTGCTTGATACAGTCGCTTCAATTGTTATCTTTTCTTTGTCAGCCTCTAATGAATTAACCATAAATGTATGAGGCATATTCTGCTCAAGATTTGAAATTACACTTAAAATTTCTTCATTTCTGTTTCTTGTATTTTTCTCAAGACTCTTAAGGAATCTAAGTTCTTCATCTTCCTTCACATAATTCATATAGATATCATACGAAGGCTGAAGTTCCTGTATTGTTTTCTCATATTCTGCCTTCTGTTCCTTAGCTTTCATATAAGGAAGAATCGAAGAAGCAGCCAGGTATCCGGCAACACCAATGCCACCGATAAAAACAATTATTGCTATGATAAATGTATTTACATTAGATTTTGATCCGCCTTTACCCTTGCCATTGCCCTTCTCATCTATATGATCCGGATAGAACATGAGTGGCGCTATGCTCGCACCAATACATGCAACATACTCACCATATGTTACATCCTTGAATACTCTCTCAATATCAATTCCTGCAAGATGAGTAAGATTCTTAATCTTAAGACCTGCTTCATTAGTAAGAAGATTAGACAATCCTGAGAAGTCCGCACCAATACCTGTCACATACATCTTCTCGATAGGATTAGATGTATGATTGGAATTATAATAATCAATAACTCTGATAATACCGCCGACAAGAGGTCTTAAGGACTCAGTTACCATCTTCTTTTCAGCCTTAATCTGCTCATCCTTGGCTTCATTATCAAGATCCACAATATCCATTCTTCCATCATTAAATGAAGAAAGAATAACAGTTTTTCTTCTTGCAACCTCCAGTGCCTTATCATATGAACCTGTATCACCAAGCTCTTTGCACTGCTGCAATGTCATAATTGCCTCATCAATACCATAATTAATTGTACGATTAAGTGCTATAACTCCATTCTCAAGAACAATAAGCATTGCACTTCTCTCATCAACCTTAATTATGAGCTGTACGCCGTCCTTACATTCCTCCTTGGCTGCCTGATAGATTGAATTACCATTATAATCAATCGTAACAAGCTCAAGATTGATTGCCTTAGCCATACGCTCATAGCTTGTAACAAGCTGCTTTGGAGCTGCAAGTACTAAGAGCTTAAGACCTGTTGGCTTACCAAGTGCCTTGGATACCTGCACATTCTTAGCCTTTTTCTTACTACCCTTATCCTCTGAAGCCTCCTCTATTGATGTTGACGAATATACATCATCCTCAACCTTTTTGGCTGCTGCCTTATCTATCTGAGCAATCTGACCTGATGACTTATCCTCTTCTCGCATTACCTCAAGTACTGTATGTGAAAAAAGATACTGTGACAGATCTACAGGGAAGTACTCCGACAGATTAGCACGAACAACTGCCTGAACCTGCTTATCTTTAACATAAGGAATAACTGCTTCTCTTGTTGCTATCTTATTGCTCGATACAGTAAAAATAGCCTTTTTAGTCTTAATATGCTTTACAGACATCATTCGCTGGAACTGATTAATAAACTCATTATCAAGTTCTACAGCACCATCTCTTACCATACCTTCCGGTGTGGCAATTACAAAACTGTTGTGAATCTTTGGCCCTTTGCCGGAATTTTCAATTTCACATACCTTGGTAAGTGAATATCCAATTTCAACACTTAATATTCTTTCCGCCATTTTTGTAACTCCTCTTTACGCCTTTCACGTTTTCTATATACGTGATATATATGTGTAAATCCTGATGTATAGGCAGCACTTACACATATATACCACCCTTTCACCCTGTAATTTAAAAGCCAAGCTGGGATATATACCAGCCAATCATCTGATTACCAAACATAGCTGCAATAAATATTCCTGCTGCCAGATATGGTCCAAAGGCAAGCACATGGTCTGCCTTAGTAATTCTCATTCTTGCCACATGAATTATCGATGCAAGAATGCATCCTATAACAAAAGCAAGGATAATCTCCTTCCATCCAAGCATAAGTCCGGATACTGCCATAAGCTTCATGTCGCCTCCACCCATACCTCTGCCTTTGGTAGCTATGATAATAATCCATATGAATACACTGACAGCAAAGAAGCCGATCACATGATTAAGCCAATCCTCATAATGGATTGCCGTCATAATCAGCCCCAGTGCCAGTATGAAACAATTAATTCCGATTGGAATCTCATATGTCCTCCAATCTATTATGCTAAGCACAATAAGTGCAGATATTAACAGGCAGTAGAGTAGGGAATCTACATTCATCCCGTTAATAAAACAAATAACTACATAAAGCAATCCGTTCAGCCCCTCTATAAGAGGGTACTGAACTGATAACTTTGTCTTACATCCACGGCATTTGCCGCCCTGTATTAAGTAACTGAATAAAGGAATAAGCTCATACCAATGCAACCTTTTATTACAATTCATACAATGTGAATTGATTTTAACAATATTCTCTTTTTTAGGTATGCGGAAAATGCATACATTTAAGAAACTGCCTATCACTATGCCGTAGAGGAAAATGATAATGTAGGCTGCAAATAGTATGATGTCCATTAGTTAATCCTTAGTCTTCGCCAGCAGTAGCCTCAACTGGTTCAAATCCAGTTTTGTCGGTTGTATTCTTATAATACTTAGCCTCTCCAGTATACTCAATTTTACCATCTGAAGTAAGCTTTGCCGAAGGTGTTGTCTTCCAATCTCCAGTAACCTTCGAATTATCAGCACCCGCATCTTTTAACGCAGCAGCACCCTTGTCTGTAGCTGTATATACTTTTTTAGTTGCATCAACAGAGATAGTAATTCCGTCAGTTGGCCATTCTTTATCTGCCATATAAGCCTGAACAACTGTTACACACGAATCAAGGTTTGAGATATCCTTAGATTCCTTAGACTTCTCAACATACTTGATGAACTGTGGTGCAAGAACACCGATAAGTACAGCCATGATAGCGATTACGATGATTAATTCTACGAGTGAAAAACCTTTGTTGTTTGTCTTCTTCATAATTAGTTCTCCTTTTCTAATTAGTAAGTTTTTATCTTAAACCGACGCCCCTACACCGCCGGTCTAATTCAATATTATAAGCTGTCAAGTGCCTGGTACATTGAAAGCATTGGTGCCATAACCGCACCGATAAGTACTCCAACAATACCGGCAAGTACAATAATAATCATAGGCTCCATAGCAGCCATAAGAGACTGAACAGCCATCTCAACCTCTTCATCATAATAATCAGCAAGCTTGTTAAGCATCTCTTCAGTGTTACCTGCCTCCTCACCGATATGAATCATATGATACATCATAGGCGGGAAGAGACCTGACTCCTCAAGTGGCTGCGAAAGAGGAACACCCTTTATTACTTCATCTCTTGCATATTTAACCGCATCATAGAAAAGCACATTCTGCATTGTATCACCAACAATATCAACTGCCTCAACAAGCGGTACACCTGCTGACAAAAGTGTTGCCAAGGTTCTTGCAAGCTGTGAACATGCGCTCTTGGTTGTAAGATTGGCAATAGCCGGAATCTTAAGAGATATTACGCTCTTTAAATGCTTGCCTGAATCCGTTGCAAGATATGTCTTTGCTGCAACTGCAATCGCAATTATAATCGGCACAAGTATATACCATCGTTGTATTATGAAATCCGAGGCTGCAACTACAGCCTTGGTAATTCCCGGAAGATCTGTTCCCAGGTCAGCAAACATATCCGTATAGCTTGGAATAACAACAACAAGCATTACAATTACAACTGCAACTGCTACAAGCGCTACTACAATAGGATAAATCATCGCCTTTTTAACAAGCGCTGCCGTCTTGGCGCTCTTCTCATACTGGGCTCCCATTCTATCCATAGCTACATCAAGCGAACCTGACTGCTCACCTGCATTAATGGTTGTAACCATCAAATCATTAAATACCTTAGGGTGTTGTGCAAGACCATTTGCAAGCGTCTCACCCTTCTCAACCTCTGCCTGAACCTCTCTTACCGCCTTGGCAAGCATGGCATTCTCTGTCTGTTCACGTAAAAGTGTAAGACACTCAAGAATCGATACACCTGCTCGGTTCATGGCAACGAACTGCGAACAAAATACTGCCATATCTCTTGCAGATGGCTTTTTCTCGAAGCTGAAGCTAATATCCTTCTGCAGCATTCCCTTTTCTGTAAGATCCGTTATAATATAACCCTTTTGTTTTAACTGGTTCATTGCTGCGCTTGAATCATCCGCAGTAACACTTCCCTTGATGGTCTTACCCTCTCTGGTAATTCCCTCAAAGCTAAAATCCGCCATTTCCTACTCCATTCCGGGATTACATCTATAATAATGCAATCCAAATACTGTTCCTTTTTCTTCTTATATATAAGTAAAGTAATCTTTCCACTAATATAATAATTAACTGTCGAAAGAAACCTTACGCATCTCTGTAACAGAAGTAATTCCTTCAAGTACATATCTTGTGGCACTCATTCTAAGAGTATTCATACCCTCCTTAAGCGCCTGATTCTTAATCTCATCTGCTGTTCCGCCTCTGGCGATAACAAGCTTTAGGTCATGAGTAACTTCCATAATCTCGTATACACCGATTCGTCCCTTATAGCCTGAATTATCGCAGTTTTTACAACCGCATGGCTTATAAATCTTAATAGGATTCGCCTTATCTATTCCAAGGATATCGCACTCCTCCTCATCAGGAGTGTATTCAATCTTACAGGTTGGACACAGTCTTCTTACAAGACGCTGGGCAATAATACCAATCGTCGAGTCTGCAATAAGATATGGCTCAATTCCCATATCTGCAAGACGGGTAATCGTACTTGCCGCAGAGTTAGTATGAAGAGTCGATACAACCAGGTGTCCGGTAATAGAAGCCTGAACCGCAATTCCTGCAGTCTCGCCATCTCGAATCTCACCAATCATGATAATATCCGGGTCCTGTCTAAGAATTGAACGAAGCGCCGATGCGAATGTCAGGTTAGCTTTATTATTAGTCTGTACCTGGTTAATACCATCAATATTAGCCTCGACAGGGTCTTCAACTGTAATAATATTAACATCTTCTTTATTAAGCTCCGAAAGCGCTGTATAAAGTGTTGTTGACTTACCTGAACCTGTAGGACCTGTTACAAGTAGGATACCATGAGGATTCGAGATGATATGATCAAATACCTTAAGTTCACTTTCAGAAAGACCGAGATCCTTTTTAGCTTTGGTAAGAGCAGTCTTGGAGGTAAGTCGCATAACTATCTTCTCACCATATACCGTAGGAAGGATTGAAACTCGAATATCATATTCCATACGGTCTACAATCTGTGTGATACGACCATCCTGAGGCTTTCTCTTCTCAGCTATATCCATACCACCGATAATCTTAATACGGGCAACCAAAGCCGGAAGAATTTTCGGGCTGTATGTCTTCTGCTCATATAAGGCACCATCAATACGGTATCTGATACGAACCTGTTTCTCCATTGGCTCTATATGAATATCCGAAGTTCTCTTTCTTACAGCTGTCTCAATCATGGATTTAACGAGCTGAACGATAGGCGAATTATTAACATCTTCGCTGTACATATCGTCAGTCTCTTCCATCTCCTGCTGTTCCTTGCCCCTTGTATATTCATCAAGCTGGGACTCGAGTTCGGTCTGACCGAAGAATCTGTCAATTGCCATAGCAATGCTCTTAGGCGTTGCAACATATGGTTCAACAATAAGATTAGTTATAATCGAAATATCATCGATGGCAGCCATATCCATGGGATCTGCCATAGCAACTCTTAAGGTGTTAGGACTGTCAGATGGAATTTCAAAAGGAATAACCGAGTATTTTTTCAGAATCTTCTCATCAACCAGATTCTTCATAGACTCATCAAGTTCTATCTCGGCAAGGTCTACCAGATCATAGCCAAGCTGGTTAGACAAGGCATGTGCAATTGCCTCTTCAGTCGCAATACCTGTCTGAACAAGTGTTGCACCCAACTTAAGCCCTAATTCTTTTTGCTTTGCAAGAGCCTGGCTTAACTGCTCCTGAGTGATGGCTCCACCATCAATCAGTATGTCACCAAGTCTCTTTTTTCTTCGAAGTTCCATAACTAACCCCTTAGGTTTCAAAAATTATATCAATCAACTATTATATCGGCTACCTGCTACTACTTATTCACTATATGCTGTAGGCGCCTTATTAACCGCATAATAGTTACCGAACTTGCCATATGGTGCCAGGTTAAATACATATCCATTCTTCACATCAGAAACATGCTTTGTATTCTGGTTATTATCGCGTCCCGCCCAGTATACATACAGATACGAAGTATCACCATATATAAATTCTACCAAATCACCATTCTGAACTATAGGTTCCGTAAACGAATCGGTATCCTTAAGTCCCGACAAATCAATAGTCGTCTTGTCGCCGGTAAGCTGAATCAGCGCGTCCTTAACTTCACCAAACTGACTGTAGTACTCAGGACTATTAGCCTGCTCATATTTGATTCGGATATATCCATCTGCATTCTGTCTTACAAATACGAACTGTGCACCGGACTTACTTGTGAATATTCCGGACGGTGTAAGAATAACAATATATCTGTTATTAAGCGTACCCGAAAGGTTCTTATCAACAACCTCGCCATCATGGTTAAACTTATCCGGATCCCACCATGTAGGATCATCGGAATAAGGCCATACATTGCTCTGCTGAATGCCTTCCCACTTGGCATATAAGGTCATACTCTCTGTAACAGGCTTGCTGAATACCCACTTGTTAAGGCAACCGGCTTCCGTGTACCAACCCACAAAGTTATATGTTGCCGCTTTAGGTGCTTCAGGTTCAACGGCATGCTGACCAACCACCACCTCCTGATCATCAGGCTTTGGACTTCCATGACCATTAAGACTGAATTTCACAAGCACCGTCTCCTCTTCTGATGGTGGCTCACTCTCCGATTCTGTAGGTTCTGTATATGGGTTATCTACTCCCGTAGGTAATTCTCCTCTTTCCCATCCCATCATATCAAGGGATGCTATTGTATCGCAGTCATCACAATGGATATATGCTGTGCTCGTTGCCATATCTACTGAAATCTGCCAATTAGGTTTGCCTGAAGTATACTTTGGACATGCCATATATCTATTCATCTCGTTGTAGACAATCGGATCCGGGGGCTCTGTGGCGCCACCCGATGCAAGAGCAATACCGGTTGCCTTATGTGCACCGGCATCATTTAACTGAATGGTCTCAATGCTACTGTCAAAAACACATCTGGCATATATATCAAGAACCGCCTCACGATTATGCATACAGGCCTTTTTCTTATTTTCGTCAGCCATTTTTAAAAAATTCGGTACCAGAATACCTGTAAGCACAGCAAGAATCGATATAACCACAATAAGCTCAATGAGTGAAAAACCTCCCTGAGCTCCAAAACGTGCCGCCAAACCTTCTCTGCGACCCTTCAATATGGCTTTAATCCTTCCCAAGCTTTTAAGCATTGTACGCTACCACCCTGATATAATAATCAATGACTATAACTTTTCCCACTTATAGACTGTAAAATTATATCACAAACTCTACTTATTAACAATAAAACTCTTAACAATTTGTTCATTTTTTTAGTACTTTTGTCACCTGTATTCGATTCATCTTCAGGTTATGGTACGCCATGCGAATACTGCCACTTTTTCAACAAAAAAATGCAGCAAAAATGATGCAAATCACGAACTGTCGCACTGTACAGATGCAAAAATAAAGAGGTACAGCCCACATGCCATACCTCCTATACGCTAGTAACTACCAAAACGTTAACTATTATCTTTTTATTTGCCAAGCATTCTTGCAGCTTTCATAATGCCCACCTGGGTCTTACCATCAGTTATCTTACCCTCCATAACCTCGTTAACCAGTTCTTCCAATGGAACCATCTCAATATTGAGAAATTCATCATCATCAAGCTCCTGTTCACTATTATGAAGCCCGGTTGCAAGATAGATATTGAGCTTTTCATCGCAATAAGCCGCCGCAGGATAATACTCGCCCATATCAATCCATTTATCGGCAGTAATACCGGTCTCCTCACGAAGTTCCCTTTTAGCAGCCTCAAGTCTGTCCTCATCCGGTCCGTCCAGCTTGCCTGCAGGAATCTCTGTAATCACTGCATTAAGCGGATATCTGAACTGACGCTCTATTACCACTTTCCCATCATCAGTAACAGGCACAACTGCCACCGCACCGACATGGCGTATAACCTCTCTTGTTGATTCATGCCCATTAGGAAGTTCCACCCTGTCATTAAAAAGATGCAATATCCTTCCGTCAAACACTTCCTCAGACGCTATCGTCTTCTCTGCAAGATTATCAAAAAACTGTTTCTCCATAAAATAACACCTCGCATATTAAATCACGTTATAATTTAATAGAATAGTCGCTCAGATACATTTCTTTAAGCTTTTTCACCGTATTGTACTGTTCGCCAACAATCCATTCCTTAGACCACGACATATAATATGCCCACGGAACCTTTGTCTTCTCAAGTGTCCTGATGTCAGGGATATATCCAACCTCTGCCAATGCCGCAACCTTTTTATCAGAAGTATTTGCAAGTAATTCCTTATAAAAAGAGGCATAATCGGTATCTTCGTATTTCTCCAGATAAACGTCAACAGATATCACATCCACATAATCATCTCCGGGATATCCGTCCTTGGTTCTGCAGTTCCATACCCATAACAGATTATCAAGATGCTTTACATTCACATAATAATCATACATAAGAAGATACAACTCCTTAGCTACAGCCGGCCCTTTTCGCCCCCACCAAAACCAGGTTCCGTCCGACTCATGAAAAGGTCTCCATAAAACCGGAATGTTGTCATTATAAAATAGCCTGAGTTCTTCGGCTATTCTGTCCATATCACTGTAGAAAGCCTTACGTTCAGCAGTTCCTTCAACAAACACCTGACACGGATCAAAATCGGTATGTTCGGCATAAAAAGCCTTATCCCGTCCCCCAAGCGGCGAAAACCAGTGAAAACTAAGAGTAACAATACCATCTGTGCTTTTAGCCCAATTTCTGGCTATCTCCATAGTGTCTCTGTTTTCATATACTTCCGTAAGGCAGGCCTCAGAAGCGTCGGCATAATTAATATTAGGAGAATATGCCAGCATTTCAAACCCACGCATTTTAGGTTCTTTCCCTGTCTGCTCCTTAATATATTCTATCTCCTCACACGGAATTGTCTGTGTATGCTGCGCAGTAATAATACCCTTCCCCCTGACATCATACAAATAGTCAAGGAGTTTTACCGCTTCAGCAGTTGCATTTGCATTTACAGGTCTCATTTGTGCTCTCCCACTCTCCTCTGTCCAATTAACCATCCTGTCATAATCATATACGGCTACTAATCAGATATCCGGCATACTCCGGCACTATCTTCTCCTGCCTCTTCTGTCATTAAGAATAACCAATCGCAGAAGCTGAAGAACTGATGATGCTGCCGCAGCCACATATGTAAGAGCAGCGGCTGTAAGCACCTTCCTTGCTCCCTTCATCTCATCATCACTTAAGATATCTTCCGAACTAAGAATCTTAAGTGCTCTGGAAGATGCATCAAACTCAACCGGCAATGTAACAAGCTGGAATAATATAGCAAGTGAAAAGAGCCATATTCCTATAGTCGCCAATCCATAAGCCGCTTCAATTTGTGTTCCAAGCCACCAGCCAACAATAATCATCGGTATTCCTATTTTAGAGCCGATATTGGCATAAGGAACGAGGGCGCTTCTAAATCTGATCGGTGCATAGTCACTGTGATGCTGAATTGCATGCCCGCACTCATGTGCCGCCACTGCAACTGCCCCAATAGATGCCTTGTTATACACTGAATTCGACAAACTCAAACTGTTCGTCTTAGGATTATAATTATCCGAAAGCTTACCCGGAACAGAATTAATACATACATCATCTATCCCATATAATCTCAATATCATTGCTGCCGCCTGAGCACCGGTTACGCCGTTAAGGGTATGCTTATTTTCATATTTCTTAAATGTAAAATTAACTTTCGCACTAGCTATAAGCGTAATAATCGCACCAATAACAAGTAAGATATAAGTTCCGTCTAAATACATGTTTCCTCCTCTTTAGCCCTTAATATGTGGGGATTCGTCCCATTATTAAGATTCAAACCTGACATAGCATTATCATTTTACAAATGTCGCAATAATCGTTTTTACTCTTTACAGTATAAATATGCCATGCTATATTGATTCTGTCGAAAAATAAAGCAATTCTTTGCAACATTCACATTATAGCACAGTTCTGTGCTTTTTTTCCAAAATTAGAACGAGGTAAATATATTATATGTATTCAATTATTCATTCCGGTGCACTGAGTGGCATTCAGAGCTTTGTCGCCGATGTAGAAGTGGATACCAAATCAGGACTTCCCGGCTTCGATATGGTTGGAAAGCTATCAAGCGAAGTAAAAGAAGCCCGAGAACGGGTTCGTGTGTGCCTAAATAATAGTGGACTTACACTTCCTCCGGTGCAAATTACTGTTAATATTTCACCGGCCAATATCCACAAATCAGGAACTGCTTTTGATTTGCCCATTGCCATCGGTATTCTAACATCTTTAGGAATCATAACATCTGATATTCTTGATAAAACACTGGTAATCGGCGAACTTGGTCTTGACGGGCAGGTTAAACGAGTAAACGGTATTCTACCAATATTGACGACAGCCAAAGAAAGCGGTTTCACTCACTGCATTGTCCCTAGCGAGAACTTGCGCGAAGCTGAATATGTGAAGGGAATTGGCATTCTGCCGGTATCATGCCTGATAGAGACTATTGAAGTACTCAAAAATCCCCCGGATAAGCTATGTAATTCATACGACTTGTTGAATTTTGAGACTTTAGACAATTCCTGTGCCCCAAACACTCCCGAAAATTATGGAGACTTTGCTGATATAATCGGCCAGGAAGCTTGTAAACGCGCTGCCCTAATTTCAGCGGCAGGCTTCCACCATCTGCTTATTACCGGCCCACCGGGTGCCGGGAAAACCATGATAGCCAAAAGGCTTCCGGGTATTATGCCACCCCTGACCGAAGAAGAAAGCCTTTCAGTTTCAACAATCTATAGTGTATCCGGCCTACTTAACGAAAACCGTCCCTTTATTAATATAAGGCCCTTTCAGAACCCACATCATACAACCACCAAACAGGCTTTAGCAGGCGGAGGCTATAATGCACGTCCCGGAATCCTGTCATTAAGCCATAAGGGCGTTCTTTTTCTTGATGAATTCCCGGAATTCTCCAGAGAATGCATCGAGGTCCTAAGAGAACCACTTGAAGATAAAACAATACAAATCAGTCGCGCCAATTCTACTTTTTCCTATCCTGCAGACTTTATGCTTGTAGCCGCAGCAAATCCCTGTCCATGTGGATACTATCCAAACAGAAACCTGTGCAATTGCACAGAACCCATGATAGCAAGATACCGAAGCAAACTATCCGGTCCAATGATGGACAGAATCGACATAATAGTCCGCGCCGACAATATATCAGCTGATCAGTTAATTGGAGCAGACAAATCACCTACTACAACCAGTCATACACTTCGCAGGCAGGTACTCAGTTCACGATTAATACAGCAAAAAAGATATGAGGGCACTTCTCTTACATGCAACAGCGATATAACTCCCGGAGATATCAATGTCTACTGTCCTCTCGGTTGCGCAGAACAGGAATATATGCGCGACATATACAATTCCATGAATCTGTCCGCCAGATCTTATCACAAGATATTGAAGGTAGCTCGAACAATAGCCGACCTCGATAATTCCGATAATATTCTGATTAATCACCTCGCAGAAGCCATATGCTATCGCGGACAGTTCTAATATCACATGTTATCAAAGGAGAACAACTTATGGAAAAATATACAGAAAAAGAAGCGCAGTGTTTTCTTCAGTCAATCAATTTTATTAACACCAAAAAGCTAAACAAGCTCAAGGCCCATTTCGGTTCCTGTTTGCATATCATCAACTCTTCGGAATCTGAGTTTAACGGACTTCTTACGCCCGATGAAGCAAAAGCATTAACAGATATGTGCAAAACAAATGACATATCATCTACTCTAAACGAACTTAAAGCAAATAATATAAGCTACTATCCTCTGTTCGATCCGGACTATCCCGAGGCATTGCGACATATTCCATCTCCCCCTCTTGCCATTTATGTCAAAGGCAGGCTCCCTGATCCTTTTTTACCAAAGGTAGCAATAATTGGTGCAAGAAACTGCTCAGCCTATGGCAGCCAAATGGCGCGACTATATGCAAAAGAGTTAACTTCAAACAGCATACAAATAATCAGCGGCATGGCGAGAGGTGTTGACGGAATTGCTGAACTCTCCGCTCTCAATAGCGGTGGGTATACCTGCAGTGTTCTCGGTTGCGGAATAGATATATGTTACCCTAAGGAAAATCAGCTAATATATGATATGTCCTTAATGCAAGGTGGCATAATTAGCGAATATCCACCGGGCACGCCACCACACCCAAGACTGTTTCCTCCAAGAAATCGCATAATTTCAGGACTCTCAGACGCCATAATTGTAATCGAAGCCAGGGAGCGAAGCGGAACTCTAATTACCGTCAACATGGCTCTTGATCAGGGGCGTGATATATACGCTCTCCCCGGGCGCACTACAGATTCACTAAGCTACGGCTGCAATATGCTTATAAAAGATGGCGCCACTCCACTTATCACACCCGAGATATTTCTGGACGAATTCCTCGACCGCTTTAATCTCCAAAGAAACACTTCCGAAACAAAGAGCATAAAGCACTCTTCTGTATTTCTTTCAGCTGACGAACGCCTTATTATATCTGTTCTTGATTTTATTCCCAAATCCATCAGCGAAATCTATTGTCACCTAAATGATAAGACTTCTATGTCTATCCCCACATTAATGCAGCTTTTAACCAACATGACCCTTCAACACAAAATCAAATGTATCGATGGAAATAATTACTATATAGAAGAGGATTAGAACAAGGCTACCTAGGGCTGCAAGGCAACAATCGGCCTGCTTTCGGGCTGCTTGGGGATGCTTTGGCCCTGCTTGGGGTTACTTTGGCCCTGCTTGGCCTGCTTTGGCCCTGCTTGGGGCCTGCTTTGGGGTACTTTCGGGCTGCTTGGGGGGACTTTGGCCCTGCTTGGGGCCTGCTTTGGCCCGGCTTGGGGGGTACTTTGGCCCTGCTTGGCCTGCTTTGGCCCTGCTTGGCCTGGTTTGGCCAGGATGGGGGGATCTTTGTCCCTTCAGGGGCTGCTTATTACGTTGATGTTGGGAGTTTAGACGAGATTT